>NZ_JASWIM010000004.1:207053-261240 GCF_030291335.1 Arenibacter flavimaris
CAGGATTATTGGTGCTTTTCTCCGTCCCGTCCTCTTAATTTATAATGTATATTGCGATTAAAAAGATTGGTTTGGTTAGAAAAATTAGCGTTATATGTAATATTTAATTCTCCTGCCCTGCCTCTTTTCGTGGTTATTAGGACTACCCCATTAGCTGCTCTTGATCCGTAGATGGCGGCAGATGCGGCATCTTTCATTACGCTAACACTTTGAACATTTTCCGGGGCTACCGAATTTATCTCCCCTTCTATTCCATCAATTAAAACAAGAGGATAACTGCTCGTCCCAAAAGAATTTACTCCTCGAATTATTATATCGGCTCCTTCACTACCTGGTTTTCCAGAATTAGTTTTGATAGCGACACCGGCCATTTTGCCTTGCATCATTTGATCAAGACTTCTGACTTGACGGCCAGAGATGTCTTCCTCGGAAATACTTGAAATGGCGCCTGTAACATTATGCCGACTCTGTGTACCATATCCTACTACCACTACTTCGTCCATACCAACGGCACTTTCTTCCAGGCTAACCATAATATTGGTTTGGCCATTAATGGAGATCTCTTTGGTGGCATATCCAATATAGGAAACCGTTAAAACGGCATTTTCATCTTCCACGGAAATAGAAAAATTCCCGTCAAAATCCGCCTGGGTTCCATTGGTGGTTCCCTTTTCCAAAATATTGGCACCGGGAAGGGGCTGACCGGTATTATCTATTACGGATCCGGTAATTTGAATAGCCTGCTTCTGGGTATGATCGAATGTTTTGGAATTTTCCTCTAAAGTACTTCCCTCATTTAAAAAAACTTCGGTATCAATTACATGAAACGATGTTTTAGGTCTTGCATTCTCGAACAATTGCTCCAGAACCTCGGAAATAGAAGCATCATTAAACTTTAAGGATACTCTACGCTGCAAATCAACAAATCTGGTATTGTAAACAAATGTATACTTTGAGGTTAACTCAATTTTATTAATTACATTATCTATTGTCATGTTCTCGACCTCTAAAGTGAGTGATTGGGAATATCCCGAATTTGCAAACATTCCAATAAAGGATACAAATGTTAGGATTAAGGTTAATTTCATTTTTAAATCAAATTTGACAAAAGGTAGACAACTACCTTTCCCATCATGAAGTTTTTTCATAATTTTAATGCGTATAAATAGTGAATGACTAATTTAGTTGGTTGATCACTTACAACTACCGGGAGATGTTCGTAGCATCTTCCGGTTTTTTTTATCCTTTTAAGAGTAATTAAGTGATTTTTTCTTTGAAAAATTTTAAATTGATTTTATTCCATATAATTTGTATTTTAAGTTAATTAATGTACACTGTACTGTCCTTAATTGTATAGTCTAGACCAAAGCTATTCTTGAAGGAATGTAAAATATTCTGAATGGTTGCCCCTTCTTTAAATGTGGCGTTAAAAACCTCGTCGTTAAGTTTATAATTTTTAATTATTATAGTTATATTAAATCTTCGCTCTAGTTTCCTTGCAATATTTCTGAATGGCATATTTCTAAACACCAAATCGCCATCCATCCATAGGGTATATAGAGAAGTATCTACTAATTCCGATGTAAAGGTTTCCAGATTTTTATTAAGTGAGCCTTTCGTGCCTGGTTCTATTAGCATCCCTTCATCCATAGTTTTGTTATTCATGTACATTCCTACAGACCCTTCGACCAAGACAACATCTGTAGACAAATCTTCAGGATAGGCAGTTACATTGAACTCGGTACCTAATACTTCAATATTTAAACTATCGGCATTAACAATGAAAGGATGTTCCCTATCGGGAGCCACATCAAAAAATGCCTCCCCGGTTACGAACACTTCCCTTTTATTATTCTGAATAAATTTCACTGGATATCTCAAGGATGTCCCTGCATTTAAATACACATTTGTTCCATCGGATAATTGTACTTCAAAACGCTTTCCATTGGGAACTGTTAAAGTATTGTAGACTATCTTTTCAATTTTGGTATTACTGTCGTATCGTAATTGATTACCACTTTGATTCCCGACTACCTTGCCATTGACATCAATTATTTTTGTAGTTCCATCTTCATGGAGCACCTCTATGTTCCCATTTTCCAATTGCAGCGTAATAACATTTGCAGGTATTAGTAATTTAGGTTTTTCTATTAAATATCCATTTTTAACAGTATATATTATTCCTATAAATAGGGCAACAGCTGCCGCATATTTCATTGTATTAAAAAACTTATATAATCTATTTACTCTCTTTTCCTTCTTAATTAAATCGAGTAGTTCTTTTTTTGAATTTTCGGAATCGAACAAATCCATAGTTAGGTCGATTAGGTAGTTAATTTTTAAGTATCTTTTGAACACCGAATAATTCTTGGGGTTTTCGAGCCATGATTCCAAGTCTTCCAATTCTATATCCGAGGCTTGTTTGGTAACATATTGTGTGATTAATCTTTGTATCTTATTGGAAATCATTTTATCCATTTTATAACACTATAACACAAGAAATTTACACAACCCTAACTTTTTACCAACTTTATTTTTATTTTCGTAAAAATATATAGCCTGTATTCCTAAATACACAAATCCATTATATCTTTCCGATGACGAATATTGAACTAATACAAGGTATTAAAAGAGGAGATTCCAAAGCATACACTTTTTTAGTCGACAAATACCATAATATGCTCTGTTCTTATGCCTATGGGCTTGCTAATGACGGTGATTTAGCAAAAGATATTGTCCAAAATGTTTTTATCAATATTTGGAGGATCCGTTTTAAACTGAAAGATGATTTTGCCGTTAAAAGTTATTTGTTTAGATCGGTTTATAATGAATTTATCAATCAAAATAGAAATATAAAATTTGTAGTTCCATTGGATAAGAAAAATATTGATGCATTAACCGCAGTTGTTGAAGAGGAAGATGAAAATTCATTGGAAAAATTAATTGCCCTGGTTAGAATAGAAATTGAAAGTCTCCCTCCAAAATGCAGACAAGTATTTTTATTGAGCAAGCAAGATGGCCTTAATAACATAGAAATTGCCGAATATTTAGATGTTTCCACAAAATCTGTTGAAGCACATATGACCAAGGCCTTCGCCATTTTGCGTAAAACCCTCGATGATAAAATGAACGGAGTTTTCCTTTTATTTTTTGGAATGGGCGCAAAGCAGGAGGTATAGTTTTTATATTAATGGCTTTTTAACACCTTCCTTTTCAGACATTTCTTATATATAATCCGTTTTTGAAACCCAAATTAGCCGACACACCATTCTATGAAATACATAATATCCTGCCCGTGAGAATGTGGAATGGTTTTTTTTTGGATTAAGGATCAAGAACAAAACTTGGGTCTGAAGTGAATAATTTATTTCTTTGCACTTTAAATTTAATGGATGGACAAAGGAACCGATTTATCGTTATTGAGCTTATTTTTACCAGAGGGATTACTCGACTTTTTTGATATCGTCGGCTTTGAACAAAAACCTATAAAGAATCCCTTATACGACAATCGGCTGACTGTATTTCTAGAGGAGAAAAAGCAGATACCGGAGCGTTACAAAGAGCACACCTTTAAGGCCAGTGGCTTTATGGAGCCCAGGGTCATCGATGATTATCCGATCCGCAGCAATCTGGTCAGTTTGAGTCTCAAGCGCAGGCGCTGGGATGTCCTGGAGGATGGAAAGTGGACCAAGACCAGCCGTGATTGGGACGAATTTATTGCACAGGGGACCCGCATGTCAAAGGAGTTCGCTGCTTTTTTAAAAGAGATCAACGGATAATACGGCCCTGAGCGGCCAACAACTTGGGTCTCTCTTCGGGGTAAATGGCAAGAAACTCCAGCGGCAGTACAGGAATTATCTGAGCGAGTTCAAGCATTGGGAGCAAAAGGGACATGCCAAACAATGGCTCGTCTTTCCCGAAAATATGGGACCTTACCTCTCCATTGACGAAACGGCACTCTCCAAGGGGGAGCTCTACACCATAATCACCAACAAAAAAGCCAAGGGTAAAAAAGGGTCTATAGTGGCCATATTCTCCGGCACCAAGGTGGAGCCCATCATGGAACAACTGATGAAAATACCCGCCAAGAAAAGGGCAACGGTCAAGGAAATCACCCTGGATATGGCGAACTCGATGAAGACCATCGCCAAAAAATGCTTTCCAAAAGCGGTACAGGTGACGGATAGGTTCCACGTACAGAAGCTGGCACTGGAGGCCCTTCAGGATATCCGGATCAAGCACAGATGGGACGCCATAGACCTGGAGAACGAACAGATAAAACGGGCAAAAGAAAAGAACAGGGCCTTCGTCCCAAAAGAATTCAATAACGGGGACACCAGAAAACAACTCTTGGCCAGAAGTAGGTACCTGCTTTATAAATCGCCCAACAATTGGACCCGGAACCAATCCGAAAGAAGCAGGATATTGTTCGATCAATACCCTGATATAAAGACTGCCTTTGACCTGGTCCAAGGACTCAGGAACATATTCAATACGGCAACTTCCATTCAAACGGCATATACCAAGCTGGCCCATTGGTACAAAGACGTAGAGAACACGGGCTTTAGAGCCTTCAACACTATTGCAAACACGATATCGCTCAACTATAGATCGATCCTGAACTATTTTATAAACAGAAGCACAAATGCATCCGCGGAATCGTTCAATGCCAAAATAAAGGCATTCAGGGCACAGTTCAGAGGGGTTAGAAACACAGAATTCTTTCTGTTTAGATTAACTCAGTTATTTGCATAAATATCCAAATACCCAGAAATTAGGCATGATCCTGGATTAATCCATAATACGGATTTATGGCCAATAAAAAAGGCTCCAGGAGTGTAAACTCTCTTAAGCCTCGCTATAACCAGCTGCCACTATTGGGCTCAAATCAAGGACGCTCTCATCAGCCGTCAACTGTCTTTCCAACAGGTCCAGACGTTCGAGTATAAAAATGCAAACGGCGTATACAAAACTGGGCATTGGTACAAGAATGTAGAATTCTTCCTTTATAGATTAACTACAATATTTGCATAAACACAACAATTGTTCTTGACCCCAGAAAATCACAAATTCTGCATGCAATCTGCGTGCAACACTAAAAACAAAAAGCCCTTCAATCTCTTGAAGGGCCTTGTTTGTTGGCGGTCCGGACGGGACTCGAACCCGCGACCCCCTGCGTGACAGGCAGGTATTCTAACCAACTGAACTACCGAACCGTGGCGTTTAGCGAGTGCAAATATACACCCCTTATTTAATTGCACAAACAATTTTCTAAAAATAATGCAAGTTTCTACGTAAATTTTTGGCGCTCCACCATAAAGGTGTTCATTATCAACGAGAAACTATCTTTTACATCCACCTCCACATATTTAATTTTATATTGGGCACATTTAAGTTTCAATGCGGCGAAGTATGACCCCACCTCTCTTTCATAGGCTTCCTTTACAGAATCGGCATAAAGATCAATATGGGATCCTGTCTCCACATCTAAAAAACGCTTGGGTGTATTTTCAAAATCAAATGAATATTCTGTTTCCTTGTCCATGATATGAAAAAGAACTACCTCGTGTTTATTGTACTTTAAATGACGTAAGGCCTCGAACAACTGTCCATTATCTTCGGAAGTCTGGAACATGTCTGTGAAAAGTACGATTAAACTTCTTCTTTTTATTTTTTCGGCAATCTGGTGCAAATAGGTATAGGTCTCGGTCTGTTTGGCAGGTTTAGTTTCCTGACTAATCCCGCTTAATATGGCCAACAACATTTGGTGGTGCCTTTCACTACTCTTTTCCGAAGAATAAAAATTATATTGGTCGCTATATACACTTAAACCAACTGCATCCCGCTGTCTTTTAAGAATATTCATCAATGCGGCAATAGCCAGGACCCCAAAACCAATTTTATTAAGGTTTTTAAGGCTTAAGGCTCCAACTTCCGGATAATACATGGAAGCCGAATTGTCCAGGATCATATGACATCGTAAATTGGTCTCTTCCTCGTAGCGCTTGGTATACAACTTATCTGTCTTGGCAAACAACTTCCAATCTATATGCTTGGTGCTTTCCCCCTTATTATAGATTTTATGTTCTGCAAATTCCGCTGAAAATCCATGAAAGGGACTTTTATGGATGCCACTGATAAATCCTTCCACCACCTGTCCTGCCAATAATTCCAAGTTTTGAAACAAACTTGCCTTATGTAATTCCGATTGTAGCTCCATAATGCTAAGATAATGAAGATATGGCCGGGTTAAAAAATAGAAAAGCCAAAAAAAGGGAGACCAAACTAATTAATTGGTAGTCAACTCCTTTTTTCTAGGTTTCAAATATTATATTCCTTGAAAATTGGGCATAAAAAAATCCCGCTAAAGCAGGATCTTTTTTCAACTTTTATATTCCTATTCGGAAATCAGTGTAGGCTACAGCAATGCATCAATTGCATCGGTATAAACCTTTTTAGGGGAAACACCAACCTGTCTGTTCACTATTTCACCATTTTTAAACACCAATACCGTGGGGATATTTCTTACGCCGTACTTAGCGGCAAACTCTTGATTGGCGTCCACATCTACCTTACCAACAACGGCCTTACCATCATACTCGGTACTTACCTCATCGATAATAGGACCTACCATTCTACAAGGACCACACCATGCCGCCCAAAAATCCACTACTACCGGTTTATCACTTTTTAAAACTACTTCATCAAAAGTAGCATCTGTTATTTCTAATGCCATGTTTCGTTATTTTTAAATATTATACAAATTTAGACAATTATTTTGCCTTTTCCTTACTAACGATATATTCGTTTTAACTATGGTCAAATTGATAAAACCTATTCTTTTTAACACTTTGGACTTAGGTGATATTCCCCACCTTCCCATTCATCAACTACAAAACATTTAATTCAACTTGTAATGTACATCCTTTTCATTGAGCTGCAGGAGTAATTCACTCGATATTTGAATTTTTTGTTTTCTACTGGTCATATTTACTTTTATCTGCTCCTCCATCTCGTATACCACAAAACTTAAGGGATGATTCCCCTGATGTGAGACCAAAGTATCCTTAAGGTCCAATATGCTTTCCTCCTTCAGTTGGGATATATCCAACTTAATGGTGAGTTTTTTGGCAAAGGTTTCCATCACGTCCTGCAACATCATGATCATATTAAACTGCATTCTGGGATCTCCTTTTTTACCGGTATCACGGTTTACCCAGCCTTCGCGCACAAACACTTTGACATAGGCGAAAGAATTGATCATCAAGAAATGGCGGTACTTTAAATACTCTTCCCCAAACATTCTAAATTCAAAGGTATCCGTATAATCCTCCATAGTGAACATGGCCCATCCCTTGCCATTTTTAGAAACCCTATGCTGCACATCGGTTATGACCCCAGCAAAGGACACCTCTCTATTGACTATTGCCTCCAAATCATTTAAATTGGAGAGGCTCGCATTGCAGAAAGCCTTTATTTCTGCATTAAAATCGTCCAAGGGATGGCCGGAAATATAAATTCCCACTACTTCTTTTTCCCTTCGCAATTTCCCCATAGTACCCCATTCCTCACAGGGAGGCACCACGGGTTCCGGAATCTGCACGTTACTGGCATCGCCAAACAAACTCACTTGTGAGGAATTCTCATTCTCTTGAAATTTGGCCCCATATTTCATGGCTTTTTCCAAAAAGGTAATTCCGTCCCCTTCATCATAAAAATATTGAGCTCTATGTGTATCCCCAAAGGAATCGAAGCCACCGGCCACCGCCAAATTCTCAAAAGCCTTTTTATTCGCTGCTCTTAGATCGATGCGTTTGGCCAGGTCAAAAACAGATTTATATGGTCCGTCTTTCTTTCTATTCTCCACGATGGTTTCCACCGCACCACGGCCAACCCCTTTTACAGCTCCCATGCCAAACCGCACTGCACCGGCATCGTTTACCGCAAACTTATAATAAGATTCGTTTACATCTGGCCCCAATACTTCCAGCCCCATGCGTTTACACTCTTCCATAAAGAAGGTAACCTGCTTTATGTCGTTCATGTTATTGGAAAGCACGGCCGCCATATATTCTGCTGGGTAATGTGCTTTACAATATGCTGTCTGATAGGCAATCCAAGCGTAACAGGTAGAATGCGATTTGTTAAATGCATAGGCTGCAAATGCCTCCCAATCCTTCCAAATCTTCTCCAACTTGTCTACGGGATGACCTTTTTCCGAAGCCTGTTTTATAAACTGTGGCTTCATTTTGTCCAAGACATGCTTCTGCTTCTTCCCCATCGCCTTACGCAAAACATCCGCCTCGCCCTTGGTAAAATCGGCAAGCTTTTGAGAAAGTAGCATCACCTGCTCCTGGTATACTGTAATTCCGTAGGTTTCCGCTAAATATTCCTCACAGGCATCAAGGTCATATATAATTTCTTCCGTACCGTGCTTACGGGCAATGAAACTGGGAATATATTCCATAGGGCCTGGACGGTACAAAGCGTTCATGGCTATAAGATCTGCAAAAACGGTAGGTTTTAACGCCCGCATGTGTTTTTGCATGCCGGGAGATTCATATTGAAACACCCCTACGGTTTCCCCACGCTGGAAAAGCTCGTAAGTCTTTTCGTCGTCCAAGGGAAAATTCTCCGGATCCAATTCTATACCGTGTTTGGCCTTTACTATTTTTACGGTATCCTTGATAAGGGTCAAGGTTTTTAACCCCAGGAAATCCATCTTTAACAATCCAGCACTTTCCACCACCGAGTTGTCGAACTGGGTACAATACATATCGGAATCCTTCGCCAAGGCCACAGGGACGAACTTGGTAATATCATCGGGCGTAATAATCACCCCACAGGCGTGTATACCGGTGTTACGTACGGAACCCTCCAAAATATACGCCTGATTCAGGGTTTCAGATTCCAGACCATCACCCTCGGAGATCGCCAGCAACTCATTGATTTTTATCAGTTCCTCGCTATTGAATTTTTCCTTTAAAGTTTTTTCGTCTACCCCAATAATCTTCTTTAACTTGGACATATTGGGAATCAGTTTGGCCATACGATCCGCATCCCCCAGCGGCAGATCCAAGGCCCGTGCCGTATCCCTAATGGATGACTTTGCTGCCATGGTACCATAGGTAATGATCTGGGCCACCTGATTGGATCCGTATTTATTGATCACATAATCCATTACCCTACCACGGCCTTCGTCATCAAAATCGATATCGATATCGGGCATGGACACACGATCTGGATTTAGGAATCTCTCAAAAAGTAGATCGTACTTAATAGGGTCCAAATTGGTTATCCATAAGCAATAAGCAACGGCAGACCCCGCTGCGGAACCCCGACCAGGACCAACCGATACATCCATATTACGTGCGGCCCGGATAAAATCCTCCACAATCAGGAAATAACCCGGATATCCGGTCTTCTCAATTACCTTAAGCTCAAAATCGAGTCGCTCATCAATTTCAGGGGTAATCTCACCATATCTTTTTTTAGCCCCTTCATAAGTTATGTGTCTAAGATATTTATTCTCACCCCGTTTACCACCATCCAACTTATCTTCTTCAAACCTAAACTCCTCCGGAATATCAAAAGCAGGCAATAACACGTCACGGGCAAGGGTAAATGTTTCTACCTTGTCTATAACCTCCTGAATATTGGTAATGGCCTCAGGAATATCCTTGAAGAGGTCCTTCATTTCATCAGGGGACTTAAAGTAATATTCCTGATTGGGCAGGCCATATCGGTAACCTCTCCCTCGACCTATAGGAGTAGCCTGTTTTTCACCATCCTTTACACATAGTAAAATATCATGGGCATGCGCATTCTCCTTTTCCAGGTAATAGGTATTGTTGGTAGCAACCAATTTTATATTGTGCTTTTGGGCAAACTGTATCAACACCTGGTTTACTCGGTCTTCATCCTCCTGACCGTGGCGCATAATTTCCATGTAAAGGTCATCCCCAAAGGTCTCCTTCCACCACAACAAGGCTTCTTCCGCCTGGTTCTCCCCAACATTTAAGACCTTACTGGGCACTTCCCCATAAAGATTCCCCGTTAGGACAATGATATCCTCCTTGTATTGCTCTATGACCTTCTTATCTATACGCGGTACATAATACTTCCCTTCCACGAAAGCAATGGAGGACATTTTTGCCAAATTCAAATACCCATTTTTGTTTTTGGCGAGCATTACTATTTGATACCCATTATCCTTCTGGGATTTATTGGTATGATCTTCACAGACTTGAAATTCACAGCCTATAATCGGCGTAATCTCCAACTCTGGTTCCGGAAGTTCCTGCAACGGTTCTTGGCCTTCTTCCAAGGTTCCGTTGATAGTGGCTTCATAACGCTTTAAATTTTCTTCGTTCCTGGCAACAACTCCCTTGTTGTGGTTAATAACCCCATTAACAAAATGAAAGGCTCCCATCATGTTCGCATGATCGGTCATCGCTACCGCTGGCATCCTGGCCTTTGCTGTAGCCGAGATCAAGGCAGGAATACTAATGGTAGACTGCAGAATGGAAAACTGTGTATGGTTATGGAGGTGGGCAAAGTTTGCGGCCTCCAAGGTGGCCAAATTTTCTTTTATCTCTTCCTTGGAAACCCCACCTGTATCTTTCTCCCATAAGGCATCGGCTATTTTTTTTGATGCCTTTTTTAGGTTGATGTGCTTTAAGCCTATCAATTGTATTTCCTGGGGATTGGCCTCGGAGAAATTCTTAAAATAATCTGGCTGAACATCCAATTGTTCGGCCGTATATTCCTGTTTACGAACCAATTCCAAGAAGCAACGCGTGGTTGCCTCCACATCGGCCGTGGCATTGTGCGCTTCCCCAAAAGGCTCGCCAAACAAGTATTGATGCAATTCCGTTAAGGTCGGTAATTTAAACTTACCGCCCCGCCCCCCGGGAATCTGACATAATTGGGCCGTATGTTCGGTACAGGTATCCAGTACTGGCAATTCCTGTAACGAATTTTCAACTTGGTACCGATGGAATTCAGCCCCCATAATATTAAGGTCGAATCCCACATTCTGGCCAACTACAAACTTTGTTTTGGAAAGTGCCATATTGAATTTCTCCAAAACCTCTCCGATCGGAATACCGTTTTGTTGTGCCAATTCCGTGGATATTCCATGAATTTGTTCGGCGTCATAAGGTATATTGAATCCATCTGGCTGCACCAAATAATCCTGACTTTCCAAAAGCCTGCCCATATCATCGTGCAACTGCCATGCAATCTGTATACAGCGGGGCCAATTGTCGGTATCCGTATAAGGGGCATCCCAACGTTTGGGTAATCCAGTGGTTTCCGTATCAAAAATAAGGTACATAGAGCGATTTTATATGATGGGATTGGAAGTGGTAAAAATAAGGAAATAGCGCCTAAAGCTAAAGGGCATTTATCAGGAGTTATCAACGTTCACAAATGCATGGAAGCGGATGGAATCATCTGCTTCCACTTTGTTATTCCTAAATATTTGAACCCTATGCTGTTTCATACCCTTAGTGGATGGCGGAAGCACAAATTCCCTTTTACATTAAATCCCATTATACCCCCCTCACCCTACTTCTTCCATCAGTTGTCCTCTTTCTTTGAAGTCCAGGGCAAATTTAAGCTTCATCCACAGCCTGTGCATATCCACTTTTAGGCTTCCGCCCTTTGCTGGCAATTTCCCAAGTAGTTTGGCCTTGTCCTTTAAGCACCTATTGATTGTTTATTTTACCTATTGCAGATATATATCCCTTTTCGGCATCATAATTTTTTATCAATAGGTAGGTTAGCCCCTTTTGAGATTTTTCCGAATACATCATTTTACCTCTCATCATTTTTAATTGGACATTATGGGAGCGACCTTTGCCAGCCCTTGTAATAAACTATATGAATTGTACACAACTCCAAATTCAAAATTGGCCTCGACACAAGTTTAACAGCCTTTCTAAAGAAATGTTAAGCTATTTGCACACATAAATTGAATTTTAGCCCAAATATTTGACAACCACATAAAAAGAAATATTATATTTGCACCCGCTTAGGAAGAACCTAGCGAATAAAGAATTAATAACCAAGGGTCGGGCACCCTACAAATTAATGTGATATGCCAGTTAGAATTAGATTACAAAGACACGGAAAAAAAGGAAAACCTTTTTATTGGGTAGTAGCTGCGGATTCCCGCGCCAAAAGAGATGGTAAATACTTGGAAAAATTAGGTATCTACAATCCAAATACCAACCCTGCAACCATAGAATTGGATGTTGACAGTTCCGTAAAATGGCTACAGAACGGTGCACAGCCTTCTGAAACTGCAAAAAGAATTTTATCATACAAAGGAGTACTTTTAAAGCACCATTTATTAGGCGGTGTTCGTAAAGGCGCCTTGACCGAAGAGCAAGTTGAAGAAAAATTCAATGCTTGGTTGGAAGAAAAAGCAAATATTGTTGGTTCCAAGGTAGATAGTTTGGCCAAGGCGGAAGCCGACGCTAGAGCTAAGGCTTTAAAAGCTGAAAAAGAGGTGAACGAAAAACGTATCGCCGCTGCTGCCGAAGCTGAGGCACCTGCAGCTGAAGAAGTCATTGAAGAAGCTGCTCCCATAGTGGAAGAAGTTGCCGAAGCGGCCGCTCCTGAAGAAACGGCTGCACCTGCAGAAGCTCCTGAAGAGACTAAAGAAAAAGAATAGCTAATTATAAACGATGACAAAGGAAGAATGTTTCTACCTCGGTAAAATCGTTTCCAAACATAGCTTTAAGGGTGAGGTACTCATTAAATTGGATACCGATGAACCCGAATTGTACGAAAAACTGGAATCAGTATTCGTTTCCCTCGGAAACAATCTGGTTCCTTTTTTTATTGAAAAAAGCCAACTTCACAAATCCAGTCTCTTACGAGTGCGATTTGAGGAGGTTGCCGATGAATCGGACGCAGACAAGGTAATGGGCTCCGAAATATATCTTCCCCTTGAATTTTTGCCCAAATTAAAAGGCAATAAATTTTATTACCACGAAGTAATTGGCTTTAGGGTGGAAGACAAGGTCCATGGTAATATAGGAATCATTCAAAGTATAAACGACACCACTGCCCAAGCTCTTTTTGAACTTGAAAAAGACGGCAAACATTTGCTTATTCCAGTAAGGGATGAGATAATTGTTAAGGTGGCCCGTGAAAACAAAACTATTTTTGTTGACACACCTGAGGGGTTGGTAGACCTTTACTTGTCCTAACCCCCCATCTTTTTAATTTTTACCCCCTTATAAAACGGATGGTAATTTTACCTATCTTTCTTTATTGCATTTCTTATTGACCGGGTCGGATCCAAATAATTTTTCCACCTCATTTTGGTTAGGAAAATTGCTTGTAAAAGGGAACTGTCCAAAGTAATGCAAAACTTAAATTGAAATAACTATTCAGTATTCACGTAATTATTTTATACCTTAAAATGATTCATCCTAAAACAGAATTACAATTCATCAATAGGGAGATCGGCTATGGTGTAGTAGCCACAGAATTTATTCCTGCAGGAACCATAACCTGGGTATTGGACAAGTTGGACCGCCAATTCACCCCTGCCGAACTTGAATCCCTGGAACCACTTTATCAGTCCATATTGGACACCTACACCTTTAGGGACAATAAGGGAAGATTTATACTTTGTTGGGACAATGCGAGATACGTTAACCACAGTTTTAACTCCAATTGCCTTACCACCGCCTATGATTTTGAAGTGGCCATTCGCGATATACATATTGGGGAACAACTAACGGACGACTATGGATATCTAAACATCCCACAACCCTTCAGGGGAATTGATGAAGGCACAAAACGAAAGGTTGTATATCCAGATGACCTACTGAAATATTACAAAATATGGGACAAAAAATTACAACTCGTATTTCCAAAAATCCCAAAGTTGGAACAACCCTTAAAACCTTTGATTACAGAAAATATTTGGAATTTGGTAAGGGCCATTTCCGAAGGTGAAAAAATAATGGATTCCATTAAAAACAACTATTACAACGGGGCTTAACAAGAACAACAACCTCTCCTAGGGGTGCACTACAAAATTTTTTGCCATAGCACTTTCGGCCATTGGAGCATAACATTTCAAAATATTATTTTAGCTTTATCAAATTCCCTAATAGGGACTTACATCAAAAACTAAAATAATGTTCAGAAATCTACGCTTGCTTTTCCTTTCATTGGTTTTATTTTCCTGCGTGGAAAAGAAAAAAGAATCAAAGCCCGAAATTCCACCCAATGTAATTTTAATTTTTACCGATGATCAGGGGTATCAGGATGTAGGTACTTTTGGCGCTCCCAATATTGAAACCCCCCATTTGGACCAAATGGCAAAAGAGGGGCTAAAACTCACCAGTTTTTATTCTGCCCAACCTATTTGTTCCGCTTCAAGGGCAGGTATACTTACCGGCTGCTACCCCAACCGAATTGGCATTCACAATGCCTTGGGGCCGGGTAGCCCTACAGGAATAAATGCATCGGAAATGACCATAGCGGAGATGCTAAAAAATATTGGTTATAAAACCGCCATCTATGGAAAATGGCATTTAGGCGATAGTCCACAGTTCTTACCAACGAGACATGGTTTTGACGAATTCTTTGGCATCCCCTACTCCAATGATATGTGGCCCTACCACCCCCAACAGGGTTCGGTATTCAATTTTGGCCCCTTGCCACTTTATGAAAATGAAACGGTCCTGGATACGCTTACGGAGCAATCCCAACTTACCACCCAAATAACGGAAAGGAGTGTTGATTTTATCAACAGGAACAAAAACAATCCTTTCTTTCTATATGTACCCCATCCACAGCCCCACGTACCACTCTTTGTATCGGATAAATTTAAAGGAAAATCAAAAAGAGGTCTATACGGGGATGTTATCATGGAGATCGACTGGTCCGTAGGTGAAATATTGGCTGCTTTGAAAAAGAACGGCCTGGAAGACAATACAGTGGTTATCTTTACTTCGGACAATGGACCGTGGCTTTCCTATGGCAACCACGCGGGCAGTGCCCTGCCCTTTAGGGAAGGCAAGGGAACTGCTTGGGAGGGGGCACAGCGCGAGCCCTTCATTATGAGATACCCCAACAAGATAACCCCTGGAAAAACCATAGACATACCAGTCATGGCCATAGATATTTTGCCTACCATCGCTGAAATAACAGGAGCTCGCTTGCCCAACTTAACTATCGATGGAAAAAGCGCCTTGTCCCTGCTCACCGGGGAAAGCCAAGAAAGCCCACAGGAAGCTTATTTCTTTTACTATAGAATAAACGAACTCATGGGCGTACGTTATGGAAAATGGAAAATGTACTTCCCCCATACTTACAGGACCATGGACGGACAAGAGCCTGGTAGGGATGGGCTACCAGGGAAATACCGTATGGTTGAAATGGAGGAAATAGAACTTTATGATGTTACAACAGATGCAAGTGAGACCAACGACCTGGCCGAAGAATACCCGGAAGTGGTAGACCAAATAAAAATCCTGGCAAATGAGATGCGCCATGAACTGGGGGATTCCCTACTGGAGTTGGAAGGTACCAACAACAGGGAGGCAGGAAAAGTGGAGTAGGCAAAGCTATCTCCTATAATCAAAAGCTGGATTTACCATGAGCAAACCCTTCCAATTTAAACAATTCCAAATACATCAGGATCGCTGTGCCATGAAAATTGGTACCGATGGTGTTTTATTGGGAGCCTGGACCTCTTTGGAGCACCAACCCTTTTCCATCATGGATATTGGGGCGGGAACGGGAGTTGTGGCTTTAATGTTGGCACAAAGAAGCCATGCAGAAAGTATAGACGGCATAGAAATAGATGAAGATGCCTATGAGCAATGTGTCGAGAATTTTGAAGCTTCCAATTGGGCCGATCGTTTATTCTGTTATCATGCTTCCCTAAATGAATTTGTATCCGAAATAGACGATAAATACGATCTTATTGTATCCAATCCACCATTTTACGCTGAAATGGTACCCAGTGGAAATGAATCCAGGGATATCGCAAGACAGAGTCGGTCCCTACCCTTTGAGGAACTTTTGACCGGCGTTGTGAAACTCTTGGCGAAAAATGGCACCTTTTCCACCATCATCCCGTTTAAGGAAGAGGCAAGATTTTTGGATTTGGCAGCTGCAAACAACCTTTATCCCAGGCGGCTTTTGCGCATTAAAGGAAATCCCAATTCCGGGATTAAGCGAAGCATGTTGGAATTACAATTTGGAAAGACTTCTGTTGAGATTGAAAATCTGACCATAGAGTTGGCCCGACACCAATATACCGAGGAATACGTAGAACTGACAAGGGATTACTATTTAAAAATGTAACAATCATACTTTCTTGTGTTATATTTTTAAACAAATCCTTAATTTGTTTATTTTTGATTCTAAAATTAATGCTATGCGACCCGATTTGTTTGAAGCTCCTGATTATTACAATTTAGACGATCTTTTATCCGAAGAACATAAATTGGTGCGCGATGCTGCCCGGCAGTGGGTAAAACGGGATATCTCGCCTATCATAGAAGAATATGCCCAAAAAGCAGAGTTTCCAAAACAAATCATCAAAGGCCTCTCTGAGATTGGGGCCTTTGGGCCCTATATCCCTCAGGAATACGGAGGGGCAGGTCTGGATCAGATTAGCTACGGGTTAATAATGCAGGAAATAGAACGGGGCGATAGCGGGGTCCGCTCCACCGCCTCGGTACAATCCTCTTTGGTAATGTATCCAATTTATGCCTACGGCAATGAGGAGCAACGAAAAAAATACTTGCCCAAATTGGCCTCTGGCGAATTTATGGGCTGTTTTGGATTAACGGAACCCAATCATGGATCCAACCCCAGTGGCATGGAAACAAAGTTTAAGGATAAAGGGGATCATTTTCTATTAAACGGCGCCAAACTTTGGATTTCCAACTCTCCTTTTGCCGATATAGCAGTGGTCTGGGCCAAGAACGAAGAAGGACGTATCCATGGACTTATAGTAGAACGGGGCATGGAAGGTTTTACAACGCCGGAGACCCATAACAAATGGTCATTACGCGCCTCGGCCACAGGCGAATTAATTTTTGATAACGTAAAGGTACCCAAAGAAAATCTACTGCCGGGTAAAAACGGACTGGGAGCACCCTTGGGCTGTTTGGATTCCGCCCGCTATGGAATTGCCTGGGGTGCCATAGGCGCTGCAATGGATTGTTATGATACCGCCTTGAGATATGCCAAGGAACGCATCCAATTTGGAAAACCAATAGCTGCTACCCAACTACAACAAAAAAAACTGGCGGAGATGATTACAGAAATCACCAAAGCACAATTATTGGCCTTCCGATTGGGGCAATTGAAAAACGAAGGAAGGGCCACTACGGCGCAAATTTCTATGGCCAAGCGGAATAATGTTGACATGGCGATCAAAATAGCCCGGGAGGCCAGACAGGTTTTGGGAGGAATGGGCATCACTGGAGAATACAGTATTATGCGCCATATGATGAATCTTGAAAGCGTTATCACCTATGAAGGCACCCATGACATCCATCTACTAATAACCGGTGCGGACATTACAGGGCTTCCTGCTTTTCAGTAGGTGAATACAAACCAAATGTAATAGGCAAACTTTGAAACGTCTTAAAGCTGGCTTCTCAAAGATCGCCCTAACAGCACTTCTTATTCCCCATCATTTCGTTGGCGCAGGCTTGGACCTTTTCTTCCGCACCAAGCTATCCGCAGGATAATTGGCCTTTAAATAGGCCATTTGGGCCTTGGACCAATCCATAATTTTGTCCCGTTGCTCTTGGGTAAGGTTAGCTTCCGAATGAAGTCCTAAATAGGTATAGGAAGGTATTGGCATTTCCTTTTCTTCCACCATTTCCACAACCTCTTCAAATTTGTGGTATTGTATGGCCAATGGCAACTTGGTGAAATTGGAAAAATTCAGATGCCTTTTACCGTCCACAACATGATTGTTCAAGAACCAGGCCACCGGCTGCACGTTGGAATACCAAGGGTATTCCGTCTTATTGGAATGACAGTCATTACAGGAAACTTTCAACAAATGGTTTACATCCTCAGGAACATTATATTTCGTTGAAATGTCGTCCGTATTGTCGTTGGATTCATTTTTTTCGGGTCGGAAAAACTGGATCAGGATCAATACTACACCCAAGCCTAACAAAATTTTTTTTAGCATAATAAAAATATTGGTTAATGATAAATACAGCGAATTATACCTTATCGGCCGTATACTAAGGTACTATATTTTTAGTTTTGATACTCATTTTTAAAAATGGTCTAATAATTAATAGCGCACTAACCAATGGATTATCCTAAGGTAACATTGGAAACAACCCCAAAGTATATATTTACGGTAACCAAACAATGGATACGTTCTTATAATACAATTTGAGTCAGCTACTCCAAACCGATGCTACCATCGGTTTTTTAATTTATAAAATTGAGCCCTTTTATTTGTTCATAAGACTCCGTGCAGCCTTGAGTCCCCTTCCACAAAAATGAAGCCGTACAAAACCATTCAAAGAGTACTTTTAAAACTCTCACTTCCTGTTGCCTAAAAATTGGCTGTACCATTGTCCCGAAGACTTTATAATTCGTTGCTGATTTTCAAAATCCACATATACCAAACCAAATCTAGGGTTATACCCTTCCGCCCATTCAAAATTGTCGGTAAATGTCCATACAAAATACCCATCCACCTTTAGTCCTTCCATTTTCGCCCTATGAACCTGCTTTAAATAGGCCTGCAAATAGGAAAGCCTTTCCTTATCCATTACCCTGCCTTTATAAATTTCGTCTGCAAAGGCCGCTCCGTTTTCCGTAATTATTATTTTTTTTACCCCCTCGTAGCCATTAAATCTTTCTATCATCTTAAAAATACTGGGAGGATATACTTCCCAATCCATTAGGGTAGCCCTAACCTTGCGTTTACTTGCCCTTACTATTTTGGCCCTTATATGGGGTACGAGATAGGAATGCTTTACTTTTTCCCGCGTATAATTTTGGATCCCCACAAAATCGAAATCAAAAACAGAGTTCTCGGCGTCCCCTGGCAATATATAGGATTGCATTCGTTTAAGAACGGGCATTGTCTCCCAAGGGTATCCCATTCCCAAGGAAGTCTCAATAAAGAGTCGGTTAAGCATGGCATCCACCCTTTCTGCAGCCTTAAGGTCCTTGGGATTGTTCCTATATGGTGATATTTGGGAACAGGAAAAGGTGGTGCCAATATGGGCATTGGCCACCAGACTGCGCAAAATCCTACCTCCAGCGGCCTGGCACAATACCGCGTGGTGCACTGAGGGCAAAAAATTTTTCAAACCTCTCCTTCCTGGGGCATGTACCCCTAGAAAATAACCCGCACCCGTAAAAACCATGGGTTCGTTCAATACCATCCAATTCTTGACCCTATCCCCAAAATTAGTGGCACAAACTGTTACATATTCCTGGAACCATTCCACGATTTCCCGATTGGCCCACCCTCCTTTTTCTTCCAGTGCCAGGGGCAGGTCCCAGTGATATAATGTCACCCAAGGCGTTATACCGCATTCCAGACAAAAATTGATTACATCATTGTAAAATTCAATTCCTCTGTTGTTTATAGCACCTGTTCCATTTGGTAATATCCGGGGCCAGGACAGGGAGAGCCTAAAGTGATCAATATTCATTTTCTTCATCAAGAGGATATCTTCTTGAAACCTATGATAAAATTCACAGGCATGGTTACCATGCTGATTTTGGTAAGTATTTCCCTTTTTTGAGGTAAATTCATCCCAAATGGAGGGCCCTTTATCGTGCCTATCGTGTGCCCCTTCAATCTGGTAGGCCGCCGTAGATACGCCCCAAACAAAATTCTCCCCAAAATCATCTGCTTGCAAATTGAAATAATCCAAATTTTTCGACATACCAACAAAGATTGTTTAGTCCAGAACGGCCTCCTCAAGCAACTGGTCAATAATCTGTTTTGTGATATCGGGATAGTGTATCTCAATTTTGGTTTCACTATCTACCCATTGTCTTAATTTTTCCAAATGCTTATTTTTTAGGGATTTGATTACAGGAACCCCCAATTCCCTCAATGCGGCGGAATTGCATTGTTGTTCGTACTGTCCTTTCATGGGGATTACCATCAACTTCTTACCCAGGTGCAAAGCCTCGGCAGGGGTTTCAAAACCCGCGCCGGTCAATATCCCCTTGGCAGTGACCATACTTTGCACGAATGCTTCATTGGTTATTGGCCTAATACTGATATTCTTGCCAAAAAACTCCGTTTTATTGTGTTTGGAAAAAACTTCCCACTTAATATTGGGTACCTCTGAGAGGGTTTTCAAAATCCTGCCATCGCTATAGGACGGCAGATACACGGTATAATGATTCCCTTCCTTAACCTCAGCCGTTCTAATATCCTTTCGGATGATAGGCGTATAAATTTTATCCGAGTAGGCTCTAAAATGCAGGCCAAACTGTAGCGTGGTGGGCGCATAGTTCTTTAAAATAAATTTACCCATAAGGTCGTTTTTGTCCGGTTTTGGGGAATTGGGGGAAAGCACTGCCGCCTGATGGCTAAAACTTATGGAAGGCTTATTTTTTAGTTTACATGCCCAGGCAGAAACGGGTTCAAAATCATTGATGATCAAGTCATAATCTTCTATGGGTATACTTTTTATCTCCTTCTGAAATCTAGCGGCATTGGACTTCAGATAAGTCCTCCATACATCAACATTGCCTTGCTTTCCAAAAATAAAACTAAGTCCTTTTAACTGATACTTGACAGGGTGGGGAATCCGAATATCCGCCTGTATTCCGCTCACAAGTATATCCAATTCCACTCCCTTTTTCTGTAGTGCCGGAATAACATCGCGCGCCCTACTAAGATGACCATTGCCAGTTCCCTGAATGGCATAAAGTATTTTCATAGTATCCGAGTTCTAAGAGATCAAAAGGAAAAGAAAGGTCATTCATTCCCTGCAGAGGTCAAAAACTGAAATTCCCTCACCAAATTCTGAAAAAGTTGGTTTTTATCGGGAATCTCCATTGGCTCCATAATGTTTTCGTCATCATTGATAATCATAACATCCTCCATATAGTGGTATAATCTCCATGCCCCATTATTGTATTCCAAACTAGTTAAATTCTCTATCCAATCCCCGGAATTAAGATACATGACCGACCCTTTGGAAGTAGCTATTTCTCTCATTTCGGGTTGGTGAATATGCCCACAAACCACATAATTATATCCATTTTCTATTGCGATATCAGCAGCAATCTGTTCAAAATCATTAATGAATTTAATCGCCGATTTAACACTGCTTTTTATCTTCTTGGACATGGAAACCGGGCCTTTTCCCATTTTTTTACTGCAATAATTTATGGCACTGTTCAACAAAATAAGCATGTCGTAACCCGTAGCTCCCAGTCTTGCAATCCATTTGGAATGTTGCATGGTAACATCAAAAACATCCCCATGGAACATCCAGGCCTTGCTACCATTTATTTCCAAGACCACTTTATTGACAATACTAAAGGATCCCAATTTAAACCCTAGAAACTTCCTTAACATTTCATCATGGTTGCCGGCCACATAGTGCACGGGGATTCCTTCCGCCACCCATTGCATAATTATTTTTACCACCTTCATGTGCGATTTTGGCCAGTAACGCTTACTAAATTGCCATATATCAATAATATCGCCGTTTAAAACCACTTCTTTGGGTATTATCGATTTTAGATATTTGACTAATTCTTTGGCATGGCATCCGTAGGTACCTAAATGTACATCGGATAAAACCACTAATTCCACAGGTCTTTTTTTCATGGAGCAATATTTGATCGGTTTATGATATGAAATTGGTAGGGAGCGCAAATGGACCTTGATCCTGGATTTAAAAATTTGACCATTGTGGTCAATATTGAATTGGCAATAATTTTCATGCACAGAAAATCGATATATATTCAAAGATTGGCATTTCAGACTGACAATAAGCCAATTATGAGTTTAAAATTAGGTTATATGATTGTTAACAGACTGTTTTCAACGCTGGCAATGGTAGGATCCAGCATCATATCCACACAAGAAAAGTCGTAATATGGGCACTTAATAGAAGTGGAAACACCTAAGGTTCAAGAATGGAAAAATGCCCCTTGCCGCAGATATTGGGGTCCAATCAGCCTATGTACGAACAAGATACTTGGATAAATTCTGTCTAAGTTTATCAAAGGTAATCGGTTTGGTAAAATAATCGTTCATTCCAACCTCTTTGGCACCTTGAATAGTTTCCTTGGTCACATCTGCCGAGAAGCCAATAATAATCAAGTCTTTCTGGGTTTTTCTAATTTCCACGGTAGCCTCATATCCGTCCATTTCCGGCATATGGATATCCATAAAGACCAGGTCGTATTGGTTTTCGGCCACTGCCTTTACCGCTTCTTTTCCGTTCCCTACCCAATAGGTCTTTATGCCAAATGCATCCAAGGTCTTTTTGAGTACCACTACATTTACCTTATTGTCGTCCACGATCAAAACCTTAAACCCGGTCAAATCTATCCCATTGGAAATGGGAGCTTTAACATCCGGTTTCATCTCTGTAATAGGAAACTTTATTGAAATCTTAAATTCCGTGCCAATATTTTCTGAACTTTCCACCTCAATATGACCTTCCAACAATTCTATCAACAAATAGGTTATATACAATCCCAGCCCACTACCTTCATGCCTTTTGGTAATACCCGAATCTATTTGTGTAAACCTATCAAAAATGGTTTTAAGTTTACTTTTTGGTATTCCGATTCCCGTATCCTTAATGGCGATACTAATATTTAGGTCACTTTGGATTATGTCTTCGTCGTACGTAATATCTATTCCTCCGGCGTCCGTGAACTTTAGGGCATTCCTCAAAAGATTGGTGAGTATCTGGCCAAATTTTCCTATGTCCGCAATAACATGGGTTTTGGAATCCGAGACCACATACAAATTTACGTAAAGCCCCTTGGTCTCAATACTAGGTCTATAAATACTTATAATATTCCGTAACTCGTCCGATGGGGAAAAGATATCCTTTTTAAAACTTATTTGGCCAGATTCTATTTTATCTATTTCCAGAATATCATTCACCAATAAAAGTAATTTTTTGGAAGAGACGTCCATCAAAGAAAGATATTCCTGTAGGGAACTATCCAATTTGGACTCCTTAAGGACCTCGATAAAGCCCATAATTGCATTTAAAGGGGTTCTAATTTCATGGCTCATATTGGATACAAACTCGGTTTTTGCCTTGGAGGCTTTTTCCGCCTTGGTTCGCTCTTCCCTCAAACTTCTATTGGCTACCCGAAGCTTAATATTTAAATCCCTAAAACGTTTGTTTTCATTTCTAGAAGATTGATAAAAATAGGTCAACAAACTCATAAGTAGGGATATTAGGACCCCAAAAATTAAAATGCTGGAAGAAGACTTATTCCTTTCGGCCAAAACGTTTTTATTACGGGGCATTAAATAAAAGGTCCACACCTGTTTATCATCCTCGTCAACCTCATATGACCTAACATAGACCAAATCATCGCCAAAATCGCTTGGCGTAGGGTCATTGAGTTTATAAAAAGTGGTTCCCTTATCGTCCTTTATTTCAATGGCATAATTGTCCATTCCAGCGGACAACGTATCAAAAGTATCCGTAAAATCCATACCAGCGGTTATGGTTCCCTGGAATTTACCCCCAAAAAAAACAGGAACATCGATCAATATGGAATGCCCTCCCTGTATTAAAGGTATCCAAGAGGTTAAGTTAGTTGTGGAATCCCTCACATGGCGCAACCATTCTTCACGACGCGGGTGGTTGAATAAATTCATGCCAACCACGGCCTCGTTCCCCTTATACGGAACAATCCTCCTGATAACCAAGGAGCTATCGATCCATTCTACGAATTTAAAAGATTGGTCTTCCTTTAGAATAAGTCTGGCATCCTCTTCCCAATACTCAAAATAATCTCCATTGGTCATTTCAAGCCTCTCCATAAGATTCTCAAGGACAATAATACTTTTTTGGCCAGAGGACAAAAATCCTTGGGACTGGATATGTCCATTGGTCTCAATTTCTTTCTTGAGCAGCTCCCTGTTGGAATCCAAAGAGCTCTTCCAAAGCGCAACTACCACAATCATCAATAGCACAAAAACAGAAAAAGGGTAAATTATTTCTTTCTTGGGAATCTTAAGGGACATATTAGGGGCGCTCTAAAGCTGAATTAGTTCAATTAGTGGTTGCTTTAGCCAAAGATATCACAATAAATAAAAAACTCCTCTTTTTTATTCGGCTTATAATACTGGGACAATACAATCACTGTTCCCCCATTAAACAATCCATTATTCCCTTGGCCCCATGACCATAACCTTAGGGAAGAAACCCCCTGTGAAATAATTTAAGAAATTTATAAATAAACTTTTCTAAAAATTTATCTTTGCCCCAAATAAAAATCATGAATATGTCTTATGTAGATTTATATAGTAGTGGAACGCACAGAAGAAATTTGGCGCATTTTGCCTCCATTGCTACTTTGGCCGCCATTGACGGCGAAATAAACTCTCAGGAAAAGGAATTATTGGACCGTTTTGCCAATAAGCTTGATATTACGGAGGACGAGTATAAGGAGGTTATGAAATCGGATAATAAGTATCCCATAAATCCACCTGCCAGTTCCGAAGAGCGTTTGGAAAGATTATTCGATTTGTTCAGAATTATTTTTGTTGACAATGTAATTGATGAAGAGGAAAGAGCCCTTATTACCAAATATGCCATAGGTTTGGGGTACAGGTCTGAAAGTGCCAATCTGATCATTAAAAGATCTATAGATATTTTTTCCGGAAGAATAGATTTTGAGGACTATCTGTACCTTTTAAAACACTAGTATTCCGTGTAGTTATGATTTAGAAAAGGAGCTTGGGGCTCCTTTTCTTATTTTGTGGCCTGCATAAACTCCTCGGCCTTTTCCACCATTTTTCTGCTACCACAAAAGAAGGGCACCCTTTGGTGCAATTCCGTGGGTTTTATATCCAGGATAGGCCCATACCCATTGCTCGCTTTCCCATTGGCTTGTTCCGCTATAAATGCCATAGGGTTGCACTCGTACAACAGTCTCAATTTGCCTTCTGCCGCAACACTACTCTTGGGATATAGATAAATACCGCCCTTGATCATATTTCTATGAAAATCCGACACCAAAGAACCTATATATCTTGAGGTATAGGGCCGATCCCCTTCCTCCTTCTGACAATATTTAATATAATCCTTTACACCTTGGGGAAAGTGTACATAATTACCTTCGTTTACCGAGTATATTTTGCCCGTTTCAGGAAACTCCATATTGGGATGCGAAAGATAAAAGGTCCCCAGGGCCGGATTTAGGGTAAATCCGTTTACCCCATCACCTGTAGTATATACCAACATGGTTGAAGTACCGTAAACAATATAACCGGCCGCTATTTGAGCCCTGCCAGGTTGTAAAAAGTCCTCCATACCCACTGGGGTACCAATAGGGGTAACCCTTCTATAGATGGAGAATATGGTACCCACCGAAACATTTACATCTATATTGGAAGATCCATCCAAGGGGTCTATCAACACAACGTATTTATTTTGATGCTGGTTATCACTACTGTTTATACTGATAAAATCATCTTCTTCCTCCGAGGCGATCCCGCAGACTATTTCCCTATTTATTAAGGTCTGAATGAACTTTTCGTTGGCCAAAACATCCAATTTTTGTTGGTCCTCACCTTGGATATTGGTATCCCCGGCCGCTCCAATAATATCTACCAAACCCGCCTTATTAACCTCGTGGTTTACTACTTTTGCCGCCAATCTAATGGCGTTGATAAGTTTCGAAAGTTCTCCGGAGGAATATTGGAATGACGATTGGTTTTCAATTATGAATTCACCTAGGGTCGTATTTTTTCTATACATCGCGAAAGCTTTGTTTATTTGAGCACAAATATCGGTTAATTTGTGAAACTACAACGTTTTCGTAAAATATTGATTTTTTAAATTTATAACTTTGTGTTTTATTTGTAACAATTATGGAATATAATATTCGAGATGCCGAGGCCAAGGATATGGCCCAAGTACATAAACTGATAAAGGAGTTGGCCGTTTTCGAAAAGGAGGACAACGCCGTAGAGGTGACGGAAGAGGATTTAAAGAGGGATGGATTTGGCTCCGACAAATTATTTCATTGTTATGTAGCTGAGGCAAATGACAAGGTGGTTGGGATGGCACTACTGTACAACAGGTATTCCACTTGGAAAGGTCCTATTATACACCTTGAAGATTTGATCGTAACTGAATCCATGAGAGGCAGCGGTCTTGGTGCCGCCCTGTTGGAAAAAGTAGTTGAACACGGATACCGCCTGGGGGTTAAACGCATTAGCTGGGAGGTGTTGGACTGGAACGAACCGGCTATTTTATTTTATGAAAGTAGAGGTGCCAATGTTTTGAGGGATTGGAATGTTGTGCATTTGGACGAAAAAGGAATTAAAACATTTTTAAATAAGTTATGAGGGTTTTTAAATTTGGGGGTGCATCTGTAAAAGATGCAAGCGGTGTAAAGAACGTTGTTAAGGTTTTAGAGGAAGTTGGTCACAATAACACCCTATTGGTAGTATCGGCCATGGGAAAAACGACCAATGCCATGGAAGATATTGTAAATGCGTATTTCAAGGATAAATCCTTATTACCCTCTGTAGTTCATGAAGTGATCCAATACCACGACCATATTCTTAATGACTTGTTTTCCAATGACAAGCACCCTGTTTTTGCACGGGTAAAAACTCTTTTTGATGAAGTACAAGGGTTTTTGGTCTGGAACAAATCGCCTAAATACGGATTTGTTTATGACCAA
Organism: Arenibacter flavimaris; assembly: GCF_030291335.1. Lineage (NCBI taxonomy): Bacteria > Pseudomonadati > Bacteroidota > Flavobacteriia > Flavobacteriales > Flavobacteriaceae > Arenibacter > Arenibacter flavimaris. The sequence continues at coordinate 233,961 of NZ_JASWIM010000004.1, forward strand.
GTTGTGGGTTATGGCGAATTGGTTTCCACGACCATTCTCAGTGCCTATTTAAATGAAATTGGAATCCCCAACCAATGGTTGGACGTCCGCTCCCTGATCAAGACCAACGATGATTATCGTGATGCCATTGTAAATTGGGAGAAGACGCAAAAAAACGTTACTGAAAAAGTGGACAAGCGCAAGCTTAATATTACCCAAGGCTTTTTGGGCAGTGACGACAACAACTTTACCACAACTTTGGGCCGCGAGGGTTCGGATTACACCGCTGCCATTTTGGCCTATTGTCTAAATGCCGAGGAGGTTACTATATGGAAGGATGTTCCCGGGGTTTTGAACGCGGATCCCAGATATTTTGAAAAAACGGAATTGTTGAACAAAATCTCATATAGAGAAGCTATTGAATTGGCCTTTTACGGGGCTTCCGTTATTCACCCAAAAACTTTGCAACCTCTGCAAAGAAAGGAAATACCCTTACACGTTAAGTCCTTTATCAATCCCAAGGACAAAGGTACCACCGTTGGAAAAGGTATAGGAATTGAACCTAAGGTCCCCTGTTTTATTGTAAAGAAGAACCTTGTTCTCATGAAACTGTCCTCCCTGGATTTTTCATTTATTGTGGAAGACAGCATCAGTGAACTCTTTAAATTATTGCACGATCATCAGATGAAAGTAGATCTGATCCAAAATTCCGCCATTAGTTTTTCTGTATGCGTCGATAATAAATTTGACAAATTGGAAGAGCTTTTAAACCTATTGAAAAGTAGGTTCAAAGTAGTGCATCAAGAGGGTGTTTCCCTATATACCATTAGACATTTTGATACGGAAGCCATAACAAGTCTACAAAAAGGCAAGGAAATCCTGCTTGAACAACGCGGGAAGGAAACCGTACAATTGGTGGTTCAATAGGCAATGAAATAATTTGTTGGAAAGTATATATAAGGATAGCTGTAGTGATTTTCCTATCTTAGCGTCTACCAAATTACACTAAGGTATGGGTTTAGTAACCGCAAAGGAAGTAGCCAAGGCTATCAACCTGGATAAATACGGCTTTCTGGGAACGTTTATTGGATGGGTACTCATGAAAGTAACCAAAATTTCCAGCATTAACCAATTTTACGACCAACATAAGCATTTGAACGGGACGGACTTTCTGGATGCCATTTTGGAACATTATGAAATAAAATTTGAAATTCCAGAGGAGGATTTTAAACGCTTGCCCAAACAGGGTTGCTATATTACCATTTCCAATCATCCACTTGGTGGGATAGATGGGGTACTCCTTTTAAAATTACTTTTAAAACATAGGTCCGATTTTAAGATAATCGCCAACTTCCTACTGAACAGGATAGAACCAATGTCCCCCTATATACTACCCGTAAATCCTTTTGAGACCCATAAGGATGCCAAGAGCAGTATTTCCGGGTTTAAAAATGCCATGAAGCATTTGCAGGACGGCCACCCCTTGGGAATTTTTCCAGCGGGGGAAGTTTCAACCTACAGGGATGGGAAATTAATTGTGGACAGGCCTTGGGAAGAGGCCGCCTTAAAATTAATACGACGGGCAGAGGTACCCGTAGTTCCCATCTATTTTCACGCTAAAAACAGTCGGTTGTTTTATCGTCTCTCCAAGATAAGCGATGTATTCCGCACGGCCAAACTACCTTCTGAGGTAACCACGCAAAAAAACAGGATTATCAAGGTGCGCATTGGGCAACCCATTTCCGTACAAACACAGAACGAACAGGAAAATTTAGCAGAATTTGCGGATCTTTTAAGACGAAAGACCTATATGTTGTCCAATGCCTATGAGAAAGAAAGGTTATTGGACCAGATTCCAACAAGTTTAAAAATACCGAAAGCCCCGCGAAAAATAGCCACAGCGGTACGCACAGAGGTCATACAGGAAGAAATAGAACGTCTAAGGGAAAAAGACTGTAGGCTGTTGCAGAGCAAAAATTATGAGGTCTTTTTGGCCAAGGCTGCAGATATGCCCTTTATTCTAAAGGAAATAGGCAGACAGCGCGAAGTTACTTTTAGGGCCATAGGCGAGGGCACCAATAATGCCATTGATCTGGATAAGTTTGATAATTATTACCGACACCTCTTCCTGTGGGACGACGAGGACAAAGTAATCGTTGGGGCCTACCGGATGGGCATGGGTTCGGAAATATTTGAAGAATACGGAATAGACGGGTTTTACTTACAGGACCTGTTTAGATTTGAACCAGAACTGTACGGTATGATGTCCAAATCCATTGAAATGGGTAGGGCCTACATCATCAAGGAATACCAACAAAAGCCTATGCCACTATTCCTCTTGTGGAAAGGCATTGTACATACTACCCTAAGATTCCCGGACCACAAATTTTTAATCGGAGGGGTTAGCATAAGCAATCAGTTTTCCAACTTTTCAAAATCCTTAATGATAGAATTTATGAAAAGTAATTATTGGGATCCCTATGTGGCCCAATACATCAGGCCAAAAAAGGAGTTTAAGGTGAAACTAAACGATGCCGACAAGGATTTTATATTTGATGAAACCGAGGCCGATCTCAATAAATTTGACAAACTAATTGAGGAAGTGGAACCAGGTAGTTTAAGACTACCCGTATTGATCAAAAAATACATAAAGCAAAATGCCAAAGTGGTGGCCTTTAATGTGGATCCCTTATTCAACAACTCAGTGGACGGCTTAATGTACATTAAAATAGCCGACTTACCAGAAAGTACAGTGAAGCCGGTAATGGAAGAATTTCAGGCAGAATTGGAACGGAAGTTGGCCGAGGGGCAACAGGATGATGGAAACCCTGCTTAGGATTTTCTCCCGAGGCAGTCCTTAAAGCACTCCTAGCGGATTAATCCACACCTATAATGGTACTTCTCCTTTCAAAAAGAAGATTATCCTTCCAGACATTGTCCCGCTTGCCCACACGCTCCCTTTTGCCAATAAATCGGAATCCCATTTTACGATGTAATTCCACGCTCCCCTTATTTTCGGGAAATATTCCCGATTGCAAAGTCCATAAACCCGCTTTTTCACTTTCCACAATCAACTGCTGCATAAGCAATTTTCCCACTCCCTGGCCTCTACTGCCCTGCCCAATATAAACACTCACTTCTGCTACCCCACCATAAACACATCTGCTCGATACCGGGGAAAGGGCAGCCCAACCCAGTATAGTTTCTCCTTTTGCCGCCACCAATCTTCCTATCTGTAGATGAGCTGCATCCCAAACCTCAAAGGAAGGGACCACTTTCTCGAAGGTAGCAAAACCAGTATCCATTCCCTGCCGGTATATTTCGGCAACCGATGGCCAATCGCTATTTTTCATTTTCCGTATCTCCATGAATATACTTTTTAGAACAAACCTCAGTGGTATACAGACCCTTGGATTACCGTTTCTATTTATCGTAATATTACGATAAATATTGATAAAAATAAAGTCGGATCAAAAGAACCCGACTTTATAGTTTTTTTAGAACCAAGGTTTCTTTCCTACCTGATAGGTATTGTAAAATTCCTCATCCGATTTGGTCAAATAAATAATACCTTCTATAAGGCCTATAATTGCGGTAGCCATTACAATAAAAGTCCCGATAAAGAGGCACATGGTAGCGTAGCCAACTACTGTAGCCACCAACATGATGATACCCTCTTTTTGATAACCCAGTATAAACTTATGTACTCCCAATTGACCAAAAACAATGGCAAGGACCCCAGCTAGAATCTTCTTGTTATCCCCTCCTGCATTTGCCAATCCTTCTTTGAATTCATTCGCAGTTTTTTTGGCTTCCTCTCCAAAATCCTTGGCGGCCTCTTTGGTTTCATCAGCAAATTCCTTAGCCGATTCCTTGGCGTCATTGGCAAACTCTTTTGCGGATTCCTTGGCCCCTTTTGCAGCATCTTCGGCCTTATCGCCCAAATCTTTATTCTCTTCTGACATGGTTGTATTTTAGTTGATTAATAATGGTTCTAAATGTAACAATTATTTTCTAATCAAAGAAACGCTTTATCATTGGGTTCCCACAATTCCAACTTGTTGCCATCCGGGTCCAAAATCCAGCCGAATTTACCGTAATTGTATTTCTCAATTTCCCCAATAACGGTTACCCCTTCTTCCTTTAGAACTTCCAACAGTTCCTCCAAATTTTCTACCCGGAAGTTCATCATAAAAGGGGAATTGCTAGGTTTAAAGTAATTGCTATCCTCTTTCATGGGGCTCCATTGGGTTGAGCAGTCCTGTCCTTCCTTGTCCTTCCACCAAAAAGTACAGCCATATTGATCGGTATTAAGTCCGAGATGTTTATTGTACCATTGTTTAATGGCATTGGGATCTTTGGTCTTAAAGAAAAACCCACCAAGTCCTGTAACTCTATTTTTCATGATCTTCTATTTTAATTATCTCAACTTTGAAGGGCGAATGCCCAATACAATAGCAAAATGACCCTATACTTTAAAAGATCAAAATCCGAGGTTACAGGCCGTGTTTAGCAGAATTTTTCTTCGATCTTGTCTACCACCGTCTGTGCCAATTTTATTTTACTCTCCACGGTCCATCCTGCTACGTGGGGAGTAAGAAGTACGTTATTGGCATTGATCAAATAGGTAAAGGCCTCTGGCAATTCTGACCCGCTAAACATATCTTCAAAGGATTTTTTTTCATATTCAAGGACATCCAAACCAGCTCCGAGCACCTTGCCCTCTTTCATTGCGGCCACAAGATCTTCTGTTACCACACATTTCCCCCTTGCGGTATTGATCAGCCATAACGGATTCTTGAAATCTTTTAGAAAATCGGCATTGATCATATTTTTGGTAAGGTCTGTCTGCGGCACATGAAGACTAAGTACCTCTGCCTTTTGCTTTAATTCCATTATCCCTACTTGCCTAGCGTTTTCATCGCCTACACCCCCAACAATATCGTAACAAATAACTTCTACATCAAAGCCCCTTAGCTTTTTGGCGAAGGCCTTGCCCATATTGCCATAACCAACAATACCCACGGTTCTACCATCCAATTCTATTCCACGGTTACCTTCCCGGTCCCATTTTCCGTTTCTTACCTCCTGGTCGGCCTTGTTCAATTTATTGAAGAGAGACAATAACATTCCCAAGGCGTGTTCCCCAACAGCATTCCGATTCCCCTCTGGGGCAGCAGCCAAAAAAATTCCCAGTCGCTTGGCATAATCGGTATCTATGTTTTCCAAACCGGCTCCCAAGCGCCCTATAAACTTTAGGTTGACGGCCTTATCCAAAAATGCAGCATCAATAGTAAACCTACTTCTGATGATAATACCATCATAATTGGCAATTTTCTTTTCTATTTCCTCCTTAGTGGAGGTATAATCTTCGTCATTTTGAAACCCCAGGGCATTAAACTGCTCAATGATCAGTGGGTGATTTACATCTAAATGGAGAACTTTCATAAACTAAATATTAAATGGCAAAGATACACGACCGCGCTGCTATTGGAAACAAGAAACCGGACTATTTTGAGGTGCAAACACAAATTTAGGGATGTATGTGCACTAGGGATTGCAGCTAGCTACCGTGTAGCGCGGAAAGCCCGCCGCCGCCGAAGAAGGCGGAGTGCCCTAAATACCCAAAATAACCTTGGCGATGGAAAAATAGATCAAAATTCCGAATATATCGTTGCTTGTGGTAATAAACGGTCCCGTAGCTATGGCGGGATCTATGCCCCTTTTGTGCAGAAACAGCGGTATAAAGGTTCCTATGATTCCTGCCACCACGGTTACGGTGATCAAGGAGATGGAAATGGCCAGGGAGGTAAGAAAACTGCCTTTCCAAAGCCAGGTAAAAAATAATAGTATGGACGCCAAAACGGTCCCATTTAGCAAGGCCAACAACATTTCCTTTATAAGTCGCCCACTAATACTCCCCTTAAGATCGTCATTGGCCAATCCCTGTACCATTATAGCACTGGATTGCACCCCAACATTGCCGGCCATTGCCGCTATTAGCGGGGTAAAAAAGAACAGCACCCCATAATCGCTCATAAGGGTCTCGAAACCTCCCATGATGGCCGCAGCCCCTACGCCTCCCAAAAGGCCCAGAAACAACCAGGGCAATCTTGCACGGGTCAGGTCCCAAATACTGTCATCTGCCTCTACATCCTGGGAAATACCGGCCGCCAATTGATAATCCTTTTCCGCCTCTTCCCTAATAACATCCACAATATCGTCTATGGTAATACGGCCTACCAGCCTGCCAATTTCATCGACCACCGGAATGGCTTCCAAATCGTATTTGGACATAATCTTGGCCACTTCCTCTGGCTTTTCGTTTACGTTTACAGCGTCTACCTTTGGGATATATACTTCACTGATATGGGTCTTGGTGGAGGTGGTCAACAAATCCTTTAGGGAAAGTCGCCCCTTCAGTTTACCTTCATCATCCACCACATAAATGGAATGCACCCTGGTAACATTTTCCGCCTGTGCCCTCATTTCCTTTACGCAGGTGAGTACGTTCCAATTTTCATTGACCTTTACCAGCTCTTTGGCCATAAGTCCGCCCGCAGAATTTTCATCATATCGCAACAGGTCCACAATATGCTTGGCATGCTCTCTATCTTCCAATTCGGAGATAACCTCTTGGACCATATTTTTGGGTAGTTCCCCTATAATATCAGCGGCATCATCGGTATCCAGCTCGTCCAATTCTTCGGCAATTTCCTTGGCGGAAAGATTGGCAAGGATGGCCTCCCTAACATCTACATCAAGCTCGGTAAGGGTTTCCGATGTTTTTTCGCTGTCCAGAAGTTTAATTAGATAGGTAGCGTGGTCCTCATCCAATTCGTTGATGATCTCTGCCACATCCGCATAATGCACCTCAGCCAAGAGCGCGGACAATTGCCCGTCCTGTTGGTTGTCTATTAGCTGTTCTATTTCAGCTAAATATTCCTCAGTGAGTTTAAATGGTATCATTTGCTATCTTCTGTGTCAACGAAATGAAGTCCTCAACGCTCAATTGCTCCGGACGCAGGCCAAATATAGCATCTTCTTTGAGAACATCTGAAAGATTGAATGTTTTTAAACTGTTACGAATGGTCTTTCTGCGCTGGTTGAACGCCGCCTTTACCACCTGTTTGAACAGCCTTTCATCCACGTCCAAATGGAAATTTTCCTTTCTGGTGAGTCGCAACACTCCGGACTGCACTTTGGGAGGCGGATCAAAAACCTGGGGCGAAACCGTAAATAAATATTCCGCATCGTAAAATGCCTGTACCAAGACGGATAGAATTCCATAGGCCTTGCTCCCTTCCTTTTCACAAATCCTTTCGGCCACTTCTTTTTGGAACATTCCGGAGAATTCGGGAATCCGGTCCTTGAATTCCAACATCTTAAAAACAATCTGGGTGGAAATATTATAGGGAAAATTCCCGGTAATGGCAAACTGCTCTTCCCCAAAAAGTGTCCATAGGTCGTACTTCAAAAAATCGGCCTCCAAAACCTTGAATACGCCTTTGCGCTGCATTAGGGTATTGTGTTCCAAAGGGAAACTGTGTTTGAGGTAAATAATGGATTCCTCATCCAGGTCCATGGCCACCAAATCGATATCCTTTTCCAACAAATATTTGGTGAGCACCCCGGTACCAGGCCCTATTTCCAAAACATTGCGATAGCCGTTGAATCTTAATGTTCCGCCAATCTGACGGGCAACAGATTCATCTTTTAAAAAATGCTGGCCCAAATGTTTTTTTGCCTTAACGGGGCTTTCCTCCTGCCAAGTTCTATTGAACTTTTCCTTCTTGGTCTGAAAGGCCTTTTTCCCTTTTTTGCTCATGGCGCTGCGTTATTTAATTAATGTTCGCTTATAATCGCCAACTCTGTCCTAAAGGCGACGAACTTGCCCGCAAAGAGCTCCATCACTTTTTTGCGCATTCTTTCTGCATCTTGGTCATAATATTTTTGAAGGGTTTCTTTGGAATCTGTGGTGTATTGTATGGAATATGTAATTCCTCCCATCTCCTCCTCCACCAATACTTTGGTCATCAAGGCCTTGGTAAACTTACCAGATTTTAACATCTCGGGGATATGCACCTCCTTCATCCAGGACAGCCACTGCTCTTGGATAGATTCTTCAATATTCATGGTAACATTGTAAATATACATGCCGTTTCTTTACTTTCCCGAATGGGAATATTTATATTCATTTTTGGACAGGCCAAGGTGTTGGGCACTAGTTGATACTGTCTCCCCGTAACATCCTGAAATTCCTTCTTGCCAGTGGAAAAAAGTAACTATCCTGATAGTTATAGATAATTTTCTCGTAATGCCTCTTGGCCTTTTCCGGTTGGTTCAGGACATTCCGATACAATTCCGCCAGGGCAAAATTGGCATCATCGGCCAAAATATCGCTGGCATAGAATTCCACTATTTTAAGGTAATTAAATTCCGCCTTTTCATAATCCTTTAATTCCATTAATATTTCGGCCTGTTTCAAAAGTGCCTCATCCTCTATTTTTTCCCCTTTATGATTTTGAAGGATATCCTCCAAAAGATCCACTGCGTCCTTTTTTTTGTTTTGATAGTCCAAAAAATCGGCACGGGCATATTTTTTTAGGGCGGTTTGGGTGGAATCTTCCAATGAATTATCGGATATCAACAGGCTTAATTGCATGGCGTCATTGGCAATCAATTGAGAGGTAGATCCTCTTAGTATCTTTAATTGCGTTAATGCCCAATCGAAATCCCCCTTATAAAAACTAGTTTGTGCCACCTTAAAACGGGCATCCTGCCCAAGGACATCATTTTTTAAATCTTTCTGAATCTGCGAAAAATAGATCAGGGCTTGATTAAACTGCCGATCATATACTAAAATATCACCCAAAGTACTTTTAATATAGGATTTGCCATAATTATTCAAGGGCAGCTCCAAACTTCGGCGTAATATCCCAATGGCGGGTTCGGGTTTATTCTTATTGAAGGTTAAAAATTTGGCGTAGGCTATCTGTAGCTGCAAGGTCTCGGTTTTGTAGCCGTGAATACTTAGTAAGTCATCAAATTTCTTTTGGACCTTCTCCAAAACCTTTTCATCGGTTTCCAATAAATCCATTTCAATAAGATTTAGTTGGGCATCCAAGGCCACTACATCGTCGGCACTATTTTCCGATATATATATAAATACTTCCTTAGCCGTATCCAAGTCCTGTTCCTCCATGGCAAGTTTCCCCAATCCCTGCAAACGCTGCAAAGAGGTTTCCCCGCTCCTTTTGTAAATGGCCTTTTCCTGGTTAAAGGCACTCTTAAATTGTTTTTGTTGAACAAAAAGCCAACTCAACAATTCGTTCCAAAGGATATCCGGGCTTCTTTGTGCATTCTGTAGCAATACCTTTTTGAACTTAATGTTATTAGGGTTCTCGGCTTCCGAGCTAATAAAATCGTTAATATTTCTAAGAACATTTGCCTGTGAAGCCTTGCCTTCACTTATTAATTTTAAATAGGATTCGTACATCTCCTCTATATCCCCCTGTTCCCCGTAAATCCTGGCTTTTTGAAAATTATAATCCAATTTTGGATTTAGCTCCATGGCTGTGGAATACGCCTTTATGGCATAATCCAACAAGGCATATTTCTGAAACCTATAACCCAGACCATAGCCAAAATTAGGGTTCTCATTTATTTTTTGGAGTGCTTTATCGTAGTATTCAATTGCCTTTTCCGGTTGGTCCTGTAACGTATAATTATATCCCAGCTCAATGAGCATGGTAGGATAGATATTTTTCCCATTGACCACCTTCAACAAAAATTCTTCGGCCCTATCATACTGTTCCAATTGTTGGTAGCAGGCCACTAGGCCTTCGCCATAATCTGTCCGCATCGGATTTTTGGCGACCAACTTTTCATAGAACACCAGGGCCTTATCAAAAGCACCATCCTCAAAATACTGTTTCGCCAAAAAGTCTTCCTGGGAAAAAAGCAGTTGGCAACAAGAAAATATAAATATGAAGATAGATAGTCGCAACGATTCTTTTTTTTTTCAAAGATACGCAGAATGTCCAAAGTGGGAGTCAAGGCCAATATAAAGAATTATAAGTAGGCCTAACTTTAAATTCAGCTTAGATTTAAGATGTAACTTTGTATATATTCCAAGTTGATGAAACTATTAATTGCAGAAGACGAAATTTCCCTACAACAATCCATTATAAGTTATTTGGATTGATGTTTCTGTAGAGTTATACTGGCTATCCAAAAATACAGGCCGATAAACACGATGGTTGGGATGTTTTGGCAGGCGCCATAATAGGTGTTGGCAGTTCGTACATTTTCACCACCCAATATCAAAAAGAACATTTGGAAATCACCTTTAACAGTAGTGATGACAACTATCTTCTAGGCTTTAAATACAAGTTTTAGTCTATCCAGTTTTAGCTAATTTTATCAAACCCGGTATAAGGGATAAGGACCTCGGGAATTTGGATTCCATCCTCGGTCTGATAATTTTCCAATATTCCGGCCAAAACCCTGGGCAAAGCCAACGAGCTGCCATTTAAGGTATGTGCCAATTGACTTTTACCATTTTCGTCCTTATAGCGCAATTTCAATCTATTTGCCTGAAAGGTTTCAAAATTGGAAATCGAACTAATTTCCAACCAACGGTCCTGGGCCGTTGAAAAGACCTCAAAATCATAGGTAAGGGCAGAGGTAAAGCCCAAATCCCCACCACAGAGGCGTAAGATCCTATAAGGCAATTTTAGTTCCCTAAGGATATTCTTCACATGCTCTACCATATCATCCAAGGCTTCGTATGATTTAGCGGGATGCTCCACCCGTACTATTTCAACCTTATCAAATTGATGCAAGCGGTTCAGTCCGCGCACATGGGCTCCGTAACTCCCTGCTTCCCTCCTGAAACATGGCGTATATGCCGTATGCGTAATAGGGAAATCGGCCTCATTGAGAATCACATCCCTAAAAATATTGGTTACCGGTACCTCGGCCGTAGGGATCAAGTAAAGATCATCCTCCCCTACGTGATACATTTGCCCTTCTTTATCGGGCAACTGTCCGGTACCATAACCTGAAGCTTCATTTACCAAATGTGGCACTTGAATTTCATTATATCCAGCGGCTGAATTTCTATCCAAAAAATAGGAAATCAAGGCCCTTTGCAATCGGGCTCCCTTACCCTTGTACACCGGAAATCCGGCACCAGCTATTTTTACCCCAAGTTCAAAATCTATAATATCAAATTTCTTTGCCAATTCCCAATGCGGAAGTGCACCCTCCGTTAGCGCAGGAATTTCCCCTTCCCGGAACACCTCTTCATTATCCTCCTCTGTGCTACCAGCAGGTACTGATTTATGTGGAACATTGGGAATTTGGTACAGTAAATTTTGAAGTTCGGTTGCCGTTGCCGCCAAAACCTCGCCCAATTCCTTGGACTCCTCCTTTAAACTACCTGTTCTTTCCTTTAAAGCGTTGGCTTCCGTTGCCTTACCGCTTTTATATAGAAGGCCGATTTCTTTTGAAATACTATTGGATTCTGCAAGTGTATTATCCAGGCGTGTCTGTAGGGACCGTCGCTTTTCATCCAATTGAAGTACGCTTTCAATAAGTGGACGGGCTTCGATATTACGTTTTTTTAAAGCCTCAACAATTTGTTCCTTGTCTTCACGAATAGCCTGTAACTGCAACATTTTTTTTAATTTTTATCGTGCAAATTTAACCTAATCTTCGGATTTTCGGCATAAATTTAGCCTAGATATAAAACGTAATTCTAAAAAATATGATTTTTGAACACCTCGCCCTGAACGTAAAAAACATTGAGGACATTAAGGATTGGTATGTTGCCAATTTGGGATTAAAAGTAGTTTTTGAACAAACCGAAGCTCCTTTCATGACCTTTTTTGAGGATTCATCCGGACGTGTAATTTTGGAACTTTACCATAGACCAGATGAAGAAATTACAGATTTTGGAACCAAGCACCCTCTTACCTTTCATTTGGCCTTTGTTTCCCCAAATGCTGAAAAAGATAAGATTAGGCTATTGGAGAAGGGCGCTAGTTTTATAGAGGAAATAAGAAAGGAAGACGGCAGCCATTTGGTAATGCTTCGGGACCCCTGGGGCATGCCATTGCAACTTTGCCACAGGGCCAAACCGTTTTAGGGAGCCTTACGGCATTCCTGTGCCCTTAATTTTTGGACGGGGAAGGCAAGATCCAATCATTATGTCCAAAGTAGTTCCAGGACACACTGCCAATGTCTATTTTGGGATCTATAAATTCTTGGTACGGTCTACCGTTTACACTGACCCTGGAATTCACAAAAACCGAGATATCCTCCCCTTTTTCCTTATATTCCCGTTTTAAGCGTTGGGCAAACTGCCACATAAAATCCGGATAGGATTTAATTTTACTTTTCTGTCCCCTTGTTAAATAATCGTCCAAATTTACCAGATACGAATTGCCATTGGTATGGTTTACTATTTTAAACGTTGTAATTCCGGTCCTACTCCGTAACATCATTCTCCAACTCAGCCTATGCCCCTCCTCTGTCCACAACACATCGTCCTTTATAAAATAATGTCGGACCGGCAAGGCCAATTGGATCAAAAAATACAGGGACAACAGACCCAAAACCCATTCTCTTCGGGGTGGTACAACAAGGGCATCCCCTTTATAGGGCTCCTTTTTCTTAAAAAACAATTTCCTAATGACTTCAGGCTCGAAAAAGAAGACTGTAAAAGCCAAGGCCAAATAGGGAAAAATGCCAATCTGAAAAACAATGGAATTAAACAAATGAAAGAACAGGGAAGCCACAAAAGCCAATTTTCTAGTAGGTTTCCACAAGAGGGCAGGTACAATCAACAAATCGAACAGGATACCCGAAATCCCAACCACTTTATGAACCAAAGGTTCCTGGAGAAGACCACCAATGATAGGGTAGGATTTTTTATTCTTGAAAAGAATCTCGATAATACTAAAATCCAACCAGTCCCCGTACAACTTGGCCAAGGAGGCATAGGAATAGACTATAAACAATTGCAAGATAATTGCCCATCTTAAATAGGAGGACATATGATTGGTCCTTATGGAAGGATTTCTCTTGGCATCCAGCGAATAATTCCTATTAGCAGGCATCAGAGCCATTATCATCGCAATCAAAATCAACAGGTAATAATGATTGTTATATGCGGTTTTTTGCATAAGGTAAACTGCCGTCCAAAGTATGGCAAAGGCAGCGGCGCTAAATCGGTACCTATATCCCAGGGCAATACAAATTCCCAAGGTGCCCATGGCAATGAAATACAAATACATTCCTATACCGGGCAAAGGCTGCAACCAGTCGAAACCAATAAAATTAAAAGTAAATTCCGGATCTATCAGGTTTTTTTTGACCCAACCCGTGGCAATGGCCCCATAACATTCAAGGCTTACCAAAATACCAAAAAATATCCTGAAAATTAGGAGCGGACTATTATCGATTTGCTTAAAAAGAAACCGATCCAACATCTACTTGGAGATTATGGAAAGGGAAGTTTCCCTATCTTTTTTTAATTGCGCCTGTAAGCCTTCTAGGGAATTGAACTTTTTTTCATCCCTTAAACGATCAATAATATCGATCTGAATTTTTTTCCCATAAAGATCCTGATCAAAATCGAAGAAATTAATTTCGATACTTTTTGTCTTGCCCTCCACGGTAGGATTAAAACCGATATTCATCATTCCAAATACAGTATTGCCATCCAATACACTGCTCACTACATAAACTCCATTCTTAGGGATAAGTTTGTATTCTTCAGGGATGGAAATATTGGCCGTAGGGAAGTTCAACGTACGTCCCAAACCCTTTCCTTTCACAACCTCCCCAGTAAGCATATATTTATACCCCAAATACAAATTGGCCGTTTTCATATCCCCCTCATCCAAGGCTTTCCTAATTTTGGTGGAACTAACGGAAACGTCATCCACTTCTTGTGCCGATATTTCTTCCACCTCAAAGTCCAACGCATTTCCAAAAGCCATCAAGTCATTTATATTGGCATTCCTATTTCTGCCAAACCTATGATCATAGCCAATAATGATTTTTTTCGTCTTTAAATCATTCACCAAAATGTCCCTCACGAACTGTGTTGCCGATAAGCGCGAAAATTCTTTGGTAAAGGGGTGTACAATTAAATAATCGATACCTATTTGCTCCAAAATTTTGATCTTTTCATCAATGGTATTCAAAAGCTTTATAGAGACATCTTTTTGAAGCACCATTCTGGGATGGGGAAAAAAAGTAAGTACCGTAGATTTCAATTCGAGCACTTTGGCATTATTTATGAGACGTTCCAATATTTTACGGTGACCAATATGTACCCCATCAAAAGTGCCAATAGTAATGGCAGTAGGGTACGCTTTATCGTAATTGGAGATGCTTTGAACTGTTATCACAAATTGGAATAATAAAAAAAACTTATCTTTGAGTTTGTACAAATACCCGCTTGATGGTTGTAAAATTACGTCTTGTTTTTTCAATATCCATATTTTTTCTTTGCTTTTGCGGATTCGGGCAAACCAAGTATTGGCAAAAAGCCGATTCTAGGAGCAGGAATTCCCAAAGACAAACGGCGGAGTTGAAGGTAAATAACGGCCTTACCTTTTCTTTGCAAAAGGAAGCTTTTTTCAATGAACTAAAGGCCACCCATATCCAAAAATCATCCAAAACTATAAGTTTTCCTAACGAAGATGGGGAATTGATACCTTTCGCTGTTCATGAAGCCTCCGTACTGTCTCCAGAACTTTCCAAGAAATATCCCCAGATAAAGTCATATGTGGGCAGAAGTTTAAATAACAAAAAGGACAGGGTAAGATTTAGTGTTTCCCAAAATGGCATACAAAGCATGATCGTATACGGTGAAAGCAAAAATGCCACCTTTATGCAAAAAGTATCGGATTCGGACAATGAATATGTAGTGTACAATAGGAAGGACGCCTATATGATGAACACCAACTTCATTTGCGAAACCACTTCCCTGATAGAAAAGGACAAAGGACCTTCCGCTTTAAAGTTGGTGGACGGCCAAGTATTAAGAAAATTCAGGGTGGCCATCTCGGCAACAGGGGAGTATACCGAGTTCCACGGTGGAACCGTACCTGATGCACTAGCCGCCATAAATGCTACCATTACCCGGGTAAATGAAGTTTTCGAAACCGATTTGGGAATCAGTTTGGAGATTGTGGCCAATACCGATCAGGTAATCTACACGGATAAGAATTCTGATCCCTATGGAACAAATCTTAATTCTGAAGTACAAAATACCTTGACTACGGTTATTGGTGCCGAAAACTACGATGTAGGCCATTTGTTCCAAAAGGATGAAAATGGAGGTAATGCCGGATTTATTGCTTCTGTATGTATAGATTCCCGAAAAGGAAGTGCCTATTCTTCGGCCTTAATTCCACAAGGGGACATTTTTGACCTGGATTTTGTGGCACATGAAATGGGACATCAGTTTGGTGCCAACCACACATGGTCCTTTGAATCTGAAGGCACTCTGGTACAGGCCGAACCAGGAAGCGGAACAACCATAATGGGATATGCCGGCATTTCCGGCAACAATAATGTGGCCCTGAACGGAGATGATTATTTTCACTATTACAGTATTTTTCAAATATTGGAATATATCAAAACAACGAGTTGTGCCCAGGAGATCTCCTTGCTGAACAATCCACCAGAAATAGTGCCCACTGGTAACTATACCATTCCAAAATCCACTGCCTTTAGGTTAAAAGGCAATGCAACGGATGTGGATGAAGATGATATACTTACATACAATTGGGAACAAATAAATGATGGTATCGTTACCCATAACACCTTTGGGCCAACAAATCTAAGTGGGGCCAATTTCAGATCCCTTAAACCTACGGTAGCACCTTCCAGATATTTCCCAAAACTAAGCAGTATTGTATCGGGCAATCTTACCCAAACCAATCCCAATGTCAACACTACATGGGAGACCGTTTCCGATGTAGAACGGGAACTTGAATTTGCACTTACTGTCAGGGACAACGCTCTAGGGGGGGGGCAGGTTACATCGGACTTGGTCAAGGTCATGGTCATAGACAATGCAGGGCCCTTTGTTATCACTTCCCAATCTACCAATGAGACTTATGCTGCCGGCACACGGCAACAGGTTGTCTGGGATGTGGCAAAAACCAATCAAGGCCCAGTAAACACTCAAAAAGTAGACATCTTTTTTTCCGCCAATGGCGGAGCTTCCTTTCCCATAAAATTAGCCGATAGCGTGCCCAATGATGGCCAACAGGATATATTGATCCCTGGATTTGCCACTCCTACGGGCCGAATAATGGTCAGCGCACACGACAATATCTTTTTAGCGGTAAACGCTTCCAATTTTACCATTACACCATCGGACATAGTGCTTAATTTTACCCAATTGCAGCACGAAGTTTGCCAAGGCAATGATTTAATTGTGCCCTTTACCTACCAAACTTATAATGGGTTTACGGAGGAAGCCACCTTTTCCGCAACCGGTATGCCCCCGGGATTGTCTATTGATTTTTCTCCCACCTCTACAGCGGTGAACGGCACTACGGTGAACGTTACTTTTTCCAATACAGATTTGGTAAATCCTGGCAATTACCCCATAAACATAGTGGCCACTACAGAAAATGTCACCAAGGAAGTTGTCATAGATGTAAAAATATTGGAAACTGCATTTACGGATGTGGTCCTGCAATTACCGACCAATGGCGCTACTTCTGCACGTATAGCATCGCAACTGGAATGGGAATCCAATACTTCCTATACCTCCTATGATGTTGAGATTGCCGATGATGCGGCCTTTACCAATATTATTGAGACTGCGAGCGTTATTTTCAACTCCTATATAACTACCGATCTGGTAGAGGAAACTACTTATTATTGGCGGGTTAAACCCAAGAATAGTTGTGGAGAGGGAACTTTTGGCCCTGCTTTTAGCTTTACCACCCTGGAATTGAACTGTGCCTTGGAAGCTGCCAAGGATCTACCCATAGACATATCAACTACCGGGGCACCCACAATTACTTCTAAAATCACCCTTTTGAACGATCTACCGGTGGCGGACATAAATGTTAATTTAGACCTTAGCCATAGCTTTCTTGCCGATTTGGAAGTAACCCTTATATCACCTGCTGGAACCAGGGTAATTCTCGTATCCAATTCCTGTGGAGGAAATCAGGATATACTGGCAACTTTTGATGATAGCGCAGAAGGATTTATATGCGGAACAACTCCAGCTATTATGGGCACGGTAAGACCACTAGGCTCCTTGGCGGCGTTTAACGGGGAATCTACTTATGGGGATTGGATATTGGAAGTCAAGGATATAGCAGCTTCGGACGGAGGAACATTAAATGCCTTTTCCATGGACATTTGTGTAGAAGGCACCTTTAGGGCGGATGAGGATAAAGATGGTGTTTTTGATGATGGGGATGACCTCTGCCTCAACACTCCCATGGGCGCCACGGTTGATTTAAACGGATGTGCCGTTTATATTTTTCCCATAGACAATTTTGAGGTAGAAATCAACAGTGAATCCTGTAGCAATCAAAATGACGGCTCCTTACGTATCGTAGCCAACGTTAATATGGACTACGAAATTACCCTTAGCGGTAACGGAATAAATGAGGACATTAACTTTACCAATTTCTTTTTTAGGGAAGGCCTTTCGGCTGGCACTTATGAAATATGTATTGTAGGCACCGAAGATGACAAGGTATACGAGCCCTATTGTTTTAAGGCCATCATTACACAACCTCCACCCTTATCGGTTACCTCAAAGCTATCGGCTTCGGGGAATCAGACCATATTGAACCTGGAAGGGGGCGACTTGTACAATGTTGAATTAAATGGTATTGTTACGCAAACAAAATCATCCAGTATTACATTGGAGCTTAAACAAGGAATCAACCAAATTAAGGTATCAACCAACCTACCATGTCAAGGTGTCTACGAGGATCAATTGTTACTCATGGACAAACCCGTGGTATTCCCCAACCCATTTGAGGAGGAAGTTACCATTTTAATCAACAACGGACCGGATATCGTAAACACCCAAATTTTTAATTATGCAGGCCAATTGGTGGGCAATAAGGACTACACCCTACATGGCAATGAAATTAAGGTTAATTTTACAGGCCTGTCCCAGGGTATGTATATCCTGAAGGTAAAAGGAGAGGGTGTGAATAGTAATTTTAAGGTCGTAAAAAAATAGAAGGATGAAACCAACAGCCATAATTTTATGCTTTTTGGCCCTAGTGGGATGTGGTGGTAAAGATTCTCCCAAGCCCCCCTTGTCTACCCAGCTGGTCTTTCCCTTAAAAAACTCGGAATGCACAACGGGCCAGAACGTAACAGGAACCAATAATTCCATCGTGGAATTTAGATGGCAAACTTCGGACCATACGGAATCCTATGAACTTAGGGCCACCAACTTAAACACCAACACCACCGAAACTATTGTGGTAAAAGGCACCTCGGCTAATTTAACTATTGAAAGAGGAGCCCCATTTTCTTGGTTGGTAGTTTCCAAAAACACCAAAGTTTCAGAAACGGCCCGCAGTGAAACTTGGCGGTTTTTCAATGCAGGTGCGGAAACCACCCACGCGCCTTTTCCTGCAGAAGTTATATCTCCCAAAACTGGAACCAATATCTCCAAAGACCTTAATAATGAAGTTCTTTTGGAATGGGAAGGTGCAGATGTGGATAATGATCTGGAAGGATACGAGGTATATTTTTCAACTGAAACCCCACCAACTACTTTGATAAGCACCTTAACATCGGGTAAATCCGATCTAAAGGTCAGTGTTGAAGCCAATACTGTTTATTACTGGAGAATAACTACTATGGACAGGGAAGGAAATACAGCCACCAATAGTATTTCAGAATTTAAAGTTCGCTAAAGCCAGCTTTATTATTAGGTGCCATTGTATTCGTTCATTGTTCTATTGACACCAGAAAGCACAAATGATCGAATTAGGGCATTGACTCTTTCATATCGTTCATTCAGGGCATCCTTTTCCTCTTGGCTCCATTCACCCAAGACATAATCAATTTGTTTACCTTTCCCAAAATCGGATCCAACACCAAACCTCAATCTATTGTAATTGGTAGTAAGAAGATAGTGCTGAACATCCTTCAACCCATTATGTCCTCCATCACTACCTTTGGTCTTTAAACGGATGGTTCCGAAAGAAAGATTGATATCATCTGTGATGATCAGAACATTTTCAAGAGGGATCTTCTCCTTGTCCATCCAATATTTTACGGCTTTTCCACTTCTGTTCATATAGGTAGATGGCTTAAGGCATAATATACTTCTACCCTTGACCTTAAAGGTACCCACATCCCCCAACTTAACCGTTTCAAAGGTAAAATCCTCTTCTACGGATAGGGAATCCAATATTTTAAACCCAATATTATGTCGGGTGTCGGCGTATTCCTCCCCAATATTGCCAAGCCCCACAACTAAAAATTTTTTCATGCCGTCTTTTTCGTCCAACCACGCCCCCTTCAATTTAAAAAACCAATTTAAAAACTGGAACATAGCCCTATTTTTGAAACTCATAAAAATACAAAAGCATCCCGCAGTTACGGGATGCTTTTACTTTTTTTTTGGATAAAATCTATTCGTTACCGCCTTCAGCTGATGCTTCTGCAGCAGCTTCTGCTCCTTCTGCTCCCTCTGCTCCTTCTTCATCCTCTTCATCGGTCAAGACAGCATTACGTGCAGCTTTAACCTGAACGACCACGGTATTTTCAGGGTGAAGGATGGTAAACTCATCTTTCAACAATGTGGATACGGAAATATTTCCACCGATTTTCAATTTAGAAATATCAACATCGAAGAAATCTGGTAAATTGTCCGGTAACGCCTTAATGGCAAGTTTTCTTTTTCTAAACAATAACCTACCACCATTTCTAACCCCTGGAGAGTTACCCAACAACCTTACAGGAATATCCATAGTAACTTCCTTATCCTTGAACAACTGATAAAAATCTACATGTAAAATGCTATCGGTAACGGGATGAAATTGGATATCCTGCATAACAGCATCAAACTTTTTACCATCTTCCAAATCAACCACAACAGTATGTGCGTTTGGAGTGTACACTAAATCTTTGAACGCTAGTTCGTCTGCTGCAAAGTGTAATGGTTTTTCCCCTCCGTAAATAACGCAAGGAACCTTTCCAGCATTACGTAAGGCTTTTGTTGCTTTTTTGCCTACGCTTTCTCTTTCTGATCCTTTAATTGTAATTGACTTCATTGTATGTATTAAATATTAATTAATTTACTCTTTTATTCGGTATTACTTACATAAGAAACTTAGAACTTATGGAAGTATTGTGGTGCACTCTGTGCATTACATCCGCAAACAACTCTGCGCAGCTTATAACCCTTATTTTTTTACTTTCCTTCTTAAGTGGGATGGAATCGGTAACAATAAGTTCCGACAAATTCGAATTTTCAATTTTCTCATATGCATCACCTGAAAGAAGTGCATGGGTAGTAATGGCCCTGACACTTAGAGCTCCCCGTTCCATCATTAAATCAGCTGCTTTTGTCAAGGTTCCCGCCGTATCTACCATATCATCTACCAAAACCACATTTTTCCCTTGCACATCACCAATAAGTTCCATGTGCGAAATAACGTTGGCCTGTGCCCTTTGTTTGTAACATATAACCACATCGCAATTAAGTGCCTTGGAATAGGCATAGGCTCTTTTGGAGCCGCCCATATCTGGCGAAGCAATAGTAAGATTACTCAAATTTAGACTATTCAAATAGGGCAAAAACAGCGTAGAGGCAAATAAATGATCCACCGGTTTTTCAAAAAAACCTTGTATTTGATCCGCATGAAGGTCCATGGTAATAATCCGTGTAGCACCTGCGGCCTCCAACATTTTAGCTACCAATTTGGCGGCTATAGGAACCCTGGGCTTGTCCTTCCTATCCTGTCTGGCCCACCCAAAATAAGGCATAACTGCGGTTATGTGCCTGGCAGATGCCCTTTTTGCCGCATCCAACATCAACAACATTTCCATCAAGTTTTCAGAACTAGGATTTGTAGAACCTATAATAAATACGCGCATTCCACGTATGGATTCCTCAAAGGATGGTTGAAACTCCCCATCGCTATATCTAGAAAAAATAACATTGCCTAAATTGGAACCAAAGTGTTCGGCTATCTTTTCAGATAGCTTTGTACTTTGGGTGCAGGTAAAAATTTTAGGCTCTGGCACTTGATATGGCATTGTTAACGTATTGTTTATTAGTTTATTGGCACTCCTTTTTATAAGGAGGTGCAAATTTAGAAATTAATTTGGGTTGCTAAAGTATAATTGTTGTTATTTTTTTGGTGTTATAAAGAAAATATTTTTTAGTTTTGCAGTCTCAAATGAATCAGGGGTTAAAAGAACAGCTGAGAAAATTGAAATTTAAAAAATAGTAATTTGCTCGAGTGGCGGAACTGGTAGACGCGCTGGATTCAAAATCCAGTTCTTCGGAGTGTGGGTTCGATTCCCACCTCGAGTACGATTTGAATATCAAATTCAATCAAAACCCTGTAAATATCAATATTTACAGGGTTTTTCATTTTATTAAACCCCATTTAATATCATTTAATACCATCCAAAAAGTGTCCCATTCGGTGGCACCAATAAATCATTATTTAGTGCCACCGAATTAACCACAAACACCTTATATACAACATGTTACATCGTATGCTTTTGTTATTAATTCACTATATTTAAGTGGTTAAAAATCAAAATTATGCAAGATCTATTGTCAATCCTGTTTTATATCCGGAAAAAGGGGGTGAGTGACCCCTCTCAGGCCATAATTTACCTACGAATAACGTACAACGGCAAAAGAGCTGAAGTTAGTACCATGAGAAAAGTTGCTATTTCCAAGTGGGATGCTAAGTCGAACAAGGTTATAGGCTACACCCCGGAAGCCAAACAAACCAACCGTCAACTGGATATCATTAAAAATCGCATATATGAGATCTATCAAAAGTTTTTGTACGATGATAATAATTATATATCGGCAAAAGGAATCAGGGATGAATTTATAGGGGCAAATACCAATAAAAAATTGATCTTGGAAATGTTTGACGAACATAACCAAAGAATGGAAAAATTGGTAGGAAGAGAATTTTCCTTTAGGACACTTCAACGTTATAAAACCACCAAGAAGCACCTCCAAAAATTTATTATATCGAACTATAACTCCGGGGACCAGCCTATACACCAGGTAGATGTTAAGTTCATCAACAGCTTTATTTACTACCTAAAGGCCGTTCAAGGTCTGTCACACAATTCTTCCTTAAAATATATAGCCTACTTCAAAAAGATAATTCGCCAGGCCTATGCCAATGGATGGATCGATAGGGACCCCTTTTACAATTTTAAGCTTCGCCCAAAATCAATTGATAAGGAATTTTTAAGCAAAGAAGAAATAAATGCCCTTATGGAAAGACAATTCTCGATTTCAAGATTGGAACAGGTAAGGGATGTTTTCATTTTTAGTTGTTATACTGGTTTGGCCTATATAGATGTTGCAAAACTGACTGCAAGTGATATTGTAATAGGAATAGATGGGAAACGATGGATTAAAGTAAAACGAACCAAGACCAAATCCTTAAGCAGTATTCCTCTATTACCGATTGCCGAAAGAATCATCGCTAAGTATTCCTCTATACCTTGTGACAAGGATCAATTATTACCAGTTTATAGCAATCAAAAAACAAATGGCTACCTTAAAGAAATAGCAGACCTATGTGGAATAACCAAAAACTTAACCTTTCATGTTGCAAGACACACCTTTGCCACTACTATAACTTTATCCAATGGCGTTCCCATTGAATCTGTGAGTAAAATGCTGGGGCACAAATCTTTAAAGACAACCCAGCATTACGCCAAAATACTGGATACCAAACTTGCGGAGGATATCAGTAATCTTCAATTGAGGTTTGAGAATAAAGACAATTCCACCATCCATATTGAAACAGGAAAAAATATCAAGGTACTTTGTTGATAGTCGGAAGTTCAAAAAGGATAACGCAATTGTCAAATTTCCAATTGGAAGCGAGAGTTTTTAAAAAGGCTGATCTGACCTTCATTGCCTTGACAGCAAGAGTACCTCAATATTTTATTGCCTTAGGATAGCTATTTTCAGGTTGTGGCTACATTAACTGCTCAGGTTATATAATAAGCTATATAGATTACAAATACCCAATTTAAAACTAATCTATATATGACGGCAGCAGAAGTTACAGAAGCATTTGAAATTAATATAACTGCTGCAATGGAAGCATATCTTGGGTCTGGGGCTGCGGTTTCTTACAATGGCTATTATACAAGGGCTTAACCTCAAGTTGAACGAGATAAATCTCGGTCTTGCCCTCTCCGGATTTAACGTCCAAAGAGTGAAACATCCCTAGCGGCAGGTATACGGGTATCTGGCGAAACCTGTGTTTACCAATAGCCCTTTGGAGATGGAAGTTTAGAAAAAGTGCAAAAGCACCTACCTAGTTACCTAATGGGCCATGACCGCCCCAACAGCGGGAGCTACCTTTAGGTAGGATACATTAACCACTAGTTACCTAGGTATTACCTAACCTACCTTTTAGGGTAGGATGGGTAACATCAAAAACAGTACTACCTAGGTTCCTAACCTATATAAACAGGGACTTAGGTAAGAAGGTAAGAGAAAACCCAAAAAAAGAACCGGCTGATGAAAAGAAAAAAACATTTAGGACACGGTGTGAAACAGCCCGGGATTTTCCCATCAAAAAAGCGCTGGCAAAACTCGGGCACTTTCCCACACGGACATCGGTCAAAGAAGCTTGGTTCCTGAGTCCTTTCAGGTCAGAAACCCAAGCCTCTTTCAAGGTCTCAAGGCCATTGAACAGATGGTACGACCATGGGGCAGGGAAAGGGGGCAATGGGATCGACCTGGTTTGTCTTCTTAACAGATCAACCGTAAGGGAAGCATTGGGCTGGTTGGATAATGGCCAGATCTCTTTTTCTTTTCACCAGTAACATATTAATGAGATCAGGCTAGATGATATCAAAAATAATAGTGAAAGCAACAGCGTCATAAATATTATAAAAATTCCAGCTCGCCAACGATATTAATGCTTTAAGAAAAACAACCAAAAACCAAACATTACCCAGGGCAAGTTAGACCTATTGAGCCCGTTGGACAAGAATAACAAACTACGGGGTGAAAATGATCTATTGACTTTGAACTCCCTGAACTTTTCGGAAAAAATACCTGGACTATTTGAAAAACATGTATCCATAGCACTCTACCTGGACAATGACAAAGCCGGTAAAAGAGCAGTTGAAATATTATTGGAACAGAGCCCAAAATGCAGTGACATGTCAAACTTATACAAGGATTATAAGGATGTGAACGCATGGTGGATGTCGGAAAAACTATGACCCATCGGGGAAGGAATTCAAGATGTGTTTTTGTTGCCACAAAAACGATCTTGCTTTGCGCCCGATGGTTGCAAAGTGCTTCATTATTGAATAAAAAATTAAACCATAAGCGACTCGTATATTCTGAAATCACTTATGGTTTATAACTTGGAAACCTCTGTAAAAAAGAGTATTATTTTTTATCCAACAACTTTTCCAAATAGCTTATTTTTTCTTTTTCAGCAGCTAACAATTTTTTATAAAGTTCTTCAATCTTTTCAGATTGCTCTATAATTTTGTCAATAGGATTAAATGTAGGTTGGTAAGCAAAAAGTGAAGAATTATCGTGATTGGTAACTGTATTACCAATAATGTTAAAAACAGCTTCATCAGAAAAATTCTTAATGGCCTCTGCGGTAACGCCCAAGGCTTTGGCAACTTGTTCCAACTTTTCCTCCTCAATGGCCTCACTTTGTTCTATTAAAGAAACGCTCTGTTGGCTAATGCCAAGCTCCAAAGCCAAGGCTTCCTGTTTCATACCGCGTAATTCCCTAATACGGCCAATCTTTCTACCGATATGGTTTGATTTTGTTGCTGTACTCATATCTCAAATATAATAACTTATCCTATATGTTGTGTAGGTAAAGATAGTGGAAAATCCTCAAACATTATTGGTAAGATACACCGTTTCCTTGGTAAAAAACCAAAAGTTTTGGTTCGGTACGCCTGAATAGCAATGTTACTTTATAAAGAGGAAAATCAAATGGATTCCAACCTTATACAGGAAATTATCAATAGCCAAGAACCCTCTGCCATCATTAAATATCACGAATGGCCAATATTTTCAAATAATTATGCCAATACGAGGTATATAATACTTAGGGTTAATAAGAAACATAATGATTTCGATGAAATTGACATTCCTTTTAATGAATTGCCTTTTGTAAACTCAAAAACAGGCCACCTTGAAGGGGAATTAAGGCTTAACGAAGGTATTGTTTGAGAACGTATGGGATTTAGGGATATAATAAAAAGCAGGGTATCCAAGGTCTAGATTCATCAAATAATAAATCAATGGTAACACTTAAAACTTATAATCATGAACCACTACATTAACGTGCCGGCGAATTTTGAAATGGCAGAAAGGCTATCGACTTTACTGGATAGCATGCTCAATATACTGACCCTCGATATTATTTTTCTATCAGAACTTCAAATCGAAGGAGAAAATCCGTATTATTTTATCACAGCATTGGTAGATGCCAATATTGACCCTATCCCCAATGAAGTCATTAATCTAATTGCCAAAATAGAAAAAGAATTCCCTGAATTTAAAATACGTATTTATACAGAGGCCACCTCAGAAAAGGCATTGGAGCGGGGCAGTCTCTATTTTCTTGAACATTGTTGTTTGGGGTTTACACTATTTGCCCATTCTGGAGGGGAGATCATTTTGGATTATAAAAACCTGGCATTGAACACTCTACTTAAAAGGGCTGTTAGATATTATAATACAGAAATGAAGAAAGTAAATGCTTTTGTTAAAGCTGCTGACGAACTTATTTCTGAAAAACAATTAGGGATTGCTGCCTTCAACCTGCATCAGGCCTTTGAACTTAGCTTTCGGTTTATTGAACAAATATGTCTGGGCAAAAGCAAAACTACCCATAGTATCATTAGCCATATCAAATATTGTGAACCGTTCTTTCCAATGCTCAAACCCTTTTTGAAAGTAACAAAAACCAACAATAATGAACTGCTTCTTTTATTGGAACATGCCTATAGTGTGGCGAGATACAGCGATGAATATGAAATAAATGAAGTCCAGGTCGGTAAAATACGTTCTGAATTCAATGACTTCATCAAAGAGATCGAAACCTTGTACAACAAGCACCTGAACCATTGCACACAAAGTATTGATGGAACGGACAACAAGGTCAATAATACCAAAAAAATAGAAACGAAAAATGATTCTCCTAAGAAAGATGATTTGATTATGGCAAAGATTAGTGACATGATCAATAAAAAGCAATACAAATTAAGACCTGGTGAAACTGAAAGTTTTTATAAAGCCGAATTTATGGTAACCGGACTTACTGATGTACTTTATGACATTGCCAGTATTATGAAAATCTGTATCATAACCTTAAGTTATACTGATAGTTATTTCAATAAGCTTATCCCTCAACCTAATATTAATGTTAAAACGGCATTGGAACATATTCTACAGTTGCTCCCATTTGAAGAAATGGAATGTTTGGAAGAAATTATAAAAGAAAACGGACTGCCGTTTGAAACAGACGGGTAAGCAACAAAGGGAATTAAAAAAGGGAGCTGTTTTCCTGTATCTTGAGAATAGCCATTATCCTCCGCAGAGCAGGATACTGGAATTGGCAATTCCATTGAAAAGAATATAGTTTCAAATGTTATTTGTATTGTTTCTATAAGTGGAAGCAAACAAAGACCCCTATAATTAAAGCTTAGGTTGCGATGTAGAAGATCAAGTTTCAAACTGGAAATACCCGGTCAAAAATTACTAAATTAGCGTATATAGGAATATTGTAACTTCGTACTACATGCGTACTTTGTATTTAATTAAATAACTAATTTTGAGTAAGACAAAAACTTTGACCGAAAACAAAATTTTAAGAATCTGTATTGACCAAAGCTGGACCTCACATGATTTTATTAATTTATTTAACAGTTTAAATCATTACTGTCCCATTAAAATCTAAAATAGTTCTTTGAAATATTTGAAATATAGTTAGTTACAGAGGTTTTTCGATTAAACGGATTTCAATTTTAACTTTTGCAATTCTTATACAGATTTGCA
>NZ_JASWIM010000040.1:0-48575 GCF_030291335.1 Arenibacter flavimaris
TGCAAATCTGTATAAGAATTGCAAAAGTTAAAATTGAAATCCGTTTAATCGAAAAACCTCTGTAACTAACTATATTTCAAATATTTCAAAGAACTATTTTAGATTTTAATGGGACAGTAATGGTTTTGGGCATTAACTCCCCTCTACCTAGCGGCACAACCCCTAGTCCTGGATGGGGAAGGTGTTAATTTGGAATTGTTGCCAAAAACCAATTTCAAGGATGCACCACAGGATGTGGTTAAAGTTACCTTCGCTTCGGGAACAGGTGATGCTCCGGACGATTATTATATTTTGTATTTGGATGCCGAAACTCATTTGTTAACGGCACTTCGATACATAGTGTCTTACCCAGGATACTTTCCCAATGGTGGAAATAACCCGGAAAAAATTATGGATTTGGTAAGCAGAAAAACTGTTAATGGGATCAATTTGCCCCTAAAATTTGATACGTATTGGTCAACCGGGGACGGGCAACCTAAAGGAGAACCTATAACAACCATTGAATTGAGCCATATCGAATTCCAAAATACCTTGGAGGAAGGTTTTTTTGAACGTCCCGAAGGGGGAAAGCTCTTGGAAGGTTTATGATAGATATAAGGGGATATCTCCAAAATGGACAATACCCTTTTTTCTTGCCCATGCACTGAAATAACAATGTATTTTTAGGGGATCTATTTAGGTGGAAAATAGGCAGTTAAAACAGCTGCTTTTATTTTAGCACGCCCTTTTTGTTATAAGCCGCGGCCGCCGCGCCAATAATCCCGGCATGATTTTGCAGTTCTGCGGGTATTACAGGGGTTTCAATATTGATATAGTCCTTAAAATCGTTCCAGTCCTTGGAGGTGCCTCCCCCGAGGATTATTAGATCTGGAGATACGATCAATTCTACGAACTCCAAGAAAACATTGAACCGCTTGCCCCATTTTTTGTAACTGAGTGATTCCCTTTCCTTGGCTGAAGCTGCGGCCCATAATTCAATTTTTTCATACTTTTTATAAGGAATCTGGCCCAATTCAAAATTTGGTATCAATTCCCCGTTGTAAAAGGCACCGCTACCTAATCCGGTTCCTATAGTGATCATCAGCACAAGGCCTTCCTTTCCCTGGCCTACACCAAAATTCATGGATGCGTATCCTGCGGCATCAGCATCGTTTACCACGGTCACTGGTAATCCCGTTACCTCACTGAACAGTTCATTTACATTTACACCGGCCCACCTTTTATGAAGATTTCCAGGTGTTTTACAGATGCCTTTTTTAATGACGGTTGGAAATCCACAGCCTATAGGTCCGCTATAATCAAAATGTTTTACAATTTTGGCAACTACTTCGGCCATAGGTTTTGGTTTTCTCGATTTCGGAGTGGGTATTCTAAACCGCTCCGATATCATTTCACCAGTTTCCATATTTACTAAGGCTCCTTTTATGCCCGAGCCACCGACATCAATTCCGAGGATTTCCATGTATAATATTAATATATTTGTGAACAAAGTAACAAAAAACTTTCGGGAGTTGTGGTATGCACACTTCTTGGTCGGATTTTCGTGCTTTTAATAGGTCTATTTATGGGCGATAACCATTTGGGTTTATACTAATTCTTTAGTTTCCTATATACAGGCCGGTATTTCCCTTTTCCAAAACAGGCATAAGTTCCATAACAAGGTCTGGATTTAGGTCGGCAATATTTTTGGTTTCATAAGGGTCTGTGCTATGGTCGTAAAGTTCAATGGTAGGTTCGTCCTGTCTATAATATTTGGTTAATCTGTACCTGTCTGTCCGCAGGGAAATACCATTTCTAAAATAGCTGTATGCCACTCCATCTTCTTTGGATGATGCCTCAGTTAAACTATCGATAAAGCTTTCGCCGTCTATTTCATGGGTCATACCAATATTGCACAGTTCCATTATCGTTGGGTAGATGTCTACCGTCTCTACAATGGTTTTTACTTTGTTGGTTTGATGCCATTTAAAAGGGGATTTGATGATCAAGGCACTTTTTAAGGCATTTTCGAAAAGGGTATGTTTTCCCCAAACCCGTTGATCTCCCAAATGCCAACCATGGTCTCCCCATATCACGATAATCGTATTCTTGTCCAAGCCCATCACTTTTAGCTCCTCCCAAATAAGGCCTATTTGGGCATCGATATAACTTATTGAGGCCAAGTAGGCATGCCTTAATTTTTTGGCGTATTCCTGGGAAACCGGTTGGGCTAGACTTGCCTTTTCCTCCCCTAGGGCATATTGGTTAAATTCGCCGCTTTCATGTAGGCTCTTTAAGCTTATGTTCTCCGGAACCCGAGGGTTGGGCGAAAGGGGTATTTGTTCCCTATCGTATAGGTCCCAATACTTTTTTGGGGCATTAAATGGTAAATGGGGTTTAAAAAAACCTACTCCCATAAAGAAAGGTTGCTTCTTATCTTTAAGCTCCCTAAGCTTTGAAATGGCCAACTTGGTGGTCAATCCATCCGGATATCCCTCATCATCTACTTCCCCCGCCTCATATGGTCTTACCTGTTTCTTTAGGCTTTGCCTATTTTCTCCGTCCGCATACCCGAAAAATGCATTCCAACCCGTTCCCCATTTTCCAGCATCAAATAATAGCTCGTTCCAGCTATGCGGCAATTCTTTTTTGGTGGAAACCGGTTCTTCATAACCGTAGACCAAACCATCTGCGGAGTGACTTATCTTCCCTATGCCAACGGTATGGTATCCATTCCTTTTAAGATGGTGGATAAAAGATTCTGGCACTTTATTTTCGGTTGCATTGGATATTTCCTTTTCAATGGCATTATTGCCCAAATGTAAAGGCTTACAGGGGCGCATACCGGTTAAAAGTGCATATCTCGATGCACCACAGGTTGGGACTTGGACAAAGTGGTTCGTAAAAATAGTTCCTTCAGAGGCCAGTGCATCCATATTGGGAGAATGGACAATGGGGTTGCCATATGCTCCTAATTCTGTTCGCAGGTCATCCACGGCAATAAACAACACATTGGGCGGTCTTTGCCCTTGCTTGCATTGTAGATTACTTCCCAGAAAAATTAGAAGAGGGAGTAGGATAAATAATCTTTTAAAACTGGTTGGCATAGGTAGTTTACATTAATGGTGTTAAAATGACTTTAAATACTATGGCAATATATAATTAAATCAATTGGCCGGTGTCTTTAAGCAAATCAAAGATAATTTTATCGACTTCGGATACCTTTTCCCTGTCCCTGTAGTTCAGCCAACATATTTCGCCTGCTTCGGGCTTAATGGCGATGGTTCCCGTATACTCGGCCGAATAATAGGTAGATCTCGCTAAAATAAAGGGTTTGCTGTCATCGGCCCTTGCTTCAAAAATCCCCAAATGATCAAAGGAAGGGATTTCTAGAATTATTCCCAGCACATTTTTTATTACCCGGGTCAGTGTCATTGCATCGGACTCTTTCGGTATTCTTTCTCCTCCTGGAAGAGAATAGGTAGTCTTTCCTGTAGGTCTAATAGCCAGTAACTTCTGGTCTACAATATGGATCCATGTTAATTGGTCTATGATTTCGTCCGAAGGTTCAATATAGTAATCAATGGAATTAAGGGAGTGGCCCTTATCTATAAGGTCCAATAGTCTATCTATGGCCGTTCCAAATTTAGTGAGGGTTCCCAATTTGTTGTTACGGCCAAGGGCGCTGGAAATAGTTTCGTCCCGATTGCCAAATTTGTAACCACCCTTTTTGACCCAGACGAGGTTTAAAAGATGCTGCATCCCAACATTGCCCAATTGGTCTATGGAAATGGCAATTTTAAGAAGGTATTCTCCCAGTCCTACAATACCCTTTTTTAATAGTCCATGGAAAAGGCCATAAACAAAGCCAAGGGGGAAGGTGAGTACAAATAAAAATATGGAGATAAGGAATAGTAGTATCCCTATCAAGGGATTCATTTTTTTGTCCGCCCTATAGACTTGTTTTTTTAAAATCATCGGTTGTAGTTGGTTGCTTAAAGGTATAAAATAATTTTAGCGGAGGGGAAGGGTTTTAAGACCGATAATGTAAATGTGTAAAATGAAATTGTGTCAATAATTAATAGTGTAGCTGCAATACTATCAAATAAATACTATATTTGAGAAATTCAAAATTTGGGGCATGGCCAATTATTTGTTAATTAAAAAATGAGCAATACCCTTTTGATATTACTACCTCTAATTCCGTTATGTAAAATTTAAGCTTCTCCGTTAATCCAAATAATCTTTTTAAAATTTTATTGATGAAAAATTACATTGCCCTTATCCTTGGTGTTTTTACATTGTTCCTTACTTCTTGTGATAGCAAGAAAAGGGAAGGCGAACCACGAATTTTGGTCTTTTCCAAGACCATGGGTTATAAGCATGCTTCCATACCCAGTGGATTGGAGGCAATTCAAAAGTTGGGAATGGACAACAAAATTGGTGTGGATACAACTAAAAATGCCGATATCTTTAATGATGACGACTTAAAAAAGTATTCGGCAATAGTATTTTTAAGTACCACGGGCAACATATTGGATGCTAAACAAGAAGCCGCCTTTGAAAGGTATATTCAGGCTGGTGGAGGTTTTGTGGGTGTACATGCCGCCACGGACACCGAATATGATTGGAATTGGTATGGAAGATTGGTGGGTGCTTATTTTGCCAGTCATCCTGCAGGTACCCCTGAGGCCGATTTTATTATTAAGGACAATACTTTTGGGGCTACCAATATGTTTGCCGACTCCATCTGGCATCGAACCGATGAACTCTATAATTTTAAGAAAATAAATCCGGAGGTGAATGTTTTGATGACGGTAGATGAAAAGAGTTATGAAGGAGGTATTAATGGAGATCATCACCCCATGAGCTGGTATCATGAATATGACGGAGGCCGTGCCTTTTATACGGCCTTGGGCCATACCGAGGAAAGTTTTTCCGAGGAATTGTACTTAAAACATTTATTAGGGGGTATCCAATATGCCATAGGAAAGAATGAAATTTTGGATTATACCAAGGTAACCACCCAAATTCCACCTGATTCCGATCGCTTTACCAAAGTTCCTCTGAAATATGGTGACTTTTTTGAGCCTACCGAAATGGTTATTTTGCCCAATAATGACATTTTGGTTTCCCAAAGACGGGGTGAAATAATGCTGTATAAAGCAGCTACCAAAGAATTGTCCCAAGTGGGGTTTTTGGATGTATATCATAAAACCCAAAATACACCAAATGTAAATGCGGAGGAAGGGTTAATGGGGTTGCAAAAGGACCCCGATTTTGAGACCAATCATTGGATATATTTGTACTACAGCCCAACAGGGGATAAGTGGGTAAACCGTTTGTCAAGATTTAAATTTGAGAACGATATTTTGGACACAACTACGGAGCAGATAATACTTGAAGTGGATAGTCAGCGTGAGATATGTTGCCATACAGGGGGGTCAATTGCATTTGGACCGGATAATATGTTGTATTTATCTACAGGGGATAATTCCACACCTTTTAGTGAAAAAGGGGTGAAATACGTGAACAGTGGCTTTGCACCCTTAAACGATATCCCAGGAAAGGAACAGTACGATGCCCGTAGATCTTCAGGAAACACCAATGACCTGAGAGGGAAAATATTGCGAATTAAGGTAAATGAGGATGGTAGTTATAGTATCCCCGAAGGAAATTTATTTCCGGAAGGAACTGCCAAGACCAGGCCTGAAATATTTACCATGGGCCACAGAAATCCGTATAGAATATCTGTAGATCCCAAAAAGGGATATGTATATTGGGGAGATGTAGGGCCAGACGCCCGGGCAGATAGTTTGGACACCAGGGGGCCAAGGGGGTATGATGAAATGAATCAGGCTAGGGAGGCCGGAAATTTTGGTTGGCCATTCTTTATTGCGGATAATAAACCCTATCGTCAATATGATTATGCTACGGGGGAGAGTGGAGATACTTTTGAACCCGAAAAACCCATAAACGACTCTAGAAACAATACGGGCCTTAGGGAACTTCCAAAAGCTATGCCTGCCTATGGTTTTTATCCATATGTAGCATCTCAGGAATTTCCCCAAACCGGTACCGGAGGTAGGAACGCTATGGCGGGTCCCGTGTATTATTCGGATCTCTACAATGGGCCCAATGCACTGCCGGAATATTATGATGGAAAAGTATTGGTCTATGATTGGATACGTGGCTGGATGATGGCCGTTAGCCTGTTCCCTGATGGGGAATTCAATAAAATGGAGCCATTTGCAGACCAAATCAAAGTAAACAATCTTATAGATATGGAGGTTGGTCCTGATGGTAGGGTATATCTATTGGAATATGGTAGTGGTTGGTTTTCCAAAAATGATGATTCTGCATTGTCTTATATAGAATACAATGGGGGCAATAGACCACCGTTGATAGAGAATATTTCTGTGGATAAAACATCTGGAAAACTTCCTTTGACTATTACTGCAAAAGTAGAGGCAAGGGATAGGGAGCAGGATGAAATGTCCTATGTGTGGCATTTCGGGAATGGTGAAACCAAGGAAACCACAACTCCCCATATTACCTATACCTATGATAATGTGGGGGACTATATTTTGTCCGCTACTGTTTTGGATAACAAGGAAGCTTCGGCCAAAAGTCAAGTTATTAATGTGGTGGCTGGAAATTCAAGGCCGGAAGTATCCATAGATATCAATGGGGGCAATTCATTATTTTTCGAGCCAGGGAGGCCTATGAACTATAAGGTCACCGTTACCGATCCAGATGGTTCCGCAATAGATGAGGACAATATTTTTGTTTCCATAGATTATCTGGAAGGCATGGATGAAGCCTCACTGTCATTGGGGCATCAAGAAGTTTCGGCGGTTGTTACCGGCAAGGCGTTAACAATGGCATTGGATTGTAAAACCTGCCACAAGGAAAAGGAAAAATCTGTTGGGCCTATGTACCGGGATATCGCTGAAAAGTACAAGAACGATAAAAAGGGATTAAGCTATCTGCAGTCTAGGATAATTTCGGGAGGTAGTGGCGTTTGGGGAGAAGTAACCATGCCTGCACATCCCAACCTTACCAAGGATGAATCTAGGCAGATAGGGCTCTATATCCAATCCCTTGCAAGTACGGCCGATAAAAAGAAATCCTTACCAGCTACGGGAAGCATAGTTCCAAACCCTACCAAGGGTGCAACTGTTATGGTAATTACGGCCAGTTATACAGATAATGGGGAAAACAATGTTAAACCCTTGACGGGTTCTAAATCGGTGGTATTGCAATTGGATGCCAATGCCGACAACGCAGGGGCCAAGTAAAAATAGTTATAGATCTGTGGAACTTCCGGCTATTGTTGTAAAAAGAACCATTCCTATGGTTAAAGTTGGTTGATGGATGCTTTA
Organism: Arenibacter flavimaris; assembly: GCF_030291335.1. Lineage (NCBI taxonomy): Bacteria > Pseudomonadati > Bacteroidota > Flavobacteriia > Flavobacteriales > Flavobacteriaceae > Arenibacter > Arenibacter flavimaris. The sequence goes on from NZ_JASWIM010000040.1 coordinate 7,365, forward strand.
TAAGGAGGTGGTGTGTTTTGGGATTCGGTAAAGGAAATTTAGGGATGACTTATGCTTATTTTTACGGTTCCAGCCAAAGATTGTTCCCGGGTCCATAAAAGGGGTAGCTACATTTTCTGGATGGAACAGGAGTAGCTAATCTAAGATATTTGGTTTTCAGGGAATTTTTATTGGTTCATCCAGTTTTTAAATTCGGAGGCTTTTGCCTTGCTTACGATTACTTGTTCCGTATGGGGTGGGATAACACCAATGATCAGCTTCCCGTTAAAATATTGTTTTATTCCGGCAATGGCATCCCTTTGCGCTATGAACTGTCTATTTAGTCGGTAAAAGTTAGACGGGTCGAGGTCGTTTTCAATATCCTCCAATTTCTGGTCAATAGTATGGGTCCGCCTGTCTTTTGTGACAGCCTTAACTATTCCGTTTTCAATGAATAGATAGGCAATTTTATCAGTTTTCAAAGGAATTAGTTCATCGCGATAATGCACTAAATACATGGATTTATAGGTCTTTTTTTGATCCTTCAATAGGCTTAGGAGTCCTTCCACTTGATTGGTGATAAGCCCCTTGCCCTTTAATTGCCCTTTGAACTGTTCCAAGCTAACTTCCAATTCGTCCTCGTCTATTGGTTTTAACAAATAATCAATGCTATTGAGTTTAAATGCCTGTAAGGCATATTGGTCATAGGCCGTGGTAAAGATAATTGGAGCATCAATTTTAACGGCATCAAAAATTTCAAAAGATAGTCCATCGGCTAGATGGATGTCCATAAAAACTAGGTCGGCTTCCTGGTTTTTGGTAAAATAATCAATAGCCGTTTTTACTGAATCCAAAACGGCCAATATCTCAAGCTTATCTTGGAGGTTTTTAAGCATGTAGGCAAGATTTTCACTTGCAGCCAATTCATCTTCTACAATTACTATTTTCATGTCATTCTGTTCAAGGGTAGTTTTACTCTAAAAATATCACTCTGCTTGTCTATGATAATTTGTTGTTTACGTATCATATAATAGCGTTTGTACAGGTTTAGAAGCCCATTTCCCGTGCCTTCTGCCAGGGTGGAGCGAGGCCGTACCTTGTTTTCCACATAAATGCATTCATCTTGCGAATAGATGTTCACTTTTAGCGGGTGCGTTTCCGAAATTTCATTGTGCTTCACGGCGTTTTCTGCCAATAATTGTAAGGCCAATGGGGGGATTTTTCTGTCGAGATAGCTTTCGTCAATGGCAATATCAATTTGAAAACGGTTCCTGTATCTTGTTTTTATTAAGTAGGTATAGCTTTCCAAAAATTTAAGCTCCTCTTTTAAAGAGACCAGATCCCTATCCCCGCTTTGTAATATATAGCGGTACATAAAGGAAAGTTTTTTAACAAACATAGTAGCCTCCTTATTGTCCCGAATAAGGGAATTGAGTGTATTAAGGGAATTGAAAAGAAAATGCGGGTTGATTTGATTCTTTAATGCAGAAAGTTCATTTTGAAGGTTCTGTTGTTTCAAATATTCATTTTCCAGAATATTTTGCCGCTGAATAATTTGAAGTCTTAAAATTCTGGATATAAATATTATGATAATGAGGACTACTATAAATACAAAAACCTGAAAATCCTCCTCCCTATTGGAAATGTCTTTGTCAACTAAAAACGGATAAATAAAATCTAACAATAGAATTGTTGATACAAGGATTCCAATATTGCCCGAGAGCCTCAGTACCCATACAATTAAACGGTTCCTTTTGGGGATACGATAAATAAAATTGGTATTGAATTGCAGTGCAGACCATGAAAAAAGGAAGAAAAACCAGAATTTAAGATCAAGATCCACAAACAGTTCACTGGAGAAAATCTCTTTATTAAAGCCGGTCGATCTGAAAAGGGATATGGTAAGCGGAAGGGTCACTAAAACAGCAATCAGGATGGCAATTTTTATTATTTCAAGCTGTTTTACCCGTTTTATAGTGTCCATATTAGCTAAGTTGTTTTAAATATACTTCATTACGTCTCCTTATCATAGTCCTCGAGATGGATTTTCTTATTCCCCCAATTTAGTGTAAAAAAAAAGCCCCTGAATAAAGTCAAGGGCTTGTTGGTGATAAACTCATGTATCTTTGTTATTGTTATTTGGCATAAGCGTCAAATCCCTTGGGTAGATAGTTCATTACTTCAAAGCCAAGATCAATTTCTTCTTCAATCTCTTCTATGATAATATTGTTTAGGTTCAGTTCCATGCCTTGGTACGCATTGAAACCAATTGGCAGGTATTGTGCAGGATCAAAGCCGAGAACAATTTCTTCTTCCATCTCCCTAACAACAATTTTGGTAAGGTCAAATCCCATGCCCCTATATGCGTTGAAGTCTAATGGTAAGTAGGGAGTAGGGTCAAAATTGAGTACAATTTCTTCCTCTTCTTCAATAAGGTCAATATCCTCCAAGCTTAAATTTCTTACTTCTTCATCCATAAGCAATCCTTCGGCAAAGGGGTTATGGGATTCAATATAACAATTAATGTCATCTGAATTTAAACATTTGTCCTTCCCTGAAAATGAGAACAATGAGAGGGATACTAACATGGTACTTAATAATAAAGCTATGTTTTTCATGATATGTAATTTTATGAATATTTGGATATGCATCTTATTTCAGGTGCAAAGATAATGGGCGTATCCACTTTTTTTAGGTAGATACTAAGTGAAGTGGACTAAATGGGGGGTGAAACGGCTATGGGGTAAACTGAACCGAACCTGATTTGGTAAACAAAGTGATAATAATGGTGCCGTATGGCCCTTTCACAACAAGATCTGCCGGTAAACGGCCAGCTGTTTATGGTTGGTTTAACGTAGGAAATGGTGGGTCTGGACTAGGGTGTCTACCCATGATCGTTAAACGGCCCTTTGTATTACTTCAAAAACCTTGTTGCCATCACACTTCAAAGTTTTGGATGGATATTTAAGAATAAGGGCGTAGTCATGGGTGGCCATTAGGATGGTCCTTCCGGTCTTGTTGATATCCTGAAGAACCTTCATTACTTCCACACTGGTCTGTGGGTCAAGATTCCCTGTAGGCTCGTCTGCCAGAATTAGGTCTGGATCATTCAGTAAAGCTCGGGCTATTGCGATACGTTGTTGTTCCCCGCCGGAAAGTTCATGGGGAAATTTAAAACCTTTCGTTTTCATTCCCACCTTATCCAGGACATCTTCAATCTTGGCGTTCATTTCGCTCCGGTCTTTCCAGCCGGTAGCCTTTAGAACAAAAAGAAGATTGTTATTTACATTGCGATCCGGTAATAATTTAAAATCCTGAAAAACTACCCCTAATTTTCTTCTCAGATAAGGAATCTCCTTTTCCTTTAAGGTGGTTAGATCGAAATCTACAATATGGCCACTTCCTTGTTTTAATGGAAGATCGCCATATAAAGTTTTCATAAAGCTGCTCTTTCCGCTGCCTGTTTTTCCAATAAGGTACACGAATTCCCCTTTTTTGATTTCAAGGCTGATATCGTTCAATACCAAATTTTCTCCCTGAAATACCGCTACATCCTTCAGCTGCAATATGCTTTCGCCCATAGTTTTTAATGTTGATATAAAAGTAATAAGTTCCTTTGGAATTAAGTCAAATCTTCTTGAAAAATCTTTTTCTTTATCATATACTTAGGGACAATATTTATCGTTATATAATTTAATTACGGTAATTCTTAACTTCTAGAGAACACTATGCTAAGAAAAAAAACCGCTGTTATACTGTGTTTTGTTGGGTCTTTGTTTTACGTAAGTGCCCAAGAATCCGAAATCTATACTTTTGACCAAAAGGACTACCAGGAAGCTTTGGCCTTGTATAACAATAAACAGTATCAGGCAGCCCAGACTATCTTTGAAAAGGTAAAAAATAATACCAGGGATGAAGAGACCCAGGCCAATAGTGCGTATTATGCCGCTACTGCGGCAATTCGCCTGAATCAGTTGGGGGCCGATAGGTTGATGGAGGACTTTGTGGAAAAGTATCCAACTTCAACCAAACGCAATTCTGCCTACCTCGATGTGGCCGATTATTATTTTGCAACCGGAAAGTATCCGTATGCCTTAAAATGGTATACCAAGGTAGATCAGAGTTCCATGTCCAGGAAGGATAAGGAGCGTTTCAATTTTAACAATGGATATGCCTTGTTCTCCTCCAACAAGCCAAAAGAGGCGGAACGATACTTAAATCAGGTGACCACCTCTCCAACCTATGGTTCCCAAGCCAAGTATTACTTGGGGTATATTGCTTATCAGCAGGACGATTATGCCCAGGCCAATCAGCGTTTTGATCAGATTACCGACCAAGAATTGTTGGAAGAAAAGCTGTCCTATTATCAGGCGGATATGAACTTTAAATTGGGCAAGTTTGAAGAGGCTATTGCCTTGGCTAAAAAACAATTGCCCAAATCTGACCGAAATGAAGTTTCGGAGCTCAATAAAATTATTGGTGAGAGTTATTTCAACCTAAAACAATATGCCAATGCCATACCCTATTTGGCCGAATACAAAGGGAAAAGAGGCAAGTGGAGCAATACCGATTATTATCTATTGGGCTACTCCTATTACATGCAGGGAGATTATGCCAATGGAATACAGCAATTCAACAAAATAATTGACGGTAACAATGAAGTTTCCCAAAATGCCTATTATCATTTGGCGGAATGTTATCTAAAGCTGGACAAAAAACAAGAGGCCTTGAATGCCTTTAGAAATGCCTCCCAAATGGATTTCAATACAGAAATTCAAAAGGATGCCTATCTCAATTATGCGCGACTGAGCTATGAAATAGGGAATGCGTACGAACCTGTACCCCAAGTTTTGACAACATATTTGGAAAAATATCCCAATGATTCCCATAAAGCGGAGATGCAGGAACTTTTGGTGGACTCCTATATTACTTCTAAAAATTTTGCCGGTGCTATGGAGTTATTGGAGAAAAACAAAAATTTTGCCAGTAAGGCTACTTATCAAAAGGTGGCGTTTTACAGGGGAGTGGAATTGTTCTTGGAGTTGAATTATGAGGAAGCATCGGCAGTGTTCAATAAATCCCTGGACAATGCGGAAGATCAATACTTCAAGGCCAGGTCTAGCTACTGGAAAGCGGAATCGGATTACAATATGAACCGCTTTGACGATGCCTTGGCCGGATATCTTCAATTCAAATCGATTCCCAGCGCCAAATCAACCCCTGAATTCAAGGATTTAAATTATAATTTGGCATACACCTATTTTAAACTGAGAAACTATACCAATGCCATTGCCGCGTTTTCCAGTTATGTGGAGACCAATAATGGCGATAGCGAAAAACTCAACGATGCATACCTACGCTTGGGGGATAGTTATTTTGTAAGCAGTAAGTATTGGCCAGCTATAGAAACCTATAACAAGGCAATTGCGCGAAATAGTCCTTCCAGCGATTATGCTGCCTACCAAAAAGCATTGAGCTACGGGTTTGTGGACAGAAGTGCTACCAAAATAGAAGAGCTTTCCAATTTTGTGTCCAGGTATCCCAATTCGACCCTAAAGGACGATGCCTTGTTTGAACTGGCCAATTCCTATGTGAGGGCCAATAATACGGAAAGAGGCTTGCAGTTATACGATCAGCTTACCATGGATTATAAAGGTAGCTCTTTGGTGCCACAGGCCATGCTGCGTCAGGGATTGGTACATTATAATGCCAACCGCAATGAACAGGCTTTGGCCAAATTTAAAACGGTAGTTAGGGACCACCCCAACACTCAGGAAGCGTTACAGGCCGTAACAACGGCCAAGCTGATATATGTAGACCTAGGTAGGGTGAATGAATATGCCCAATGGGTTAAAGGTCTCGATTTTGTTGAGGTTACCGATACAGAACTGGATAATGCTACATTTGAATCTGCGGACAAGCAATATATTGAAGGTAATCAAGATGCAGCCATAAGAGGGTATGAGGCCTATGTTAAACAATTTCCAAACGGATTGAATGCCTTAAAAGCCAATTTTAATTTGGCGCAATTATATTTTGGTAAAGGTCAGAAGGATAAAGCACTGCCCTATTTTAAAAATGTGGCAGGCAAAGGGGCCAATGAATACGCTGAACAGGCACTTACAAGGGTATGTGAGATCTATGTGGGCAAAAATGATTATACGACAGCCATTCCTTTCTTGGAAGAACTGGAATCCAAGGCGGAAATTCAACAGAATATCACCTTTGCCCGGTCCAATTTGATGAAGGGTTATTATGAGCGGTCAGACTACGCCAAGACAATTCAATATGCTACCAAGGTGTTGTCTAACACCAAGATCGATAACCGTATAAAAAGTGATGCGCAAATAATGATCGCAAGATCGGCTATTCAGACCAAGGATGAGAACAGGGCAGAAAAGGCGTATTCGGAAGTGCTTAAGATTGCAACGGGAGATTTAGCTGCCGAGGCACTTTATTATGATGCTTATTTTAAGAATAAGGCCCAAGAATACGAGGCTTCCAATGCTTCGGTACAAAAATTGGCCAAGGACTACGCAGGATATAAAGAGTGGAGTGCCAAAGGTTTGATCATTATGGCCAAAAATTTCTATGCTTTGGGTGATGCCTTCCAAGCAACCTATATTTTGGATAGTGTTATTGCCAATTTCGGGGATTATCCGGAAATAGTGGCCCAAGCCAAACAGGAGTCATCCATTATTAAGGCAAAAGAAGCACAAAGTAATTCCTCTATCAATCCAGAGGGCAATTAAAATTTCCTTGCAAAAAGAACACAATATGCACAAGCACATTAAATTATCCATATTTGCTATTCTAGGTTTTCTACAGATCGGTTTGGCACAGGACGATAAAAAGGATTTAGGTACGGAAACGGTGACCGTGGTAAAGGCATATTCCCCTACCATTTCGGACGCGTTTAAGGTGAAGTCGGTTCCTACTTTGAACGATTCCATTGTTTTACAAAAAAAACCTATCAACTACAGTATATTTTCCGTACCTGTTGCCTCTACCTTTACTCCTTCCAAGGGCAAGGCTTCCGGGGTTGAAAAGCTCCCTCCGGAAAAAATATATAATTCCTATGCCTCCATAGGTTTGGGCAATTATAATAACGCCCTTGCGGATTTTTATACCAGTAGCGCCCTCAACAGGGATGAAAGATTGGATATAAGCCTAAACCACCACTCCTCTAGGGGGGAAATAGACGGGACCGCTTTGGATAACGTATTCTACAATACCAAATTGGACGCCAATTATACTAAAAGGGACAGGGATATAAGTTGGGGCGCCAATATAGGGGCACAACATCAACTATATAATTGGTACGGAATCCCCAATGGATATTATACAGAGGAACTAGTGAACGGTATAGAGGAAAAGCAGAACTATTTTAATGCATTTGCAGGTGGTTTTGTGGAATTGGAAGATTCCTTTTTTAAGAGTGCCAGTTTATTGTATAGACGTTTTTGGGATGCTACGAAATCAGGTGAAAATAGGGCCGTACTAAAGCCTGCCTTTGAATTTCCATTGGGGGACGAGTTATTGACACTGAAGGCCAAGGTGGATTATGTAGGGGGTAAGTTTAAAAATGGCCAAGTGCGGAATGATTCCAATGTTCCCGGAATAGATTATTCGCACTTGCAAGTTGGTTTAAATCCCAATATTAACATTTTGGGAGACGATCTTTCGCTTAACCTGGGCGTTAATTTAGTGTATGGGATGGATTTGGAGAACAGTGAAGGCAATTTTTATATCTATCCCACAATAACGGCTTCCTATCGTTTGTTGGATGAGGTAGCCATAGCTTATGGAGGGGTGGAAGGAGAATTGAAACAAAACTCGTTCTATGGATTTGTAGAAGAGAATCCATATGTTTCCCCCACTTTGGACATGCAGCCTACGGACCAACAATATGATGCCTACATAGGCTTAAAAGGGCAGCTGTTACCCAATCTAAGTTATAATCTTAAAGGGTCTTATATGGCGGAAAATAGAAAACCTCTATTTTTGTTAAATCCTGAAAATACCTCTAGGACAGATGAAAAGGGGTATTATTATGGAAATAGTTTCCAAGTATTTTATGATGACGTAAAGACCTTAGGCATTTTTGGGGAGTTGAATGTAGATGTAAACCGGAATTTTAGCCTAGGGGTAAATGCCCAAGTGTATGATTATGATACGGAAACCGATAACCCTGCCTGGAATCTACCGGGTTTAACCGCCTCTATGTTTATGGATTATCAGATAGGGGAGAAGTGGTTCATGGGTGCCAATCTTTTTTATGTAGGGGAACGCGACGATCTTTATACCGTTGCCTCTCCCGGAACCTTGCCGGAAGACTTTGCAATGACTTCGGTTACCTTGGATAGCTATTTTGATGCCAATGCGCATATTGGCTATCGCATAAATGGGCAATTGTCGGTTTTTGCAAAGGCAAATAATATAGCGAACCAGAACTATATGCGCTGGAACAATTACCGGGTACAGGGATTCCAAGTGTTGGCCGGAGCCACGTACAAATTTGATCTTTAGGGCAAAAATGAATATCTAGCACAATAGGTTGGTCATAATCTTCCAAAAACCCCGTGGAATTTTATGGTCGCCAAATAGGTACCTTCTGCCTTTGGCTTTCTATTTGGAAGGCAAAAAGGCAGTAAGGTATTTTTGTTTGTAGTGGTGCCTGCCCATTGTATTTTGTAAATTATAATTTATAAAGGTGTCCCGTTCGTAACGCTTACGGTACATTTAGTCACAGAATAGAAAAAAAGACTAGTTTTTGATGTTCGATAACTTTCTTTTGTTGTCTTGTTAAATATTAATTATAAAACTTTATAAGAATGAAAAAAAATGTAAAACTGTTTTGCGCATGTATTTTATTTGTTTCCTGCAGCATGTCCCTTTTGGCAGTAAATCCAAGCAATAGTACCTTTTGTACCAGTAATGGTAACGAAGAATTTGAAATAGTGTATAAGTCCCCCATTGGTACATGGGATTATACCGTAGCTGATGTTCCTTATGAATATAGTGCCGGAGTGATGGTTATTACCAAGGACAAGGAGGGGTATAAGGTAGTTGTAAAAGTTAACTATAATACCTTGACGGCTTCCGAGGTAAAAGTGAATGGGAATAAAGTAAAATTTGCGGTTTTTATAGAGGGTAGTAAGGTTCAAGTTTCCTTGCAGGTAGAGGACGATGTTATAAAGGGCAATGCCAATTCTATGGAAGGCTCATTCACATTGAAAGGTAAAAGAAATAAATCCTAAAGGTCAAGTAAACAGGTCAGTTGTATATTTGTCATTTATTACAAACATCCCCTTTTGTGGGGATGTTTTTTTATTTTTGATAAAATGTACTTAAACTTTTTGCACAGTGGGGATTCCTTTTGTAGGAAGTTTTGCATACAATTTGGTTGGTATGGGGCACTTCATTGTAGGTTGTAGAAATTGGTTGTGGATTTTGTCCGTATTATGCCTTGGAGGGGCCATGTCCCAAAACCTTGTGGAAAATCCCAGTTTTGAATCTTTTTTGGATTGCCCGGATCATTTAGGGAACTTTGGGGAAGATCTAAAATATTGGTCCGTACCCACTTTGGGAACCACGGATTATTTTAACTCCTGTAGCCTTGGCATGGGCATACCCAAGAATTTTATGGGAGAGCAAATGGCAAAATTTGGGGAGGGCTATTCAGGATTCTATATGTATGCCCCTGAAGATTATAGGGAATATATCCAGGGTGGGTTAAAGGAGCCCCTGAAGAAGGGGGTTACCTATACCTTGTACTTTTATGTAAGCTTGGCCGAAAATTCGGATTATGTTGTTCGTGATTTCGATGTGTTATTATCCGCAAGGCCAATTGAGCTTACAATTAAAAAGGGACTTAGTAAATGGCAGCTTTCCAAAATTGAAGGTAATGAATTTACCCTGGTCGAAATTTTGGGCAACCAATTTATTTCTGATGATGCCAAGTGGACCAAGATATCCGCTACCTTCCTTGCCAATGGTGGTGAACAGTTTATAATTATCGGTAATTTTAAGAACAATGCCTCTACAAGGCGACAGCGATTGGCAAAGAAAAAAAATGTAAATGGGGCCTATTATTTCTTGGATATGGTATATGTTGGGGAAGGAATGCCGTCCTATGCCCTGGACGAGGTACATGTATTTGAGAATGTACGTTTTAATTTCGATGAGTTTCAACTAGGGGAAAAGGGTGAGCAGGAAATAAAACGCGTTTACCATTATTTGCAATCCGATAGTACTTTGAACATTGTAATAAATGGATATACAGACAATTTGGGTACCACTTCCTACAATAACACTCTTTCTGTTAAACGTGCAATGGCGGTAGCAAATAGATTGATCCAATTGGGTTTGGCCGTTCAAAGAATTACCTACAACGGTTTTGGAGCAGCGCAACCGTTAGGGAATAATGGGGATGAAGAGGGCAGGGCACGTAATAGAAGGGTGGAGTTTATAATTTCAAAAACCCCTGAAAAGTAAGCTTTTAAAGGGGCAAGCGATTTTTTTTTACAGTGGTTGGTAAAATTGTTGGCTATAAATGATTGTGGTTCAAACTTTTGGAACTATATTTGATTCACAATAAGTAATTAATTTAAATTTTAGTAATGAGTAGAGGAACAGTAAAATTTTTCAACGATGCCAAAGGATTTGGGTTCATCACAGAAGAAGGTTCTAACAAAGAACATTTTGTACACATCTCTGGTTTAATAGACGAAATTCGCGAAGGCGATGAAGTTGAGTTTGAACTAAAAGAAGGAAAAAAAGGATTAAACGCAGTAAACGTTAAAGTTATTTAATATATACTTTTTTAATTTCCTAAGACCTAAGGCCTATCATTTGATAGGCTTTTTTTTGTTCGTGAGACCCGTATTTCAAAAGCCGCGGGCGCATTGGAATACGATAGTCGAACGAACCCCGCCAAAAGGCAGGGTCTTTTGTTCTAATATCCAGATCGTTGGTTGGATTCCTTATAGGAAGCAAGTATTCGGTTAAGGTTTTAATACCAATTATTATGAAGTGAAGTTGTAAATTAACGTTTCCCCATGTGATAGGTGAAGTATTATTTTTGGACCATAGCTGGGCCAAGTTTTTATTCTCTATCTTGGTTTAAGAAACATTAATTGGTATTAGGGGTAAAGGAAAAGGCCAACCTAATATTAATGCCATTGGTTTCCATCCTTAACTTAAATTCTATAGTTCCTATGTTTGAATATTTGGATAAAATAAAATTGCTGATAGACAAAATGGCCATAGACCAGCAGGATCAATTGATCACTGCCTCAAAAATGGTAGCGGAGGTTATTAAGAACGATGGAATAATTCACACTATTGGTACAGGTCATTCCCAAATGATAGGCATGGAAATGTTCGGTAGAGCGTCCAATCTGGCCAATGTAAATGCCATTATGGATGACATGGTACTTATGTCCAGTGGGGCAAGGAGATCGGCCGCAATGGAGCAAATAGGTGGTCTTGCCGAAATTCTTTGGAACAAATATCAATTTAACAAAGGAGATGTATTGATCGTTGTATCGAACTCCGGTAGAAATGCATTGCCATTGGAAATGGCCATGAAGGCCAAGAAGGAAGGTTTAAGGACTATAGCGATCACTTCTTTGGAACAATCAGGAAAGTATGCTTCTAGGCATGAAAGTGGAAAGAAACTGTATCAGATTGCAGATTTGGTTATTGATAATTGTGTTCCGTCAGGGGACGGGGTTATTTCCATTAAAGATCTACTGATCGGTCCGGCTTCATCCGTACTTGGGATGATCATTGTAAACATAATTTCAACCGAAGCCATAAAGATTAATTTGGACAGGGGAGTGGATGTCGCTGTATTTCAAAGTCAGAACATAGATGAGGCGGACAACGAAGCACTTTATCAAAAATATGAATCCCGGGCAAAACATCTTTAGTACCCATTTGGGTTATCTAAAGAAGTCCAAAAGAGCTACGATTCCATTGTAAGAAATGATAATTGAAAAAATTAAGGCGGCATATAATCCTATATTTAGGAATTTACTTGCTTTGTGTTGCCCCATCAGCTTTTTATTATTGATCAGTAAAATAATTCCAAGTATTACCAAGGGCAGGACAAATACGTTAAATACTTGGGATAAAATCTGCATTTCTATAGGGTTGGCACCAAAAATGGGCACAATAAGTGCAAACAGACATGCAATGGCCGTAATTATCTTAAATTGTTTGGAAGTGGTATCCAATTCCCCGGATTGATAATCGGCCAAAAGAATGGGAGCTATCAATAAACAGGGGAATATAGAAGATAACCCTGCACTTAAAGTTCCAAAGAAGAAAAGGGTCAAGGCGAATTTTCCGGCCACCGGTTCCAAGGTGTTCACCATATCCAAAACTTTGGTCACCGGCTGGCCTTGGTGAAACAAAGCTCCACTAGCTACGGCCATTACCGATGCACTAATTACAAAGACCAGACAGGCGGCTATTATGGAATCTTTTTTTTGCTGCTTTAGATGATTGATATTCCAGCCTTTGCCCTTTACGAATAAAGGTCGCGATAGGAAAGTAGCGGCGGCCATGGTGGTACCTACAAAGGCGGCCACCATCATTTTACCCCCTTCCACCTTTGGTATGGACGGTATTAACCCTTTAGCGACCTCTATAGGCAAGGGGTAGACCATAAAAAGTGAGATAAAAAAGGATAGTCCCATAATGGTGACGAAAATGACCAATATTTTTTCAAAGAAGGCATACTTTCCTACTAGAAGGAATCCATACATGATTATAATGACCACAATGGCAATTAATAGAACAGACTCATATTGATAGCCCTCCAAATTGGGAAAATAGATAAGGAATATCTCAAATATAATGTTGGCTGAAATCCCTAGTATGCCCATAAGGGAATTCCATTGTCCAAATGAAATACCAATAATTATCATTAGGGCAATAAACTTCCCCCATCTTAGATGCTTTTTAAAAGCAAATAAGGCTGTTTCTCCCGTAACCAGGGCGTAATTACCATAGGAGAACATTAAGATTCCAGAGAAAATGCAACTCAGCATTAAAACCCATAACAATTGCATACCGTAGGTACTTCCTGCAACGATCATGGAGGTTACACTTCCTGTGCCAATAGTGTACCCAATGGCAAATATGCCTGGGCCAAAGGCCAATACCAGAGCCAAAATCTTTTTTAGAATTGATTTTTTAGTGGTCCGGATTTCCATATTTTATTTTCTTAGTTTTCTAATGGACACCAAAGTTTCTCGAACGGTATATTCCAATCCTATAAAATCTTTGTTGTCTAATATTTCCTTACTGATAAGTTGGGAGCCCAGCCCTACACAGGTTACACCAGCATCGAACCACGCTTTTAAATTGGAAGCATCCGTAGTAACTCCTCCTGTGGGCATGATACTTGTCCAAGGTTGTGGTCCTTTTATAGCCTTTACAAAAGAGGGGCCATAGGTAGCGCCGGGAAACAATTTTACGATTTCGCAACCCAATTCCTCGGCCTTGTTAATTTCGGTAAGGGAACCACATCCAGGGGACCAAAGGACCTTTCTTCTATTACAGGCAATCGCAATATCTTCCCTTAGGGACGGGGTTACAATAAAGTTAGCTCCCATTTTCATATATAGTGATGCCGCTGCAGCATCGGTTATGGAACCAACTCCCATCATCATTCCTGGAAGTTCTGTGATGGCAAATTTGTTAAGTGCCGAAAATACTTCGAAAGCGAAGTCGCCCCTAGCGGTAAATTCCATTAATTTAGCGCCCCCGTCGTAGCAAGCTTGCAACACTTTTTTGCCAAGTGCTATATCTGGATTGTAGAATAAGGGGACCATTCCGGTTTCCTTCATTGCTGTTGCTACTTCTATTCTTGAATATTGTGCCATTCTTTGTTACCCTTTGTTTAATATTTTGTTGAAATCATAGTCCGATGGATTGTCCAAATAAGGACTTGCCCGTTCATAATCCTTTTCTTCCAAATAGTGTAGATTTTGAAAACAAAGTCGGATAAATTCGGAATCGATATCAACCAATCGCGGAGCTATTTTTCCATCTTTGTCCTGTAGGTCCGTCAAAAAAAGAGGTGATACCTCTCCCCTCGAATTGGCGGTAACAATACATCCACTTAGGCCTTCATCGTATAATTTTTTGACTCCCAAACCCAACAGGGTGCATAGGGTTAGGTCAAATCCAATGGGTCGACAACACCTGAGCTCGTAGCCCAGCTCAACGGGTCTACTTTTAATGTGTATATCCAGTTCTTTCAATTGTCGTTGCACCAGCATATTAAAAATATGGGACTTACTAACATTGCCCAATTCAGGATGACCGTGGTCATCGTAGGTGAAATTTATACCACAATGCTTGATTTCAGATTCTGGCATTATATGGAAAACACCTTCGCTAATGAGGGCTACACCATAATTTATATTTTCAATTTTTCTTTTGACCATCGAGGAGATAATCAGTCGGACTACCTTATCGAAGGTAATGCTGGTCTTGTTGAACATTTCAGGAATAACCATCATTGGAAAATGGCAGCTTGCCGCGATGCCTAGGGCCAAATGCCCTGCAGACCTTCCCATGGTGGACATTACAAACCAGTTTTCACTGGTACGTGCGTCTTCATAAGTAGTTGTGCCAATTCGTACTCCCTCGTCCTTTGCTGAATGAAAACCAAAAGTGGGATTCCTATCCGGTAAAGGAAGGTCATTGTCAATGGTCTTGGGAACATGAATGTTCGATATTGGAATGTTTTCTTTCTTTAAATAGCCCGTAATTCTATTGGCAGTTGAGGCAGTGTCGTCACCACCTATACTCACCAATAATTTTACATTGTTTTTGGAAAAAAGGGTAGTGTTCAATTTTTCATTGCCAGGTTTGAACCTACTCATGATCAAAGTGGATCCACCTCGGCTAAAGATTCGATCTGCATGGGGGAAATCGAATTCTTTAATTTTGGGATGCTCTGAAAAGATTCCTTTAAAACCTTCATGTAGTCCAATTACCCTATATCCGTCTTTTAAAAAGATTTTGGCCACTGTGCCGATAACAGCATTGATACCGGGCGCAGGACCTCCTCCGCATATGATTAATATGGATTTTTTTTTGGACATTTCGATCTTTTTTAGAACAGCACTACAATTACAGGGACATTTTGACCCCATAATTTTTCAAAATTGAGACTACCCTTTTTAATGTGTATAATGATTAAGTGTTGGCCAAGTGCCCGCAAACTTTAATGTCTTCAATTGGATTCCAGTAAAGAAAGAAGTCCCGCTGAAAGCCTGGTACAACCTTAAAACCACAACTGCCGTAGTGCCTTCTTAACTTTTTGAAAGTGTTCCGTCAGTTGCTTTAATTTCAACTCATAATCTATGAATAGTTATCATGGTATTTATAGACGATAAGCCTTGTTGCCGTTCCATTAAATACCTAAGCCCTGTCCTCCACCAATTTGGATGGTTTCGGCTGTAATGAAAGCGGCATCTTTACCAGCTAAAAATGAAATTACGGATGCTACCTCTTCAGGTTGTCCTAATCTTCCCAATAAAATATTGTTTTTCCAAGAAGCAAAAACTTCGGGCTTGGTAGATTTAATTTCGGTATGGAAAGGAGTATCAATGGTTCCTGGTGATACCGCATTTACTCTAATTCCATATTCGGCAAGGTCTTTGGCCAACGCCCTGGTAATGGCATGAACACCTGCTTTGGATGTTCCATAAATCCCTGCTCCGGGTCCACCGGCATTCCAACCCGCAATGGATGTATAATTAATGATGGTAGGTAGATCTCCTTTTTTTAGATAAGGTATGGCAGCTCTTGAAGCAAAGAATACAGAATCCAAGTTCAAGGCCATTACAAATCTGTAAAAATCCGTTGTCATTTCTTCAAACCTGGACCTACCTCCGAGTCCACCTGCATTGTTCACTAGGACATCAATTTTACCGTATTTCTTACCAATTTTATTAATGTTGGCTGTTACTTCGTCTTCCTTTGTAACATCAAATCCGTAATACTCGGCAGTGATACCTTCTGCCGTAAGCTCTTTAATTCTTTTGGCCCCTCCTTCATCATCTATACCGTTCAATACTACTGTGTATCCGTCCTTGCCCAATCTTTTTGCTACTTCGAAACCAATGCCCCCTGTGGCTCCGGTTATTACTGCTACTTTTCCCTTTGAATTACTCATATTCCAATTTTTATATTATTAATTTTAATTTATTCTACTGACTTTATATTATTTGCGAAATAATAGATAGATCCTACTCCGAGAGGTACAAAAATTGCTATGGCCACAAAAATGGGGGTATATGAAACTTTCGCGATAACTGGCACCAAAAAGTTCATGACAATAACAGAAAACACGCCTACCATACCACCTAAACCGGCCAATGACCCTACAGATTTACCGCTAAAAAAGTCGCTGGGCAGGGTTTGGATATTTCCAATGGCAAATTGAAATCCGAACAAGACAATAAATACGATCGAAACAAATTTTTCAGGCGTATCCGCAAATAAAATGGTTGCAATAAGGCCTAGGGCCATAATGACCCCGCCTATGAAAATGGTAGTTTTCCTACCTTTATCAATTGAATTTGTTCTGGAAATTATAACTCCAGAAACGTAGCCGCCTGCAATACTCCCTATGGCCGCACCTACATAAGGAACCCAAGCGAACATTCCAACCTCTTTTACATTAAAGCCATACACGTCAAATAGATATATGGGCATCCAGCCTACGAATAGCCACCAGATAGGTTCTAGGAAAAATCTACTTGCAACGATGGCCCAGGATTCTTTATAGGAAAGTATCTCTTTAAGACTTAATCCTTTTTGATCCTCAGTAGCATTTTGATCGGCCAAACTTTGTCCTTCGGAAATATATTTTTGTTCTTCCTCTGTTATCCAAGGATGTTTTTTAGGTCCTGCCTTATTAATTATAAGCCAAGGAATAATCCATAAAAGCCCAATGGCCCCCACTATTATAAAGGTAACTTCCCAACCATAGGCCACAAATAGGAGGGCTATTAGGGGTGGGGCTATAACCGATCCAATGGAGGCACCGGCATTGAACAACCCTTGGGCAATGGCACGTTCTTTTATGGGAAACCATTCTGCATTACTTTTTACGGCACCAGGCCAGTTTCCTGCTTCTGACAATCCTAAAGTAGTTCTGAAAAAGGCCAATGATAAAAACCCTCTCACCGTGGAGTGCAATAAGGTGGATAGACTCCAAATACCTATGCTGATTACATATCCAATTCTGGTACCTACCTTATCGAACAGTTTGCCCGAAAATAATTGCCCCAAGGCATAAGCTACCATAAAAATGTTGAGGATGTAGCTATAGTGATCTTTGGTCAGGCCCAAGGAGTGGGATATGGAACCTTCAACATTTTCATTGCCCCACATAATGGACAAAGCACTTCTGTCTATATAATTAATAACAGTTGCTAAAAAGATAAGACCGATAATGAACCAACGTAATCCTTTAATTTTCATAGTATTTTGCTTTGTTATTATTGTTGCTATCTTATTTATAGGCCATAGAAGGTAAGCGGACGATATATCCGTGCTTTTTAATACTTGAATTAAAGCCGAAAATTTTGGGCGTATTTAATTGGAATTTTATATAACGCCTTCTTTTAGGGTATTGTTCTAAGTATTGGTTCCCTTCAGATTATTTTATAAAAAGTGATAAAAGTGTGCGATTTTACCACTTCTCAAGTTTAAATTAGTCTTTAATATTATAACAATATTGATAGAGCATTTTAAAATGTACTTTCATTTTTTCCTTGGCCAATTGGGGGTCCTGCTTCTTTATGGCCTCATATATATCCCTATGTTCTTGTATACCGATAAATGCAATATTCTTATCACATACATGATATTTGGTGAAATTGGTAATGATTTCCGGAGTTATGGTCAACATAAATGTGTTGATGGTACTGTTGCCACATGCCTTGGCAATTGCCAAGTGGAACAACAGATCTTCCTGTACGGCATTTTCCCCATTTTCCACCTTGGCAGAGTAGGCGTCCAAAGCCTCTTCAATTTGTTTTAAATCTTCATCGGTCCTCCTCAATGAGGCCAGCTTAACTGTCTTTAACTCCAATAATATCCTTGTTTCCACCAAAGATTTGAAATCTGCTTTTTCCAGTCTCAAAATATCGGTGATCATACCATTCATTGCCACGGGGCCAATATCGGCAATAAACGTACCGCTCTGTGGCTTTGATATTAGCAGTCCGTAAAATTCCAAGGTCTGTATAGCCTCCCTTACATTGCTTCTGCTCACTTCAAATTTTTCAGAAAGCTTTCTTTCCGAGGGCAACTTGTCTCCTGGTTCCAAGTTTTTATAATTAATAAAATCCCGGATTTTGGATATAATATCTTTCTGTATTACGTCGTTTTCGTTTTTAGGGAGAATGTCTATTTTCATTTCTATTTTATAAGTTCTAAATTGGTTAACCAAATTGGTTGATTAAAATTACACAAAAACAACAGCCGAAAGAAATTTTAAAAATTACGATTCCAAAATATGGGTTTATTTATTTCAGTTTTAAGAAATTTACCGGCCAGACCTTAAGCCGGTAAATTCCAATTAAAAAACCAACCGTAATACTTGTTTTTATTATCCTACTTATTTTTAGTAACCTTCATTTTGTGTTATAACCCCATCGCTTGCAAGAATTTCCGAGTTTGGTATAGGAAACACATTATAGTCACTGCTGATCGTTTCTCCCATTTCTATATTTACGGTACCCGTTCTCACCAAATCGAACCATCTATGTCCTTCAAGGGCCAACTCCACTCTTCTTTCGTCTGCTATTGCCTGTCTAACGTCGGCTTGCGAGCTTACGGTTCCGGTTAAACTATTTAAACCTGCCCTCGTGCGTATTGGATCCAATAATGGAAGTACAGTTGTTGCAGCAACGTTATTTTCGTTCAGTGCCTCAGCGTACATTAGAATTACATCGGACAATCTAAGGTCTATATAGTCTTGATCCAGGGCCCCGGTATATTTATTACTACCATTCATATTTTCCGTGTCAATGGTAAGCGCCTTTCTTAAATCCGTACCTCCACCGGCGGCACTACTGGCGTCAAAGGCGTCAATTAAGCGAGGATCCAAGGGCGTGAGCGATTTTGTATCGGCCCCGCTAAACCATCCTACAAAGGTGGTGGCAGATCCGTATGCGTTTGGAACCGAGGTTGATAATGGGGTAGCAAAAATGATTTCTGAATTACCATCCACTACCACGTTGGCAAAGTTGCTTTCCAAAGTAATCCCTGCAGCCGCTGCACTATTAACAACAGCTCCAAGCGTTGTTGCAGCTTCGGTAAAATTACCTCTATATAGGTATACTTTTCCGAGAAAAGCCTGAGCTGCTATTTTGGATGCGCGCCCACTGGTCAATCCAGAGTTATCCAATCCAGCTATAGCGTCTTGAAAGTCGGGAATGATTACATTATTGTACACATCTGCAGCTGGTTGCCTTGTTAAAATGGACAAATCGGATGGACTGGGGGCAGGGGATAAATTGACGGTGACATCACCAAAAACCATTACCAATTTGAAGTAGGACAAGGCCCTAAGAAATTTTGCCTCGGCTATCTCAGTGGCATCAGTTGAATTATCAATGACATTGTTGGTACTTAAGATCGCCTTGTATAAATTGCTATAGAAAGGTCTAAAGAATTGCTCTACCAAATCCAAACCACCCAAATCTGCATTGTAGGTGTCAAATGCCGTATACGGGCTTTCCAGCATCAACATATTGTCGGCCCTGAAGTCGCCCATCACCCCTAGTGGTGTTGAACCACCGGATTGATAGTAATACGCTGCATTTAAAACGGGTCCAAATTCCTCCAAAGCACTGGATTCAAGTAATAAGGGCGGCGTTTGGTCCAAATCGTTGTCACAGGCTGTTATCAACAACACGGACACTATTGCTAGATATATAGTTTTCATTTTTTTCATGATTTCTTAATTAAAAATTTACATTTATACCCAAGGTAAAACTTCTTACTATAGGGCTTGCACCTTCCTGGTATCCGTAGGTGGTTGGACCCGCATAACCGGAATTTTCAATCTCTACACCTTCAGGGTTGAACGAGGTATAATTATCTGCCATTATATACAACAAATTGGTAGCTGCCAGGTAAATTCTCATAGAACTTAAGCCTATTTTATCTGTTAAATCCGAATTAAGGGTATATCCTAAAGTAAGGTTTCTCAAGGCTACAAACGAGGCATCTTGGATCCCTGAACCATGTGCATTCCTGGTCTCCTGATAAAACTTGCCACTGGCATCGGCAATACCGTCATCATTGGCATCAAAACTGGATTTTAATCTCCCGCCAAATTGTGATTTCCAGTAAATTGGATCGATATTGTAAAGTTCTGCTCCCTGTGACCCTTGGAATTGGAAGGAGAAATCAAAATTCCTGATGTTCATTGAACTTGAAAGTCCCCAATAAAAATCAGGTGTTGCGGATCCCAACTTTACATAATCTTCCTCATAGGTAATTTCACCATCACCGTTTTGGTCTACAACATACCATTCCCCGCTTCCGTATCCAACGCCTCTGGAGGGATCTGACATATGTATCGTTTCAACCTCACCAGTTACTTCATACCCCCACATTTCACCAATTTCACCTCCTACATAGTTTCTAAACTCTGGACCTCTACCACTTGGACCACCGTAAATTTGCCTGGGCAGTTCGGTCAGTTCCCCTAGACTGGTAATTTCCGATTTGGCAGTTGATACATTGGCATTGATATTCCAAGAGAAGTTTTCATTGGAAACTATTTTTGTATTAAGTTCAATTTCCAAACCGGAACTGGTTACATCACCACGATTAAGTTTTATGGCAGGAGTTCCAAGAACTTCTGAAACACTTTGATTGATCAACATATCTTTTACATCAGAGGTATAATAGTCTACACTCAATCTGATACGGTTATTTATAAACCCTGTATCAAGACCATAGTTGGTCTCTTTATTGGTTTGCCACGTTAAATCCGGGTTTGCGATATCCTCAGGAATTAGAAAACCTGTGCCATAAGCGGTGGGTGAGGTACCCAAAATGCTTAATGAATTATATGAACCCAAGAATGAAGCTGTTCCCAAAGAACCAGTACTAAACCTCAGTTTAAATAGGCTAAACGTATCACGATCTCCGAAGAAAGATTCATTGTGAATATTCCAGCCTAAGGATAGTGCTGGGAAAACTGCGTATTTTTCATTGGCTCCAAATCGTGAATCACCGTCCCTCCTAATGGATGCCGAGAGTAGATAACGATCATCAAATGCATAGGCTATTCTTCCAAAAAATCCATTTCTTGATTGGGTTTCATCAATCTCATTGGTTATAACATCTGCAGGGTCGAAAAAATCATAATTTAAAGGCAGGCCAAATGGTACATTTGTTCCATTGTTTACAATTCCCTTGTAATAGGTATTTACAAACTCCATTCCAGCAACGGCAGAGATGTCGTGCTTCTCTGCAAGTACTTTTGCATAACTCAGGGTAGTCGTACTTAATACGGTGGATTTTTTAATATTGGATATGTCCAACTCTGTTTGATTGGAACGTTGTTGACCATCCGATAATATTCCATGGTATTCGTAGGTCTGTGTGTCTTCCAGATCTGCTCCAAAAACTGTTTTTATATTCAGCCCATTTATAATTTCATATTGCAAATAAGAACTTACGTTTCCAAAATAGGTCTTTTTCCATCTTCTGGAATTGTCAAACTTAGCGGCAACACCTGCATCTCCTGTTCCTCCAATACCGTTTTGATTTCGGCCGTATTGCCAATCGTGGACTACATCACCGGGTTGCAGGTCATAGATACTTGTAGGGTCCAGACCGATACCTCTATAATCCTGGTCAAACGATCTACCTATGTTATTTCCAGTAAATCCAGAATCGAATAAGGCCTGTCTATTACGATCCAATTGCTGAACGAAATCAATTGAGGCTTGCGTATGGTATATAGGACTAATGCTATATGATCTTAAAAGATCCCTCATTTCCCAAGGAACAATATCTTGTTTTCCATAATAACCATTCATGCTCAACCCGGCCTTTAACTTGGAACCCAAGTTGGCATCTAGGTTCATACGTCCGTTATACCTTTCATAGCCTTGCCCTTTTACGATACCATCGGTTTTTAAGTAACCAAGTGAAGCAAAGGCCTTTAGGTTTTCGGACCCGCCGCTCACACTGAAATCATGATTGGTTGTACTACCATTTTTGAAAAGCCAGTCTTCTATACTTACCACATCGGGCGCATTGGCGTATGCATCCAGTCTGTAAGCCAATAACCCTGGGTCGGTTTCGGAAAGATCATAAGCACTGGTCTGTAACTCTTTGGCCCATTCTCCTGCTGTCTTAAGCATTTCGATGTCCTTCACATACTTGCTTGAGGTACTTGCATAGGAATTATAACTAAAATTAACTTTGCCCGATTTTCCTTTTTTGGTAGTTACCAGAATAACACCGTTGGCACCTAAAGAACCATAAATAGCGGCAGAAGCTGCATCTTTTAATACCTCTAGACTTTCTATATCGTTGGGGTTAACGGTGGCCAAATTGCCTGAAATTGGATAACCATCCACAACAATTAGTGGTCCCGAATCACCGGAAACAGAAGAGGCCGCCCTTATTTGGATTTTTGGATCCGCACCAGGTTCTCCACTTTGATTTTGAATCCTCACTCCAGATAACTTACCTGCCAAAGCATCATCCACACGGGCAACTTGAACAGCAGCAACTTCATCTCCACCTACTTTTGCCACCGCTCCGGTTAGGTGCGATTTTTTAATGGTACCATATCCAACTACCACTACCTCATCAAGTTGACTTGCGTCTTCTTGCAGGGTGATATTTAATTGTTCTTGATTTGTAATAGTTATGGATTGGGTAACATATCCCAAAGATGAAAATTGTAATACGTCCCCATTTTTTATCATAATTTGATAATTTCCATCAAAGTCGGTTGCCGTTCCAGTGGTAGTATTGGCAATAATTACGTTCACTCCGGGCACTGGGACCATGGCAGCATCCGTTACCGTTCCGGACAGCGTACGACCATCTTGGGCGAACAGTGCAATATTGAATAACAATACTACTGTTAGAATTAAATTAGTTTTGAATTTCATTAGTGATTTAATTAAGTTAGTAACAAGTGATTAAAAATGGCTCATTGTCCATTGGTTCCTAATTATGTGATTTTTTCACATTAAGTCCTTCAACTTACTTAAACACATTACTGCACTAATATTCAATGAAATTGTTTAGTTTTGCAGTAGATATGCTTATAGTAATATTTGCATGTTTGGGTATTACTTCCCTTCAGAACGAAGTAATCTTTTTACAAAAGGATGGGTGTGCGCCCGTCCTTTTTTTTGTCTAATCCTTTAATCTGTTTTTTAAGTGTTTTTCTATAAACATGGTTCCTATCGTTATTGGTTTTTTGGTAAACCAAACTGGTAAACCAAATTGGTTTACCAAATATATGTTATTTAATTGTTAATTAAAAATTTAATTACAATTTTTGAGTGTTAAAATTTTATATCTGCTAATTGTAGGTTGTAAAAATTGGCAATTTCGTAATTGGTCTCTTTTAAGAAAAGGCGAGTCCACCGTTAATATCGATGTTGGCCCCTGTAATAAAGGAAGTTTCTGAAGATGCAAGGCAAGCCACGGTATTGGCAATTTCCTCTGCCGATCCTTCCCTTCGAAGTGGGGTCATTCCTGCTACTTTCTCCCTTACGTCATCGGTAGTGAAGGTATCATGAAAGGTGGTGGCGATCATACCGGGACAAAGAGCATTTACCCGAATGTTTTTCGGGCCTACCTCTTTGGCCAGTCCCCTTGTAAAGGTCATGATGGCCCCTTTGGAGGTTGCATAGGCTATGGATCCTCCGCCTCCGCCATCCCTACCGGCCTGGGAGGCTATATTTACGATGGAGGCCCCAGATTTCATATGGGGCAACACTGCTTGTGTTACCAAGAAGGTAGAATTAAGATTTAACTTAATAACCTTGTCAAAAAAAGCTTCGTCCATCTCTGCTATTGTTTTTCGGGCAACCAGGCCGCCGGCATTGTTTACCAGTACGTCTATTGTATCACCATAAGTACTTGTCGCTTCCAGCACGAGTCTGTCTACTTCTGATTTTTTGGTCACATCGGCCTTGACTATTATGGCATCCCCTCCGGCCGATTTAATTGCGTTTAGGGTTTCTGTGGCATTGGCCTCATTGCTATAGTAATTTACTACCACCTTGGCACCTTCCTTGGCCAATTTAAGGGAAATGGCCTTTCCAATATCCCTGGTTCCACCTGTAACAATGGCTATTTTTCCTTTTAAATCCATATGTGTTGTTTATGACATAAAGTCTTCCCAAAAAGGGCGTTATATTTATAATTACTGTTTATCTCCAAAATAAGATACCTCCCCACCACTTAAGAAATCTTCTCTTACAGGACTAAATGTGTCAATTAGTATCCCTTCTTCCAAACAAACTGCACTATGCAGTAGATTAGGTTCAATATAAACTCCATCTCCGGCTTCCACAATTTTCTTTTCACCATCAATTTCGAATTCAAATTTACCTGCAACACAATAGGTAGCTTGTGTGTTAAAATGCTGATGCGGGGCACCTAATGCGCCTTTCTCAAATTTCACTTTTACCATCATAATTTGGTTATCGTAACCTAAAAACTTTCTTGACACTCCTCCTCCAAGTTCTTCCCATTTCATTTCTTTTGAGATGATGTACTTTTCACTAAATCGTTTCATTTTTTTATGATTTTAATATGTCTTTACTCTTTTTTAATAGCGATCAACTGCTTTATATGAATCAATAAGATCTACTTTGGAGGTGTACCCGGACCAACTGTTGCTTCCCTAAACCATACTTCCGTATAGCAACCATTTTCATATTGTTGGGCGATATCCCCTCCATAGGTTTCCGCACCTGCAAACCAAACCATGTTGCTTGCCGGACTTTTCCCATTGGTCTGGTTGTACGCACCTTGTTTAAAATAATTCAACTCTCCACTATAGGCAGTGGGACGTTCAGTTCCATCTTGCCCAATAGGGACAAATAAATACTTCATCTGTTCAGGAAAATCCGATTTTTTCACATATTCAGATGATATTAAATTTTTGGTAAAAGTTTTGGTTTCGTGATCTTTGCTTTTGAAGGTTAGATACATGATTCCCTTGTAGACATTTACTTCATAACTGAATTCTTCTCCCAATTCAATTCCATTCCTGGGCTCTGCGGGATAGTCGTTTTTACCTTTTCCAAGCACGGACATATCGTGCCCCCAAACCGCATTGGAAAATTCCCACCTACCAGAATTGTCATCACCTGCTGGATTTATTTCATAATTCCAAAAGACGGAACCTTTAGTGTGACCGGGAAATTTTTTGTAAAATATTTTTAGGGGTTCATTTTCGTGTCCTTCACCACTGTGAATTTGTCCTACAACAGTTGAATAAGAGGCGGCAACTCTGGCATCGCCGGAAATGGAGACCTGCATTACCTTGCAGGTACCTGTTAGTTTACCACCTTCTTCAGGCAGCCATTCCCTTTTTTCGTGTAGCTCGGTTCTGGTATTACTGGAGTTTTTTGAAGTAACACCGGAATTTGGGGTTTTGTAGACTACCCAACGTCTTGTACCGTCAATCACGGTGTAGAAGAAATCCTTATGTTCAAACTCCGTAATATCTTCCACCTCCGTACCGTTGCCCAACAATATTCTAAATTTATCCATAAAAGGAATCACCTCATTTGGATAAACCGTTTTCGTATTTAGGCCGTCATTCGCTTCAAAATAACCAGCATTGGAAATGGCATCATCGCTGATTGTGATATCTGCAGATTTAAACCATACCTCGGCGTAATTGCCATCTGCATATTGTTTTTGTAAATCTCCACCATGGGTTTCGGCACCAGAGCACCAGACTTTATTAACCTTAGGGTCTTTTCCGTTCGTTTGGTTGTACGTACCCAATTTAAAAAAGAGGCCCTCACCGGTATACCCTTCCTTACGCTCGAGACCATCCTGACCTATGGGTACAAATAATTTCTTGGTTTGTTCTGGCATGTCTGAAGGATTTGTATATTCAGAGGAAATAAGATTTTTGGTGAATGTTTTGGTTTCATGGCCGTCACTAGTAAATGTTAGATGCATCATACCCTCCTTTATAACCACTTCATAACCGAACTCCTCGCCTAAGGCAATTCCATCTACTGGTTCTGGTGGATAGGTGTTTTCATCTGTTCCAACAACAGAAAAGTCATATCCCCATATAGGATGGGAATAATCCCACCTTTTTGAATTATCATCACCAGCGGTATTGATTTCGTAATGCCAAAAGACAGAGCCCTTTTCGTGGCCAGGAAATTTTTTATAAAAGATTTTAAGTGGCTCGTTTTCGTGCCCATCTGCACTGTGAATCTGACCAACCACTACTGAATAGGTTGAAGCAACGCGGGCATCGCCCGTAGTGGACACGTTCATTACCTTTAGGGTGGCTTTCAATGTGGCCTCGGTCAGTGGTGACCATTTCTTTAATTGGGCCAATTCGGTTCTGGTATTATTCGAAGTACCATGGGTATTTCCTGCATTTGGAGTTTTGAATACCACCCAATCGCCATGGTCATCACTCTCGGTATAAAAGAAATTTTTGTTTTCATAGTCAATGGCCTGACCCACATTGGAACCGTCACCTAGGATCAAATTCCAATGTTGAAAGAAGGGAATGATGTCGTTTGCACTTGGACCAATCGCTACTTTTTCAGTTTTGTCCGTAAATTTTTGCTTTTTGTTTTCTTTACAGCTAATAAATAGCAAGATGGTACTCATCATGAATAAGTAGGGTACAGAAACCGAATTGAATACTTTAAAGCTCATATTGTATGGGTTATGGTTACTATAAAAACCGAATAAAGTCTATTTTTAACGGCACGGATTATTTCTTGAACAATCTAAACAGAATCTTTTGCCAGATGGTTTTATCTGTACTTCCATGACAACGGAAGCTACTCAAAAACAGGGCGAAAGTGAATTAACAAAAAAATTGGTTTACCAGATTGGTTTACCAAAAATACGTAAATTTGTCGAACCACCAAATATTTAACAATAAATAGGCTTATTAAATTTGCTATTACTAATAAATGTAGGTGAAACCAATAATTCGGCAAATGTTTTATTTACGTTGGGCGATTGGTTTAATACATCAATTTCATTTGCAAATTCTCCTCAACCCTGATTTCTCCGGAATTGTGGAATTTATTGTCCGAATGCGAATTATTTTTGGCTCCCCAAAGCAAGGCTACTAGTTTAACCGGGTTATTGCTAAAGGTGTTTTTGGAAATATCCACATTTACAATGCCATGGGTGTTAAGCAGAATGCCATTTTTCTCCTGGGCTCCGCAATTGGTGAAGGTACTATTGGTAACCAACAGATTGCCTCCAATGGTAGATTCGTCATAACCCCCGCGATAGTAGTCTATCACATTTCCTTTAATATGCTGGAACCTGCAATTGTTTACGGTTAGATATTCAGCGTTATAATCTCCTTTATCGTTGGTTTCTTCGGATAATTCCAAGCCGTTTTCGCAATTGGATATGGAAGTATTTTTAAAACTTATGTGCTCTGCAAAGGACTCTTTATAGACTTTTAATACATAATTAAAATCACTGATATCGCAATCGGACACAGTTAACCCAAAATGTGTAAACATATTTTCTTTTAAACTGGCGAATGCATACTGGGAATTGTTTCCTTTTATGGTTATGTCTTTAAGGTTTAAAAATCCCTTAGGTCGAAGTTGGAATAGGGGTGATTTATCTTCTCCCAAATAGTTGAGCACCACTTTTGATGTATACAAAGATTGAATGGTCAGCTTTTTACTGATTATCAGGGATTGCGGTATTTCATGAGTTCCTGCTTCCAGCGAAAGGATATCCCCATTATCCGCTTCATTGATTTTGGATTGAAGACTTTCAGCAGTGCCTACCATTATGGTTTTCGGTTCTCTTGCTTCTGCTTCGGCAGTATACCAGCTTGGACCATATTTGGACCTATCCAATATATTCGGGTCTTTAAAATCCGTATAGGTGAATGCCCCAATGGAATTGTTGTCAGCTCTTGTATTTCCGACCAAATCCGTGGATATATTTTCAAATTCGAAGCCTTGATAAGGTTCAATAGTTATCTTGGTAGAAGGGATAAAAATATTTTCCCCAATTTTTTTAATATCAAAATTAACGGCCTCCAACCCGTCATAAGCTTTAAATTCCACACCTTGATTATGGATGGCATTGCTTTTAAAGCTAACACCATCGGCCTTATCGTGTTCAACAATCGGTGAAGCATCACCTATTTCATTATAAATTACGTTGTTGGCAATTATGGTCCTAATGGGTCTTGCCGAACGAATTTCCGAAGGAGGTAAAACATCTTCCTGACTTAAATTTTGACCAACTCCGAATTGCCAGGGGGAATCACAATTTACATAATTATTGTAAGCAACCACTACATCAGTAACCTGATTGTATCTGTTTAAGGGCGATTTTGGAATTCCGTTCATCACGGCCAAGGCACTTCTAAAATTCTTCCCTTTTATATTGTAGAAGTAATTGTTGGTTACCCAATGGCCGGTATTGATTATTCTGATACCTCCTATATTCTCGTTTTTACCATCGCCTATAAAGTAATTGCCCTCAATGATGCAATAATTCCCGTGTCTTGTTACCAAAGACCCCTCGCTTTTGTAGAAGACGTTATTTCTGAATTCATTGAAGTTGGTTTTGCTGGAAATAATTTCGACTTCACCGTTGCACTCTTCAAATAAATTATTGGCAACTCTTGTATAACTTGGGGACATAGAGGAGTAGCTATTGCCAATTTGAATGGTCTCCCCACTAGCACCCCCTTTGGGAGGTCTTGGTCCAAAGTGGTTGTTAATGATTTTGTGGTAATTGTTTATGCTCTCATTGCCTTCCACGTCCACCCTAATAGTTGGCCCGCGATTTGTTTTTCCAGCAATGTAGTTGTTGCTCAAGGTATTGTGCCTTCCCCAGAATTGAACCCACAGATCCGTGTCGTCACGCTGCATTTTATTAAAATCCTCAATAACACAATTGGTAATGGTGCAGTAGTTTCCAATTGTTAGTTCGTCCACTCGAAATTCCAATACAGCTTCACTGGGTGAAAAACCATTCCTAAAGTGCAGACCCTCGACCACTAGATACTCTCCACCAAATTTTAAATCGGATACCCCTTCAATAAAAACTTTACCAGGTGTTTCAGCTTTAATTGTAATGGGCTTATCTTCCGTGCCTTCACCCATAAATTTAATCTGTACATCTCTCCATACACCATTGGCCAGCACAATGTTATCACCGGCCTTTACATTTTTTATGGCTACTGCCAATTCTTCTGGTGTACTTACAATTTTAGTATGCGGATTGGTCTTATCCCCACACGCACCTATAAAAAATAAAAAGCACAGTATCGTTACTATTCTTGTCATAACTAGAAATTCTAAGGAAACACTAATAATTATTAATTGGTTAACCAATCTGGTTAACCAAAAATACGTATATTTGTTGGACTGACAAATTTTTAACATAAAAACTGGGTAATAATCTATAAAGCAACCTGTAAAATGAAGAAAAGGACAATTTACGAAAGAAGGGATTTTATTAAACTTGCCGCAATGGCTGGTGCCGCCATCCCATTGATGGGATTTGATGAATACATGGTTAACCCTATTTCCAAATGGGGCGGGAATCTGGAGGTACATTTGTTTTCCAAACACCTTCAGTTCCTTAACTATAAGGATATGTCCGAGGCTGCGGCGGAAATGGGCTTTAACGGATTGGATTTGACGGTAAGGCCAGAGGGGCACGTATTGCCAGATCGCGTATCCGAAGATTTACCTAATGCGGTCGAGGCCATGAAAAAGTATGGTCTAAACCCTAGACTGATGACCACCAACGTTATTGATGTTCAAAACAAGGAACACAAATCCGTATTGGAAACGGCCAGCAAAAGTGGTTTTTCCCATTATCGTACTGCTTGGCTAAGTTATCCTGAGAATAGGGGGATACCAGAAAGTCAGGCAATCTATGGCCAACAGTTGAAAAATTTGGAAGTATTGAATAAACAGCTGGTTCTTATTGGTTGTTATCAAAATCATGCAGGCAATCATGTAGGGGCGCCCATATGGGATTTAATGCCAATTCTTCAGGCCACCAAAAACGAAAATATTGGTTGCCAATATGATATAAGACACGCCGTTGTGGAAGGGGGTAGCTGTTGGGAACTTGGATTGCGACTTATTGGACCTTTTATTAAGACTATAGTCATTAAAGATTTTAAATGGGGCACAGTGAATGGACAGTGGAAGCCCATCAATACTCCGTTGGGGGAGGGGATGGTAGATTTTGACCGCTACTTTTCATTGCTTAAAAAGTATAACATAAACGTGCCTGTATCCCTGCACTTGGAGTATGGCTTGGGTGGCGCTGAACACGGAGCTGCCAAAATTAGCATTGACAAAAAAGAAGTCTTTGCACAAATGAAAAAGGATTTGACCTTCCTTCAGGAAGCTTGGCAAAGAGCCGAATAATTAGGGAGAACCAAAGAATAACAAAATGGACCACACAACAAATTCTACAAAAGAGAAATTAAGAAAAGTCAGTACCGCCACCATTGCCACCTGTCTTTTTAAAAAAGGATTGAAAAATCAATTTATTCAAGACATTAAACCTTTAAAATTGGGCAAGCCTACTATGGTAGGGGAGGCCTATACCCTGCGTTATATACCGGCACGTGAGGATTTAAATACTATTGAAGTGTTCAAGGACCCTAAACATCTACAGCGGGTAGCGGTGGAAGAGTGCCCTATAGGCGCTATTTTGGTCATTGATAGTAGACAGGATGCCCGCGCCGCTTCCGCGGGTTCCATATTGGTTACCCGATTGATGGTAAGAGGGGTCTCGGGAATTGTAACGGATGGCGGTTTCCGGGATTCGGCTGAAATTGCCGAGTTGCATATTCCCTCATATCACCATAGACCATCGGCCCCCACCAATCTTACCCTGCATCAGGCCATCGCCATTAACGAACCCATTGGATGTGGCGGTGTGGCTGTCTTTCCTGGAGATATTTTAGTGGGGGACGATGATGGGGTCATGGTGGTCCCTGCCGGCATTGCCGATGAGGTTGCCAACGAGTGTTTACAGATGACCTTATTCGAGGAATTCGTGATGGAAAATGTACAAAATGGACGATCAATTGTAGGACTATACCCTTTGGTGGATAATAATATTGCCGAAGAATACGGGAAATGGAAAGTTGATAAACAAGGTCTGTAAACCTATAATGTATATATTACCTGTTCCCTTCCCCTTTTTTTCCATCTTAAAAATTTTTGACAGGTTGCCATTGTGGGATAATTTGTCCTGGAACAAAACAGCCTTATCCACTAGTAGGTTGTGATGTATGATTCTTGGTATTTCCGGAAGTCTATGTTAGGGTATTTAATATTTATCCATCCCATAAAATCAATTTTTATGTGTAATAATGCCACTTAGGGGATTTCCTTTTAGGTGGTGGAACAATTGAATGGTTTTTTCTTTTTTAATAACGCCTTTATTTTATAAATTAGGAAGTTCATACCGTAGCTAGATGTTAGCTGTCTATGGTCCGTAGCATTTTTCCGATTTAAGTGATAAGGTGTGGGGAAGCGATTTTTACAAACCAACATTTAATTCATTGCAACCTTAATCCAGTCCAAACCCATAAAAATGAAAAATACACTAGTTGGCATTACCATATCACTTTTAATCCTTTTTGTTACGTTTAAGGGCATATCGCAGACCCTACCAAAGGGAATCAAAGTTTCTAAAATTTATTCCGATGAAAATTACAATGCCTTTACATCTTTAATAAGGTTCCATGGAGCCTTTTATTGTGCATTTCGCTCAGGGGAAAGGCATGTGTATGGAAAGGATGGAGTAATAACAATTATAGCCTCCAAAGATGGTAAGGTTTGGAAAGAAATAGATCAAATTGCTCTCAAGGGGTTCGATCTAAGGGATCCCAAATTATCAGTGACCCCGGAAGGGCTCATAATGGCCACTATGGGAGGATCTATTTATGAAGGTAAGACCCTGTTGGGAGGAATACCCCATGTAGCATTCTCCAATCCTAACGGGACCAAATTTTCCCCTCCACAGCCTATTAAATACGATGCCAATCTAAAATCGAAGTTCGATTGGTTATGGAGCTTAACCTGGCATGAGGGTACTGGATATGGGGGCATGTATTCCAGAAAGGAAAATGAGGCAGGTGAATATGGGACGAGCATAAAATTGGTCAAAACCACCAACGGAGTGGATTATCAGTTGGTTGCCGATCTGGGAATTGATGGGAATCCCAATGAATCTACAATTCGCTTTTTGCCCAATGGCGAAATGTTAATGCTGATAAGACGGGAAAAGGGCAACAAGAGAGCCTATTTGGGGAAAAGTAGTCCTCCATATACCGACTGGAACTTTACCGAATCGCCATACTTTATTGGTGGTCCCGACTTTGTAGCGATAGACGGGGGTAAATTTATTGGAGGGGGAAGGATTAATAGGGAGTATACCGGATTGGTTTCCTTTGGTGAAAATGGAGATTTTAAAGAGGTGTTGAAATTGCCTTCAAATTCCGATAGCAGTTATCCCGGTTTCGTTTTTGAAAATGATATCCTGTATATGAGCTACTACTCTTCACACGAGACCAAAAAAACTTCTATTTATTTTGCTGAAATTCCCTTGGATGAACTTAAATGAATTCTATAGCATAAGTTCATTTTATATAAATGTCCAACAATGAATATGAAATTACTTTTTAGTCCCAAGCTTTTCTGGGTATTCCTGCTACTTGCATCTTCTTGTAAAAGCAATAAGGCTAGCAACAAATTAACGGACTCCAAAGGGCCTGAAACCGTTTTGAGCCTAAAACCTTCGTCGGACAATCCTCGAAACAGTGAAGGGGATTTTATCAGGCTAAAAAATGGGAATTTATTATTTGTATACACCCATTATACACAGGGCACAGGGTCTGATCATGACCCTGCACATCTGGCAAGTAGATATTCCGTGGACAATGGACGTACTTGGAGTATGCAGGATAAGGTGGTGCTACCCAATGAAGGTGGACTGAATGTGATGTCGGTTTCCCTGTTGCGACTTCAAAATGGCGCTATAGCTTTATTTTACCTGAGGAAAAATAGTACAGAGGACTGTATTCCCATGATGCGAATTTCTACGGATGAAGCCAAGAGCTGGAGTTCACCAATTCCTTGTATCACCGATAAAAGCGGATATTTTGTTTTAAACAATGATAGGGTTATTCAATTGCAGGATGGGCGTTTAATGTTTGCTGTGGCCGAACACCCCACAACCGAAGAGGGTTTTAGGGCCAAGGGCAATTTATTTTCTTATTACTCAGATGATGATGGTACTACCTGGACTTCTAGTCAAATGGTTCCAAATACTTCTGAAACTATTACCCAGGAACCTGGCCTTATAGAGATGTCCGAT
Source organism: Arenibacter flavimaris (assembly GCF_030291335.1). NCBI lineage: Bacteria > Pseudomonadati > Bacteroidota > Flavobacteriia > Flavobacteriales > Flavobacteriaceae > Arenibacter > Arenibacter flavimaris. Next base: position 40,998 of record NZ_JASWIM010000040.1, read on the forward strand.
GGCCGTATCATGATGTATATTAGAGCTAGTGGAGGTGTACAACAGTTGTCTTTTTCAACAGATCGAGGGGCAACATGGAGCCCTATAGAGCCTAGTTCCATTTATTCTCCCCTTTCGCCAGCTACTATAGAGAAAATCCCTGGAACCAAGGATTGGGTCATGGTGTGGAACAATAACGATGGTTCCGATGTAACTATAAAAGGTAAAAGAACCCCTTTAACGGTAGCTATTTCCAAGGATGAGGGGAAAACATGGAGCAATATTAAAAATATTGCAACCGATCCTGACGGCTGGTATTGTTATACCGCCTTGTATTTTACAGATCCGCAAAAACTTATTTTGGGTCATTGTGCCGGCAACAGGGTGCAGGGAACAGGGCTGGAGGTGACCAATATTACGACTTTGAATAGGGATTGGATTACTAATCATTAGATATGGGAATAGGGCTTAGTATATTTCCTTTGAATTTTTTTTGGATTAATAGGGAATTAGGTGTTTTAGCTTCCTTTTCATAATGTTTTAAATACTTATCAACGTAATTTACAAGTATGCACGGTCTATTGTTCCCTCGTATTTATTTGTATATGCTATGGTGAAAAGGCCCAACCAAAGCTACGGGACACTATTGTATTTGCCGATTTCCATTTTGACGTGCTAATCAATTATATCATAATGTTTTATATAGATGCTAATTTGGCGGTTATTAAAATTGTACCTTTTATTGGAGCGTTATAGTTAAAAATTTTGCTACTAGTTCTTAAGTATTAAAAATTATTCCAGTAAATGGCATCCGAGAGAAATAGATATTGATAAATAATGAAGTTCGGTTGAAATACAATTTCTTATCTTGTATTGCCAAACCTTAACTAAACTAAAGCCTACCATTTAGGTATAAAAATTTACTTTAATTTTCAGGGATATACATTATGGAAATGGAAAAGCATGACAATTTACACAAGGAATTGGATTTGATACAATCCGTAATAAATAGAATGGCCAACAATTCCTTTTTAATCAAAGGATGGGCAATGACCTTAATGTCGGCCTTAGCTGCATTTGGTAAGGATACCATACTGGGTAGTGCTAGCGGTATTTACTATTTATTATTGATGATAGGAATATTAATTCCTTTTTGGTGGTTGGATGCCTACTATTTAAAACAGGAGCGGTTATTTAGACAGATTTATAATACCGCAATCTCCGACCCGAAATCCTTAAATCGGACACAATATGATTTAACGCCTGCCAACATGGGAAGGGACGGAAAAAATGTGCTCAAAGGGATGTGGGCAAAGGCCTTAAGCTGGTTTTATTTTCCATTTATCTTATTACTTTTTGTTGGAATATTATTTAAAGTATTCGGATTACTTTAAATTTATAAGTGAAACTTAAACATGGATTTAGACAGGTACAATTTAAGATAATGGGCAAAGGCATTCAAAAAAATGATATTGTTAAAGAGGTTGAAAAAGGAAATTCATTAGAAATCCAACAGGAAATAGACGCTATATTTAGTCTTCTGGCTTATGCAATCGTGGCCAAAGATTGGCAACCCGATTCTATTGAGCGTAGTAAAAGAAGAGGTTATAATATTGGTGCCTTGCTGGTAAATGAAAACAATAATCCAGTACATTTTGGTTTAAATTGTATTAATTCTACGGATAACGCTACCCAGCATGGGGAGGTAAGGACTATTATTGGTTATCTGGATAAAACCAAGCGATTTGATTTAACCGATTTTACCATGTATACTACTTTGGAGCCTTGTATTATGTGTGCCGGGATGATGACCATGACTTCTATTAAACGAATAGTCTATGGCCAAAAGGATGTGGTTTATAGTAAAGCCTTTGAAAGATTGGCTTTTGATTCAAGTTCTATTGGTGGATATCCCCCATATCCACGTCAGGTAGAAGTGGATGTCTCAAAAACTGAATTCAGAGAGGCTTTGGATATGGGATATCAAAAATTCCTTAAAGAGGACAAAGAAAAATATTTAGCCAAATATTTAGCTTCCCAAGAGGCAAAAGATATTTTTGAGGAGGCAAAAAACACCTTCCTTCATTATAAGGTGATATTTTCAAGTAATCAAGAAATACTGGAAAAAGCCCAATTATTTTTTAATCAAATTCACATAGGGAATGGAAATTAGGGAGGAATTTAGAAATCAAAGACCCCATCAGGTCTTGCAAAAGGGAACGGTCAAAGAGCTTGAACAAAAAATCAGAAATTTTGAACTAGGTAAACCCAGTATTTTCATTGGATCCTCAAGGGAATCTTTGTATATCGCGGAAAAGGTTAAATCGCTTTTTGGAGACACTCTTTTTGAAGTTGATATATGGGATGAAGGAGTTTTTGGAAAAACACCTTCCAGTGAACGGGGCGAAGACCCAGTTACGGGGAGGGCATTGTCCAATGTGGAATGGCTTAAAAACTTTACGGATATCTATGATTATGCGATGTTTTTATTTGTTCCCGAAGACAAGATTGTTAGTGAGACCAGGGTAGTGAAAAATGACCAAGGTAAGGAAATTGTGCCTATGACCTTGGGGACCAGACACAATGTGGTATTTGAATTTGGCATGTTCCTAGGGCGTATTGGAGCGAAGAAGACCTTTGTGCTTTTTGATAAAGGAACTACAGATTTTATTAAATTATTTTTTACAGATATAATTGAAAACTTGTTAGATCCATACGACAGTAGTTATTTGGACCCTAGCGCTAATTATATTTCCCTGTATCCTTACGAAAGTGATTCCAGTTTAGGTAGCCAGGGAGCCTCCGCTATTTTGGATCGTAATTTAAAAATAGCAGTTGAAAAAATCAAAAAAGAAATCCTATTGAATCTTGAAACCATAGAAATCACCTTTTTGCCTTCAACTACTTTGGCGATCGGCTATTTCAATAATTTTATAAAGATATTTGTGGAGAATATTAATTTCTTAAGAGGGTTCTCTTTGTTGGATTCTTTGGAGCAAAAAAACAAACTGGAAGAAATTATGTCAATGGAAGCTTTGAACAGAGAATTAAGAATAATCAATTCCCTAATTAAGGCCAAAGGGAATATTATGTTGAAAATAGTAATTCCCAATTCTTTGGACGGAGCCGTTCAAAATCAGTTTACACCAAAATTCAATAAAGAAATATTTAAACAGGAAGAAATTTTAGGGGTCAATAGAAATTTAACGATAGATAGGTTGAGAAATTCAGAAAAAGTACTGCAAGACAGTTTAATTTTTTATGATGTGCCAACCACAATGAACTCTTCCATAGAGGCTTTGGAAATAATTAATCCCCATAAGGATATCAAAGAGTTGTTGTCTGAAAAAGAGCGTCAAAATTTTAAAAAAGTTCTGGATTTTAAAATTGCGGAATGCGAAAGGAGCTACCCGGAAATAAGAAAGAATGTTGAAATAATTTCATGGAGCCAATTCTTAACGGAAATCGGACAAGTGGGATAATGGAAATTTTTGATTTTCACAATTAACTCAAACTAAAATAGTATTCAATGAAGGTTAAAATTGTATTTATCTTACTGCCAATAGTACTTTTTGTTTCAACTTTTTATGGTTTAGCCCAGTCTAACCAACGCCCCAATGTAATCTTGGTGATTACGGATGATCAAGGGTACGGGGACTTGGGGTTTACTGGAAATCCACATGTAAAAACCCCTGTCATAGACGCCTTGGCACGTGAAAGCGTTAGGTTCAATAATTTTTACGTTTCCCCGGTTTGTGCACCTACTAGATCCAGTTTGATGACGGGACGTTATTCATTACGGACGGGTATGAGGGACACTTACAATGGGGGAGCCATAATGGCTTCCAATGAGGTTACCATAGCCGAGATGTTGAAGCAGGCAAATTACACGACCGGTGCTTTTGGTAAATGGCATTTAGGGGATAATTATCCAAGTAGGCCCAGTGACCAAGGTTTTGACGAGTCCGTGATTCATCTTTCGGGAGGAATGGGGCAGGTGGGTGATATTACTACATATTTTAAAGGGGATAGAAGTTATTTTGATCCTGTCCTTTGGCACAACAACCAGCAGGAATCCTATGATGGCTATTGCTCCGATGTTTTTACCGATCAAGCCATTAATTTTATTGAAAAAAATAAGGAAACCCCTTTTTTCTGCTATTTGGCGTTTAATGCCCCGCATACCCCCTTACAGGTACCGGATTCCTATTATCAAAAGTATAAGGACATAGACCCTACTGCTGGGTTTGGAAAGGACGGAAGGCCTTTTTCGGAAATGAGCGAAAAGGATAAGGAGGATGCTAGAAAGGTCTACGCCATGGTAAATAATATAGATGATAACCTCGGGAAACTTTTTAAGAAACTGAATGCCTTGGGACTGTCGGAAAATACACTTGTAATATTTATGACCGATAACGGCCCACAACAGACCAGATATGTGAGTGGTATGCGGGGACGTAAGGGAGATGTATACAACGGTGGGATTAGGGTGCCTTTTTATTTAAAGTGCCCATCACTTTTTAAAGGGAACAAAGATGTGGAAACCATGACCGCCCATTTGGATGTCCTGCCTACCTTATCCGAAATTTGCAATGTGGAAATGCCCAAAGACAGGATAGTGGATGGTAAAAGTTTAGTGCCTCTAATAAATGGGCAACCAGTGGAGTGGGCCGATCGTTCCTTATTTTTTTATTGGTCCAGACGGTATCCCGAGTTGTACAATAATATGGCCATTCAAAAAGAAGGCTATAAACTGGTGGGAAAAACGGACTATAACGCCACTATTGACGACTTTGAATTGTATCAACTTGGCAAGGATCCATATGAACAAACCAATGTGGTAAAGGAGAATAAGGCATTGGCCATAGATCTTAAAAAAGAATTGGATAAAATATATAATGAATTGATTATTTCTGAAAATCTAGTGAATCCGCCTAAAATTTTGGTCGGTACCCCAAACGAGAATCCCATCATTTTAAATAGGAATGATGCTGGTGGGGAACGGGGGATTTGGAATCAAGAGGAAATTTATGGTTATTGGGATACCGATATTGAAGAAGGTTTCTACAATATAACATTTAAGTTTGTTAACCCGGTAGTGGCCCATGGCAAAATGGTTTTGGAAGCCAATACCCTTGTTAGACAAGTGGTGAATAAAAATGGAAATACCGATATAATCCGGATGGAGAAGGTATATTTTCCAAAAATGACGGGCAAGCTTTTACCATTTTACGCGGTAAATAATAAAAACATCTTTCCATTTTGGATGGAAATGGAAAAGGTGGATTAAGATCCAGTGTTCTTTATCACTCATTTTTTAGGAAAAGGGATGATTTCTTTTGGGCTGGCTTCCCCTAGTGTGGCATATTAAATCACTAGTGTCCCATTAAAATTGGGACGTTTTAAAAATTAAATAAATTTGGCCCATTAAGCCTATTTCGTTCTTTGTCATTTTGAAATTTAGTTTTGCTAAAGAGTTCCCGAAGGTTCGTTTTATCGGTCAGGGAGATGCTTAATATCTGCAGCACTTCATAAGTACTTCTCTCCAGTTTCATATCGTGCTGAACGATGGCCACCAAACAATAGGTGCAGATGGCGGCATAGATCTGGATTCGCACGGCATTCTCGGTAGTACCCCAGAACTTTTTGATTTTAAGGTGTTGTTTCAGCCATTTGAAGAACAGCTCTACCTGCCAGCGGTTCTTATAAAGTTCAGCAACCTGTAGGGCTGAGATGTGAGTAGCATTGGTCAAAAAGACGAACTCCCGTTGTTGTAGTTCATCCCAGTATCTGACAAGCCGCAGTGACCCAGGATAGTACTGCTTTGGGTAAAATCCAGTCAACCCAATGGTCAGATCTGAAAGCACGTTCCTGGGCAATCTGCGTTTCCACTTGATGGATCTGTACTGCAGGTTATTCTTTGCCCTGATCACAAAGTAAGCACCTATCTGATGGATTTTATACAGCATCTTAAAGTTGTTATAGGCTCGATCAAATATATAGTAGGACCCTGGTTCATAAGGAATTTCTTTCATAACCTTTGAGTCGTGTACTGAAGCTTCGGTAATATGAAAAAATGCCGGTATCTGTGTTTCCACATCATACAAGGTGTGTACTTTGATGCCACCTTTTCTCCTTCTGAACTTTGCCCACCAGAATACGGAAAGACACAGGTCGATCGTTGTCGAATCGAAAGCATAGACGTGGCCACTCAGATCGAAGATGTTGGTAGTTCTGGTTTCTCTGGCCTGATTTACCAAATAGTAGGCATACTCCTCAAAGATATGGTAATCCCTGTCCTGATTGGCCCTTGCCAAAGATGATTTAGAGACATTCTTCCCCATTCCCAAATGATAACATTTGGATCGGTGGGCATCAAGTGCGATTACCAGATCCCTAAGGCTTTCACGATTGGAGAGCTGGCCGAACATCAAAGCGAGCAACTGGTTCCAGCAGGTGAAGTGTTTCACATATTTATCCCCCCGATAGGTACGAACAATATAATTGAACTTATTTCTATCCAAAAAGGAAACAAGCTGTGAGAAAACGAATTTGTCTTTATGCATTGCAAATCTGTATAAGAATTGCAAAAGTTAAAATTGAAATCCGTTTAATCGAAAAACCTCTGTAACTAACTATATTTCAAATATTTCAAAGAACTATTTTAGATTTTAATGGGACAGTAATGATATTAAATAATTGTTGTACGATTCCTTTATTGGCGTACATTCGCGTAAAAATTAATGTCCATGGAAAGTAGGGTTAAGGCAGTTGAGACATTATTCGATGGTTTGGATAGGGAGATAGCTATTTTTCAATCCCAAACCGGACTTGGTTGTAAAGCAGGCTGCGGCAAATGTTGTACCCACCCGGATATTGATGCTTCCCCTTTGGAATTTTTGCCATGGGCTTTCAATCTTTTTTTAAATGGGAAGGCAGAATCTACCTTGGAGGAATTAAGGGCCAATAGCAGTTCTCTATGCCATTTGTACAGGCCACTTTCTGTATTGGATAGTAATAGCGGCAGCTGTGGTGATTACAAGTATCGAGGACTAATATGCCGACTGTTTGGATATGGGGCAAGTAGGGACAAGTTGGGGCAACTCCGTTTGGCTACCTGTAAAATTATTAAAGAGAATCAGGCCGAGCGTTATGTGAATGCTCAGGAAGCTATGAAAAATGGACTCTATGTGCCTATTTTTACAGACTATTACATGAATCTGAATCAAATAGATTTTAGGATGGGCAATAGTATTCTTCCTATCAACAAGGCCATGAAGGCTGCCATTGAGGAAGTGCTTCAATATTATGCCTACCGTCCCTTCCCCGAAGGGCATAAGGTTATTGCCTAATAATTTGGGAAAACTTCACCAAAATTGAATTCAATTGTTAATTTCAGTCTACATAGTCCATTGTGGTTGAAAATCCATTATTGTCATCCTAGACTCATTTTGTCCGGTTTACTACGGGTGTTTTTGGGATCAAGTCCGAAATCTGGGTTTTTACCATTTTAAGAATATAATTTAATCAAGCGATATAAGAAGTATTCCGTATTCCTGACTCCCCTAAATTGTGATCTAAAAGCCTTTACTTTGGCAT
>NZ_JASWIM010000041.1:0-45734 GCF_030291335.1 Arenibacter flavimaris
CGGTAGAAATCATAAGCAGATAATTGGTTAAATATTTGAATGTCAATAACTTAAATATACCAATTTTCTGCTTTTCCTGCAATATAAAACACCCATTTCTTAAGTCGAACTCACGTTAATTTACCTTGTTTGAACCAAAAATCCTAATATTGACAAAAATCAGATGCGGCCACGCCTCTGATCAAGTTTGACAAATAATTTATGTTGGCACAAATTAACCATGGGGTTCCAACTCCCTGTTATTTTATTGTTCTTTTGTGATGAAATATCCCTATTTGGGATTAAAAGGGCGTTTATTTGGATTGGAGGGCTTTTTCAAACTCGATCTTATACCCCAGGGAAACCGGAATTTTTTCTTCTGGCACATGTTGGATACTTAAGAGATATCCCTTTTTGGTTTTCTTTGCGGTGTTGATATGTACTGTGTTGACCATATAGGATCTATGGATGCGGATTAGCTTGTTGTCCTCAATGATTTCCTCCAGTTCCTTGAAACTCATTCTAATGAGTTCCTTGTTGATTTTTTCCCCTGTGAAATAGAAAAATTCCAAATAATTGCCTGCGGATTGTATATATAATAGCTGTTTATATTTAATGGCCAATACTACCTTATTGTTCTCTCCATTCAAAATCAACAATGCATTGTTTCCTTCTGCATTGGTACTTTTGGTTTTAAATTGTATTTCCTCTTTAAACGAGGATAATTTTTGCAGGAGCTGGGCATACCATAAAAAAAGGGTATATGGTACCACTACTACAAAACCTATTTGTTTAAACGTAATTAAATATTCCGAAATCTGTTCCTGTGTTGTTCTCGCTGGCGGACTATAGACAAGATCGAATATAAGGGCCATTAAGCCCATTTCCATAAGACCCCATGGTAACAAGCTATAAATTTTAAATCTTTTGGGCCCCAGGGAAGTACGGATTATAAACTGACTGAAGATTAGCACGCTAAAGCCAATAAGGATAAATTCTGCATAATAATTTTTGCCCCATTTATTTATATTGTAAGGGGCGTAAATGTTTATGAAAATGAAAGAATATAAACAGATAAAGCCAATCAAGAGTAGTTTGCTCCCAGCCGAATCCAGATAGGGGATATCCTGTCCTAATGTTGCTTCTATACGCTTCCTCATAAGCCGGACCGATTACAAAAACAAGACATGGTAATTTTAAGGTTTTCTTTGTTCGATTGATTTGTTGGCTCCAATCTAGTGAAAATACTTTTTATAGGAATACTCTCGGGAAATTATCTTTTCGGAACCAGTTGTTAAGTGTAATATTAAATAAATTTTAGTGATATGCATGCGATGGGTTACAGGGAATGCCCAGGTGGATGATACCAATTTATTAGGAAATTCCCGAGAATTATGAACCTTATCATATAGTCTATGGTTGATGATCGGGGATAGATCCCGCCTTTTTTCGGTGGGATCTAGGTTCAATACCTTTTATTTTTGGAATTTTGTCTTAAGACACTTGTTTTCATATCGGCATATCTAGGGTCCGGAATATAATCCTGTTTTTGCATTTTTAAGACTTCTATGCTCAGGAAGCCAAATTCACTGACCACTTTTCCATAAAACCGATAAATACCTCTTCCCCTGAAGAAATATTTTGCGGCTATGGGTGGAAAAAGTACAGTGTCAAAAACTTCCCCATGTTGATCTACCAAGGTGGCAAAATTCATACGGGTTCCTTGGTGGGTCCTTGTATTTTTTACGGTTACCAGATAACCGTATATGTCAATATTCCTACCTAGATAAGACTCCAGATCTCTTTTTCCAAGGGTGTTGCTGGGCGGTTCCGCCAAAATATCGAACGGGCTGCATAGGGTAAACCCCATAAGTTCCAATTGGGTAAAAGCCATTTCCAGGTCCGTGGCGTATAGTTTTGGGATTTCGAAATGTTGCTGGGAGGCATTAAACAATTTGGGGTGGTCCAATTTGGTATTTTTGGATAGTGATAGATGGGCTTGCCAAAGAAGTTCGTGCTTATTGACCCCTGTGAATCCAAAGGCGCCGATACGGATAAGGATACTCAATTGTTCTATGGATATAAAGACCCTATCCAGAAAATTGGTCAACGACAAAAATGGGCCATTGGAGTTTCTTTCAGTTATAATATGCTCTACTACTTTTTCTTCCAAATCCCTGAGGTACATATACCCGAGGTATATATCTTTTCCATAAATACAATTGGCCATAAAGCTTTTGTTTATACAGGGAGAATTTATATTGGCTCCCAGCATGCGTGCTTCGTGGATATAGAATTCGGCACTGTAAAAGCCGCCTCCATTGTTCAGCACGGCCACCATATATTCTAGAGGATAATACGCTTTTAGAAATAAGGTTTGATAACTTTCAACGGCATAGGAGGCCGAATGGCCCTTGGCGAAGGCGTAGCCGGCAAAACTTGCGATCTGGTCCCATATTTCAAAAATCAGCTTATCGTCATAGCTCTTTTTTCTACAATTGTCCACAAACTTATCCTTCACCTTTTGGAACTCATCCCTAGAGCGAAACTTACCACTCATACCTCGTCTCAGGACATCTGCCTCGCCCAGGGTGAGGTCGGCAAAATAATGGGCTACCTTAATTACATCTTCTTGATACACCATTACGCCATAGGTTTCTGGCATAATGGACAGCATTACCGGATGTGCCCTTTCTTTGGCCCGTTGTGGGTCTCGATGGCGTAATATATATTCGCGCATCATCCCACTTTTGGCCACTCCGGGGCGTATTATGGAACTCGCGGCTACCAATCCCAAGTAATTATCTACCTCCAATTTCTTCAGCAACATTCTCATAGCAGGCGATTCAACGTAAAAGCACCCCATACATTGGGCGCTCCTTACCAAGTTGTTGATGATGGGGTCGTTCTTAAACCGTACAATGTCATGGATATCTATGCTGCCAATTTCGGATGGTTGGTTATAACTTACTATTTCCAAGGTCTCTTCAATTTTGGCCAGACCGCGTTGGGATAGGATGTCAAATTTAAAGAGGCCTACATCCTCTGCTATCACCATATCGAATTGTGTGGTTGGATAGCCCTTGGGAGGGAGGTGGGTGGCAGAAAAATGATGAATGGGTTTTTCGGTGATAAGGATGCCCCCGGCATGGATACTTAAATAATTGGGCATTCCTTGGATTAGTTGCCCGTACTTAAGAACCAATAAAGCCACTTCATCCAATTCGGAAACATTATATTTTCTGTCGCATAGTATGTCTATTTCCTCCTTGGGTAGTCCAAATACCTTACCCAGTTCGCGCACAACTCCTTTTTCCTGAAAAGTAACATAGGTACCCAAGAGTGAAACGTTGGGGAAACGCTCAAAGATATATTGGGTCATGGCTTCGCGGTCTTTCCATGAAAAGTCCAGGTCAAAATCGGGAGGGTTTACACGGTACAGGTTAATGAAGCGTTCAAAATACAGGTCCAGTTCAATGGGGTCTACATCGGTAATATGGAGAAGGTAAGCCACTATACTGTTGGCGCCACTTCCCCGGCCCACATAAAAGAAGCCCTGTTTTTTAGCATGGGAAACAATATCCCAATTAATGAGAAAGTAGGACACAAAGCCCATTTTTTTTATCAAGTCCAATTCCTTTTGGAGCCGCTCCAGTATTTCCGGACCTATTTTGATATGTTTGTACCTTTCAGGTAAACCTTTTTGGCATAATTTTTCCAAGAGAGCCTCGTCCTTTTTAGTATCACCAAGGTATGAGATAAGGTTTTGTGGTTTTCTATTTTCGGAAAAATCAAAATAGATATTGCAGGACTGCATTAATTGTTCGGTGTTTTCCAAAATAAATTTATACTCGGAAAAAGCGGATAACAGATCATTTTTGGAAAGCATTTTTTCTTCGGGATCGGCTTCCTGATTTTTGGGCAATTTGCTTAGGAGGATGTTATTGTCAATGGCACGTAGTAGTCGGTGAGCGTTAAAATCGCGTTTATTGCGAAAAGTAACCGCTTGTTGAACCACTAATTTGTCTTTGTGATCCATTATTTTACTAAAGGGTAACCTTCTTAGATTATTAATAGATATGCCTATGAACTCATGCTCCAAAAAAGAGTCCTGTTTATTCAGTAATACTTGTTCGAAAGGATATATTACAAAAGCATGCTTGAAAATAGGGGCTCTAGAAGCAATTTTTTTGTCATCGTGCAAATGTTCGGACAAGAAATTGTTCAATTCCTGGTATCCGTCGTTGTTTTTGGCCAAACCAATAAAACACTGATCTACCCCGTTTCTGAAATCGATTCCAAGGATAGGTTTAATGCCTTTTTCCTGAGCCTTTCTTACAAAGTTCAATCCAGCCGAAGTGTTGTTGATATCGGTAAGTGCCAATTGATCTATATGGTTCTTTCTTGCCAATTCCAGTAATTCCTCCTCGGATAGGGTTCCGAATCGAAGGCTGTAATATGTATGGCAGTTTAAGTACATTTCTTGGCATTAGGGTAAAAAGGGTCCGATAATGGTCAATAGGTTAAACACCGGAAGCGGTATAAACACCTTAGTGTACACCTTGAAATTTTGGTCATCAATGGGCTTCTTGACTGGGCAAATCTCCCATGACCAATATTTAATTAGTTGGCTTTGCTCCTATTTTCCCATTTAAGGTCTTTTAGTAAGGAGCTCTTAATTCCAATAAAGAAATACCAGCGTTTGTACGTACCAAAGGGTGTCCAGTTGAAGTTCATTCTAAAACTTTTAAGGTCCCTTTCGAACCGGAGTTGGGTTAGGGTAAATCCTTTATTTTTGAAATCATAACCGGAAGAACCACCTATTTTCCATCTCGGGGAAAGTTGAATGTTTCCGGAAAACATTAAGGAATGGCTACCAATGGTGTTTTGTCTATTGGAATTGCTGTAGTTTACGGCGTATGCCAATCTTAGATCCCAAGGCAATTTTGTGCCATACACTGGGTTTTCCACGTCTCCGGAATCCTTATCCCTTTCATCTTCAGGCCTATTCTCGTTAAAGTCGTTGGCCCTTCCAAAAAGGTCGTCATCCCTGCCACCGCTTGCTGCTACATAATCGTATTCATCTTTATCGTCCTCCTTCTTTTCGTCTTTCTTTTTTCCAAAAGTTTCACTGCTTAGCGAATAGCTTAGGTTGGCTCTTGCTGTGGTAAGCCTCAATAGGCTTCCGCCATTGTCCACATTAAAGGTGTTTATGCGGGTTCCATTATTATCTATGGCATAGGGGTCCAGACTGGCACCAAAGTTAATGGCCATTTTATTGTTGAGAATGTTGGTTCCTCCACTGAGGTTCAGGGGACTTAGCTTTAAGGAATCGGCCTCAAAATTATAGCCGGTTGAGAGGTTAAGGTTGCTTAGAAGCGATATTTTTTTCGGTTTAGTGGCCGTGGAATCTTTGTCGCGCACCTTCGCTTCAAATTGGTTGCCCAAGGAAAAGCTCATTGAACTGGACTTGTTTAGGCCCGGAGCGCCGTTTAAGGTGCCTTCAAACCTGCTATATAATTCCAATTCATCATCGGCACCAATATAGCTGTCATAATATTGATCGAATGAAGGCGTATAGCCATAACTAATGGAGGGACGCATAACGTGCCGTATGGCCTGAATTTTTTTATCCTCTCCAAAGTTTACCAAACCGTACAAGGTGGTACCGATACTGGCGCTAAAATTATAGGTGCCATAGCGGTCAAATCCATTGATGGTATCCGTGACAACTTCCCTTTTTGTGTCCAGATCATAGCCCCGCTGATAGGTTTCTATGGCCCAAACATCCTCATAGGAGCCACCTACACTTACGCTAAAATGTTTGGCTACTTTGAAATTGGTGCTTAGGGGAATGGTACTTCTGGCACCGAAACGGGAATTTTCGAACATTCTACTTGTTAAAAAATCCTCTTCCGTTGTAGAAATACTATTTCTGGCGTTGAGGTTGTATTGAAAGTTTACATTTTGAATGATACCCTTTTTAATGCCTTCGCGTGGCGCAAAAGGGAATATACGCTCCATACTGGCTTGCAGGGTAGGCAAGGTTACATCCACTACCCCGGTATTGGTATTTTGGTTATGCGTGGCCGTTAAACTTAGGTTTACGGAAGGATATTCGGGGAACGTCTTGGAGTAGGATATGGAGGATGATAAATTGTTTACCTGGGTGTTCGGTAGGTTCTGCTGCAACAAGGAATTCCTATAGTAGGAACTACTACCAAGGTTTACCGAGGCTTGAAACCTGGAATTTGGGTTGCTTTTTGCATCTTGGGCATGTGAGACCTGAATATTGTAAATGGTGGATCTACTGTAATCACTAAATCCTTTTTGACTTGTTACTAGATTTTCATATCTAAAATTCACATTTCCCCTATACTTATATCTTTTGCTATATACGGATTGGGATCTAAGTCCATAACTACCATTGGCATATAGATCGCCGGTCAAGGTAATATCTACATAATCGTTTATGGGAATATAGTATCCCCCGTTCTGCAAAAAATATCCCCTGGTAGGGTCACTACCAAATGTAGGCATCATTACTCCTGCCGTTCTGCCAACGGTTAAAGGAAAATATGCAAAAGGAAGTGCCACGGGGGTTGGTACATCGGCTATATATAGGTTGCTAAATCCGGCTATAACCTTCTTTTGGGGTACAAATTTGGCTTTTTTTACACGGATATAATAATCTGGGTTTACAGTATCCTTGGAGGTTGTAAGCTTGCCTTCGCTGAGGAAATAAACGGAATCGTTTTCTTTTTTGGTTATCTCGGCATAGACCTTCATGGCATCGCTGCCCAATTGACCCAATCCGGCCTGTTGTTCAGTTCGGGAATTCCAAATTATTGCTTTTTGGGAATCAAAATTAAACCGTATGGAGTCTGGGATCACCTCATTTGTTCCCTGTTTAAAAAAAGGCAATTGCGTATAATTCCCTAGAGAATCTTTGATGCGCCCGGCATAGACTTCATTTTTTATATAGTCCATTATAATGATTCCGGCCTTTAATTCGGTATCCTGATAATAGAGTTCGGCTTCGTTATAAAGATATATTTTTTGATCTTTTTGACTCATCTTCACGTAATCCTTGGCCTTGTATTTTATTTTGTCCAGAAGAAGCGGCTTTTTACCGTTTAAAGAGTCTACTTTTGTAGTATCTGTTAAAAGGGTATCCTGCAATTTGGGATCGGGCAAAAGGGGAGCTTTTATAGTATCTCTAAAAGCAACAATGGGCAGGGGCTTGATTTGATCTTCTTGGGCAGATGCAGTAAATGCACCAAATAATAGGAGCAATAGGAAAAGTACATGATGTTTATTTGATTGCAAAGCTATATATCCTATTTTTGTAACGGTTTAGCTACATTTTGGGTTCAAACTTACATATATTTTTTGTTCCGCTTGTAGGGTATTGCAATAAATTTAACCTAATTAAAAGATCAAATTATCTCTAGTTATATGAATATGAAACGGTTTTATATTATTCCATTTATAATTTTAACATTTTTCCTGACCTCTTTTGATAAAAATATGGAGACCGATGACAATGACGGAACATTTGTCGTGGTTTTGGATGCAGGGCATGGAGGACATGATCCTGGCAATTTGGGGAACGGATATTTGGAAAAAAATATAGCCTTGAAGATTGTTCTAAAAGTAGGGGAAATTTTGGAAAGGAACCCCAATATCAAGGTTATCTATACGCGTAAGGACGATACTTTTGTGGATTTGTACCGCAGAGGTGAAATAGCCAATAAGGCCAACGCGGATTTATTTGTTTCCGTGCATTGTGATTCCCATAGTTCCGATGCCCATGGGGCGGGAACTTTTGTTCTGGGGTTGCACGCCAATAAGCAAAACTTTGAAATAGCCAAGAAGGAAAACTCGGTAATTTATCTGGAAGATAATTATGAGAGTCGATATGCGGCCTACGATATTAATTCCCCGGAATCCATCATTGGGCTCACCATTATGC
Organism: Arenibacter flavimaris; assembly: GCF_030291335.1. Classification (NCBI taxonomy): domain Bacteria; kingdom Pseudomonadati; phylum Bacteroidota; class Flavobacteriia; order Flavobacteriales; family Flavobacteriaceae; genus Arenibacter; species Arenibacter flavimaris. The sequence goes on from NZ_JASWIM010000041.1 coordinate 7,955, forward strand.
AAGAGGAGTTTCTGGATCAAAGTATCAACCTTGCCAAGTTGATGCAGGATAATTTTTCAAAAAAATTGAAGAGAACGGATAGAAAAGTGAAGCAAGCAGGTTTTATAGTTCTCCACCAGACCTTTATGCCCAGCGTTTTGGTAGAAACCGGCTTTTTGACGAATAAGGATGAAGGGGCCTATTTGAATTCTCCAAAAGGACATAATGAAATGGGCAAGGCCATTGCCGATGCTATTTTAGCCTATAAGGGCGAGATGATTTCGGGTTCGGATCAGATAGCTATGAACAATACCCCTGTAGCCCCTGAACCAAAGCAGGGGGAGGTTAAGAAATCGGCCGAAAAATCTGTGGCCAATTCAGGGGAAAAGAAATCTGAACAATTGGTGCTAGAGCAAAAACCTGTAAAGAATATTCCCAAGACAGTGTTAGTGGTAAAGAATGAAGCGGATAATACTACCAAGGAAATAGTAAAGGAACCAATTAAGAAAGAGGAACCCAAGGCAGTTGAAAGCGAGACCAAGAAATCTGAAAATATTATTTTTAAGGTTCAAATTTTTGCAAGTTCAAAAAATATTCCATTGCATTCGGAGAATTTTAAAGGGTTGAATACCTTGTCCAAAGAGCCTTACAAAAATTTATATCGCTATATGTACGGGAATACGGATTCCCATTTCCAAGCCACACTTCTTAAGAGCAACGCAGATGCCAAAGGGTATAATACATCCTATATCGTAGCTTATAAGGATGGGGTGCGTATTTCTGAAACGGAGGCACTTAAATACGTTTCTGAATAATAGTCACTCTTCTAAAAATTATTTCTAATTTTGTTAGGAACTGAAAATAAAAGCTTTTGAAAATATCTAGGGAAATAAAAACGGGTATTATAGTCTTGGGGGGTATCCTTTTATTCATACTTGGTTTTAGTTATTTAAAATCCACACCTCTTTTTGATAATAGCAAAACTTTCTATGCGGTATATCATCATGTGGGAGGTTTGCAATCCGGCACCCAGGTTACCATCAACGGTTTCTCGGTAGGTACGGTAAACGACATAAGATTTAATGATGCCTCTGGGAATCTATTGGTCACCTTTACGGTAGACAATAGCTTCTCTTTTTCCAAAAACAGTAGTGCGGAATTGTACGACACGGGAATCATAGGAGGAAAGGGAATACAGATAAAGCCCGTTTTTGACGGTGCCGACATGGCAAAATCAGGGGATACACTGCCATCCAGTACCAGACCAGGCCTTACGGAATTGGTACAGCAACGCCTGACACCCTTGCAAATGAAAGTAGAAGGAGCGGTAACCAATGCAGATTCTTTGTTGATGAACTTTAATGATATTTTGGATCCAAAAACCAAAACGGACTTACGGGAAAGTATTGCTGGATTGAACCTATTGGTGAAAAGTTTTCAGGGAAGCGCTAATTCCTTAAACCAAATCCTATCGGAGAACAAGGATGATCTGGACAAGTCAATCACTAATTTGGGGACCATTACCGATAACTTTAGCAAACTTTCGGATACATTGGCCAATGCCGGATTGGGCCAGACGATAAAAGGACTTGAATCCACCATGGGGAAAATTAATGCTATGATGGAGAAAATAGAAGGAGGTGAGGGTTCCTTGGGAAAATTGGTAAACGACAAAGCGCTTTATAACAATCTAGCCGACGCCTCTAGGGAATTGGATTTGCTATTGCAGGATTTTCGCCTAAATCCAAAACGTTATGTAAATGTTTCTGTATTTGGTAAAAAACAAATAGACTACGCCATTCCTGAAGAAGATCCGGCTGAAAAATAGAGAATCACAATATGGATTATATTCCTAATATTATTTTTGCAATTATACTTTTTGCGGGAATTGGATTTTTTGCAAAAAATATTAAAAAGCTGGCCCGTAATATTAAATTGGGCAAAGCCGCCGACACCAGTGATAATAAATCGCAACGATGGAACAATATGTTCAGGATCGCACTGGGACAGACCAAAATGGTTGTACGGCCCATACCTGGAATTCTTCATATCATAGTTTATCTAGGTTTCATTATTATTAATATTGAAGTATTGGAGATCATTATAGATGGTCTTTTTGGAACTCATAGGATATTTGCCTTTCTGGGAGGATTTTATATTTTTTTAATCGGATCATTCGAAATACTGGCCTTGTTGGTCATTGTAGCGGTGGTTATTTTTTGGATCCGCAGAAACCTTATTAAGGTGAGGAGATTCCTCAACCCCGAGATGAAGGGTTGGCCAAAAAAAGATGGAAATTTAATTCTTTATATAGAATTGATCCTGATGATACTTTTTCTGACTATGAACGCGGCTGATTATCAATTGCAGCAAATGAACGTGGCGCATTATACCAAAGCAGGGGCTTTTCCTGTGAGCCAGTTTATAGCTCCCATGTTTCAGGAAATGTCCGTTTCCTCTGTCATAGGGATAGAAAGATCGGCTTGGTGGTTACATATTGTAGGTATTTTAATGTTCTTGAATTATTTATATTATTCCAAACACTTACATATTTTGCTGGCTTTCCCGAATACCTATTTTGGAAAGTTACGACCCAAGGGACAGTTCGATAATTTGGAGGCCGTGACCAAGGAGGTTAAACTTATGATGGATCCTACTGCGGACCCATTTGCTGCACCCGATGGGAATGCAACGGTACCTGAAAAATTTGGCGCATCGGATGTAATGGACCTGAAATGGGTGCAATTATTGAATGCGTATACCTGTACGGAATGTGGTCGCTGTACCAGTGAGTGTCCTGCCAATCAAACGGGCAAGAAATTATCCCCTCGAAAAATTATGATGGACACTAGGGATAGGCTGGAAGAAGTTGGCAAGAATATTGATGCCAATAAAGGAGAGTTCGTTGCAGATGGAAAACAATTGTTGGGAGATTATATAACCCATGAGGAACTTTGGGCCTGTACCTCCTGTAATGCTTGTGTTGAGGCCTGTCCCGTTAGTATAGACCCTTTGTCCATTATTATGGATATGCGTCAATATTTGGTTATGGAGCAATCGGCCGCACCGTCGGACTTAAATAATATGATGGGCAATATTGAAAATAATGGAGCACCATGGCCATTCAACCAAATGGATAGGCTTAATTGGTCCAAGGAGTCATAAAGAAATTACCGTTATCATGGAAAATGAATTGAGAGTGCCTACTATGGCAGAACTTTTTGCAGCAGGTCAACAACCGGAAGTATTGTTTTGGGTGGGCTGTGCCGGAAGTTTTGATGATCGGGCAAAAAAAATAACCAAGGCCTTTGTCAAGATTTTGAACAAGGCCAATGTTAGCTTTGCTGTTTTGGGTACCGAAGAAAGCTGTACGGGAGATCCTGCCAAAAGGGCCGGTAACGAATTCTTGTTTCAAATGCAGGCAGTGACCAATATAGAAGTTTTAAACGCCTATGCGGTAAAGAAGGTAGTAACGGCCTGCCCTCATTGTTTTAATACCATAAAAAATGAATATCCGGGCCTTGGAGGTAATTACGAGGTGGTACATCATACCCAATTCCTAAAACAGTTGCTGGATGAAGGCCGTATCAGTATGGAAGGTGGTAAGTTTAAGGGGAAAAGAATTACTTTTCACGACCCGTGCTATTTGGGGAGGGCCAATAATGTATACGAAGCTCCACGGGATCTGATTCGCAAGTTGGATGCCGAATTGGTAGAAATGAAAAATTGTAAAAAACGTGGATTGTGTTGTGGTGCCGGTGGTGCCCAAATGTTCAAGGAGCCGGAAAAGGGTAGTAAGGATATTAATATTGAGCGCACAGAACAGGCCCTGGACATTAAACCGGAAATAATTGCCGCCGGGTGCCCGTTTTGCAACACTATGTTGACAGATGGAGTGAAAAATAAGGAAAAAGAAGCCACTGTGGCTGTAATGGATATTGCCGAATTGATTGCCAGTGCAGAGGATTTGTAAATTCGTCTTAACGATTAGCCCAATATCCCCGGATTACCAAGAATGGATAAAACGGAGATTACAAAATAAAAGTAAATAACCACACTTTAGAATTAGACAGACCAAGATCGGAACCAGGTAGAATAGAACCGAACGATAATATTAATTGGAGAATCGTTTGGGTGAACATTAAAAATTTAATAAATGCTCGTAGAATTTAACACATTACCGGATGAATCTAGAGTTTGGATCTTTCAGGCCAGTAGAAGTTTTTCACAAGAAGAATTACAGCAACTAAGACAGGAACTGGATGCCTTCATTGCAGAGTGGACCGCCCATGGGAGCGATTTGCGTGCTGGCTATGAAATTAGGTATAACAGGTTTATTGTCCTTGCATTGGACCAAACCCTCAACGCTGCTACAGGGTGTTCCATAGATGCTTCCGTACGCTTTATTCAGCAACTGGAGCAAAAATACAAGGTGGAACTGTTGGATAAAATGAATGTTTCATATAAACAGGGCGATTTTGTGGCTTACAAACCCTTGGTCGACTTCAAAAAAATGGCCAAGCAAAAAGCCGTTTCCAAGAACACCATTGTATTTAATAATTTGGTGACCAATAAACACGAATACCAGAATCATTGGGAAGTACCGGCTGAAGAAAGCTGGCACGGTCGTTTTATGTAAGCTGCCCTGGTTGAAAATACAGCTCAACCATAGATTTAGGCTGTTATTCGAATAAGTGAAATAATTCAAATAATTCTTAGTTACCATCAGAGATGGATTTTTTTATGCGCATAATTTACCTAATATTACTATTTTCAATATCAATATACACTGTACAAGGTCAAATAAACCCTTTGGTTACCAAGGATACTTTGGTTCAACGTAACTGGGTAGAGACCACCTATGGTCAAATGTCCCTCGATGAAAAATTGGGACAGCTGTTCATGGTTATGGTTACTTCGGATCAGGATAAGGCCAGTACGGAAAAAACAAAAAAGTTGATCAAGGATCAACATATTGGGGGAGTTATTTTTTCCACGGGCGGTCCCGTTCGCCAGGCGCTATTGACCAATGAATTTCAAAAGAATGCGAAAGTTCCCCTCATGATAGGTATGGATGCGGAATGGGGTCTGGCCATGAGATTGGATTCTACCTATGCCTTCCCATGGAATATGACCTTGGGGGCCATAAAAGATAATTCCCTAGTGGAAAGGGTAGGAAACCGGATCGGCAAACACGCAAAAAGATTGGGAGTGCACATTAATTTTGCCCCTGATATCGATATCAATATTAATCCTCGTAATCCAATAATTGGGAATCGATCCTTTGGTGAGGACCGCGAAAACGTGGCCCAAAAAGGGATTTCCTTTATGAAGGGCATGGAAAAAGCGGGAGTATTATCTAGTGGGAAGCATTTTCCCGGACACGGGGATACAGCAGTGGATTCGCACAAAGCCTTACCGGTAATAGATTTCACAAGGGAGCGATTGGACAGTATAGAATTATATCCCTATAGAAAACTGATTAAGGAGGGACTAAGTAGTGTAATGGTTGCACATTTAAGTGTGCCGAGCCTGGAAATAAAAGAAGGTTACCCATCATCACTATCCGAACAGATTATTGGGGATGTATTACAGGAACAGCTTAACTTTAAGGGATTGGTATTCACCGATGCACTAAACATGAAGGGAGTATCCAATTTTGCCAAGGAAGGCGAGGTGGAGCTGTCCGCATTTTTGGCAGGGAACGATATCCTATTAATGCCTTTGGATGTTGCCAAAGCCAAGTCCAAACTTATGGAAGCCTATAATAAAGGAAGGATAACGGAAAATAGATTGGCTACTTCCGTGAAGAAAATACTAATGGCAAAGTACAAGGTGGGCCTTCACAATTATAGGCCCATAGATATCAAAAATCTATATGAAGATCTAAATTCCTTGGAGGATGATCTGCTTTACGAAGAGGCTATTGAGAATGCCATCACAGTGGTGAAAAATGACTTTTCCTTATTGGCGATCAAAAAGTTGGAAAACAAGAAAATTGCTTATGTGAAATTTGGGGATGCCGAAAGTGATCCTTTTCTAAAGGAATTGAATAAATATGCTACCGTAACACAGATCAACGCTAAGGATGTAGCGACCTTGAAGCAAAAGTTAAGTAATTACAATCTGGTAATCGTTGGTCTGCACAAGAGTAACGAAAGCCCTTGGAAGGCCTATAAATTTACCAAAAACGAACTCTCCTGGTTAGGGGAAATAGCAAGGGAACGTACTTCCAATCTTATATTGGCCGTATTTGCAAAACCCTATGCCCTTTTAGACGTGCCGATTTTTGAAAGTATAGACGCGGTGGTCGTTGGATACCAGAATAGTAAATTGGCCCAAGAAAAAACGGCGCAGGTGATCTTTGGAGCCCTTCCGGCCAAAGGGATTTTGCCTGTTAGCTCCCATGCCGACTTTCCAGTGAATACATCCATTCAGTTGGAATCTTTGAAGCGGTTGGGATATAGTTTTCCGGAAAGGGTGGGAATAAGTTCCAGCAAATTGGCAAGAGTGGATGAGATGGTTAAAAATGGAATCGACTCCTTAATGTTTCCTGGAGCACAGATTGTTGTTGCCAGAAAAGGAAAAGTTATTTACAACAAAGGGTTTGGAAAGCCCACCTATGATTCGAACGAAAAAATAACCCCGGACCATATTTATGATTTGGCTTCCATAACCAAGATATTGGCAACCTTGCCCATGGTAATGAAAATGGAGGAGGAGGGCAAAATTGCTTTGAATAATACCTTTGAGGAACTTATACCGGACTATTCCAATTCCGACTTAAAAAATGTCACCGTCCTTAAGGCACTGTCGCATTACGGTAGATTACCTGCTTGGATTGCCTTTTATATCGATACTTTGGATGACAAAAGAAAACCTTCCAGTGAATTTTACAGGCAGCAGCCGACCAGTGGTTATTCCCTAAAGGTGGCAGATCAATTGTACATTAAGGATGTTTATAAGGATTCCATCTATAATAGGATTGGTAGACAACACCTTAAGTCCAATAGATATCGATATAGCGATATAGCTTATTATGTAATGAAAAAGTATATTGAGGATACTTATAAAGAGCGGTTGGATAGCTTGGCCGAGGATTTTTTGTACAAGCCTATCGGTGCCACACATACCGGATTTAATCCATTGGATAAGTTTTTAAAGAGAGATATAGTACCCTCTGAAGAAGATAATTATTATAGGTACCAGACCGTACAGGGCTATGTTCATGACATGGGGGCGGCTATGCAGGGGGGAGTAGGCGGTCATGCCGGACTATTTAGTAATGCCAATGATGTTGCTAAAATTATGCAGATGTACCTGCAAAATGGTTATTATGGGGGCCAACAATTTTTGGAGGCCAGAACAGTGAAGAAATTTAATACCTGCTACTTCTGTGATCAAAATGTGAGGCGTGGAATAGGTTTTGACAAACCGGAAGTTCGTGGTGGGGGACCGGCCTGTAGTTTGGTTTCCAGAAAAAGTTTTGGACATAGCGGGTTTACAGGAACCTACACTTGGGCCGATCCTGAAAAGGATTTGGTATATGTTTTTTTATCCAATAGAACTTACCCCTCGGCTTCCAATACATTGTTGGTCAAATCTGGGTTGAGAACGCGGATTCAGAAGGCCATTTATGAAGCGATAATAAATTAAATCTTTACTTTGTAAAAGTATTGACTGGGGTTAAGGAATATCAAGTACTTATTTTGTTTAAAGCGATTTGAAATTTTATTCCTATTTAACCGACTAAGACTTTTTTGGAGTGCCAGCAACACTTGGATCCATGGGGTCTATCAGTGTTTGACTGGTGATTTCTAAATTGAATTAAAAATAAATAAATGAAAATAGCTATAGTATGTTACCCAACTTTTGGAGGTAGTGGGGTGGTGGCAACAGAATTGGGAATTGCCTTGGCAAATAGGGGACACGAAGTTCATTTTATTACGTATCGCCAACCAGTGCGCCTAGAGTTGCTGAGCAATAAGATCTACTTTCATGAGGTACATGTGCCCGAGTATCCCTTGTTTCATTATCAGCCCTATGAATTGGCCCTTTCCAGTAAATTGGTTGATACTATTAAGTTGTTTGGCATTGAATTATTACATGTGCATTATGCTATTCCGCACGCCTATGCCGGTTATATGGCCAAGAAGATGTTGGAGGAGGAAGGGATTTATGTACCTATGGTTACTACCCTGCACGGTACGGATATAACCTTGGTGGGAAAGCATCCTTTTTATAGACCTGCAGTTAACTTTAGTATTAATCAATCCAATGTGGTTACCTCTGTATCCCAAGACCTCAAGGACAGTACTCTTGAGTTGTTCGATATAAAAAAGGAAATTGAGGTTATCCCGAATTTTATAGATAAAAGAAAGTACAGTATGCACTTCACGGACTGTCAGCGTTCCTTGATGGCCTCTGAAGAAGAAAGAATTATAACCCACATAAGTAATTTTAGGAAGGTAAAGCGTATTCCAGATGTGATCCATATTTTTAATAAGATTCAAAAACAAATACCCGCCAAGTTGATTATGGTAGGGGAGGGGCCTGAAAAAGAAGGGGCTGAACGTTTATGTGAGGAACTCGGGTTGACCAATAAGGTTATCTTTTTGGGGAATAGCAATGAAATAGATAGGATATTGTGTTTTTCGGATCTCTTCCTTCTGCCGTCTCAAACGGAGAGTTTTGGATTGGCCGCTTTGGAAGCCATGATCAATAGGGTAGCGGTAATTTCCAGTAATGCGGGTGGTATTCCTGAAGTGAACAAACAGGGGGTTACGGGTTATTTAAGTGATGTTGGTAATGTGGATGAGATGGCTTTGAATGCACTGAAGATTTTAAGTAACGATGAGACCCTGGAAAGATTTAAATCCAATGCTGCCAAAGCGGCTATGGATTTTGATATCTTGAAGGTATTGCCACTGTATGAAGCAATATATGAAAAAGCCTTTTTGGCAAGGCACGAAAGTTTGCAGCAGAATTAATGCGATCAATACTACTGTTCTTATGTCTTTTGGGAACTTCCTGTTCTGGGCAAAAAGCTGTGCCTAAGGATAAGGATGATAGTTCCTTGAAAAATACGATAAAACTCCAATTGGTGTTGGAGGATAATTACAGTGGAGTGCAACAACCAGGATTTCAAGTTGTAAGGGATGTAAAGACATTGAGGAATTTTTTTGCCCAGATTAACAAGACCAGAAAACCTGGCCTACCCGTTCCGCAGGTAGATTTCAACAAGGAACAACTCTTGATATACTGTGCAGGAACAATCATTGGTGTTGGAGGAGCAGAATTGTACGTTATTGAGGAATCACAAAATAATATTGCGGTTGGACCAATGGCACGAACGCCTTCCAGCAAGAAAGCATCTGAGGTTGCCACCACACCCTTTAGCATTTATAAAATGCCCCTGACCCCTAAAGAAATTAGTTTCAGGAAAATGAAATAGGGTTGGGCATCTTGGCCGGTAATAAAAACCCTAAACAGGCTCAATTCTAGATTTACTTAGGAATCCTGGAGGTATCTATATCCTACCTTTGAAATGATAGGCCTATTTCGTCGGTTAAAATACCGTTTTCTTGGACGAAAAATTTTTGCGATTTTGAATTTTTGAATTGATGATTTGTAGGAAACCGCTTAACGATTTTTAAGGCTTTTTGTAGAATTTAAATGGTGTCCATTTAACATTGCCATAGCTTTGGACAAAGATTTTAAAGAATCCCAAAATTACAATGTTATGAAAACCTATGTGTTTGCTATTACCTTTTTATGTGCTATTTCCTATAATTTTAGTAGCGCCCAAGAATTACAACTTACCGCCAAGGACAGTGTTGTTGCCAGTTCATGGGTCTTAGGAGTGGGCTACAATATTGTAGACGACTCGGCTACACCATTTGGCGATGATTTTTTAAGTATAAAGGATACTTGGAATGCACTTCCTTATCCATCCTCTATCAGTATTGGTAGATTTTTTAAAAATGGACTGGGTATCAAGGCCATTGGTTCTTACAATAAATATGATGTAGGTAAGAAGGTAGATGGAGCAATTAATACTGTTGAAAGGGATTACTATGCTATTGATGGTATGGTAAGCTATGACCTTAATAAGATTATTGGTGAAACGGGCTGGTTCGATCCATTTCTACAAGTGGGTGCAGGCTATAGTGATATAGGTTCCGTGGGTAGAGCAACGGCCAACGCTGGCTTTGGATTTAATACCTGGTTCAATGATCGTTGGGGCTTAAACTTTAATACCATGGGCAAATGGGGAATTGAGGAGGGTTCTACCAAACAGTTGCAACATTCCGCTGGTGTGGTATATAGGTTTGGTATAGAAAAGGAATTGTCCAAAAAAGGACTGGAGAAGTTGGCGTTGATCGAAGAAAACCAAAGGGTATCCGATTCTATAGCTGCCGCTAAAAAGGCAGAGGAAGAGGCAAGGCTTATGGCCGAACGTTTGGCACAAGAAAAGGAAAAAGCACGACTGGCAGCTGAAGAACAGGCTAGATTGGATGCAGAGAACAGAAGAAGGACAGAATTGGAAAATAAAATTAAGGATTTGGGCAATGTTTACTTTAGTCTAAACTCTTCATACTTGAGCAAGCCGTACAAGGAATTATTGGATAGGTTGGCCATGTTAATGGAAGAAAATCCAACTATGACCTTAAAGGTAGGAGCACATGCCGATTCCCGAGGAGCTGAGAAATATAACCAATGGCTATCTGAAAAGCGTGTGAAACAGACCTTGGATTATTTGATAGCTAAGAAAGGTATAGATGCCGCAAGGTTAACTGGAGATGGCTTTGGAGAAACCCAATTGACAAACGAATGTGATAACAATACCTACTGTCCTGAATCTAAACATAAACTAAACAGAAGATCGGAGTTTGAGGTAGTATCATTTTAAACTCAAAGAATACTTATAAGAAAAATGCCAATTGCGTTAGCAATGGGCATTTTTTATAGGGAGCAGTTTTTCAAAATGAAATAGTTTCAAACTGTATAGTAATTCTTTCCGAACCCAGGGAGGGGAAGGATAATTTAAATCATATTGAATCAATAAAATATAATATAATCTATGGCAATACCCATTTGCAGATACGCCTATTTAGGGCCAGTGTGTTTTTATATATTAGGGCATCACTTTGATATAAGGGTCCTATAAATAATTTGTAAGCACAGACTCGTTAATTATGGGGTTGAAGATTATGTAAGTGGAGTAATAATTTGGTATTGGAAACCCTTTTTGATGGTCCAGGTCACATTTAGCAGATTTGATTACACCTGTATAGAGGAAAATAATTTCCAAAAGTACAACCTACACAATATGGGTTGTTGGATACTAAAATGTTATACCCCTCCTTGTCAATTATTTTTCTGCCGGTATAAAATATAGTGTCTTCATCCAAAGGGAAGAAATCCTTTTTGTAATGGTATAGGCTATCATTGTTTTCTCTTCCTCCTCCTAGAAAATAATAAGTAAACCCTTTTTCCCTTGCCCATTTAAGTACTTCCAATTTTAGGAAATCATTTGGGCGCGTATCAAAGTATTTGTCGTCCGTACCTCCCAAAAATGAATTTATGGTAGTGTCCGATAAGAGAAGTAGCTCCGCAGAAATAGGGGTTTTATCCTTATAAACTATTATTATGGCACAGGTTGAAGGGTTATTGAAAATGAGATCCTTGAAATATTTCAAATCATAGAAATACAAAGAACTTGCCTTTGTACGTTTCATAGTACGGGTATAAATATCGTGAAATTGTTCTATGACTTCAGCATTAATATTATCGTGGTAAATGATACTGGTCAGACCGGACTTAACCGATTTTCTGTAATTGTTTCTAACCTTGGGTTTAAAGTTGTTCCACTGTTCTTCGGCTGGAAGTATTTTGCCCCGGACGTTATTCAAGGTAGGTTTAATTTGCCCCGTATAATGTATCCAGTTCTTTTGCATGTTGAATCTGATAAATTCAGAGACTACCTTGTTTTCTTTATACCATATATCAACTTCTTGCCAGAATATAGAAGGAATATCACTGTCAATGTTATCGGCGTATAACGGCCCGCTATAGCCATATGGTGAGCTTATATCACTATAACCAGTTTCGTTCCCTTCAAAAATGACTTTTCTAAACCAAAAAGGCATAAGCACCACAGGAGTATTGTTTTTCATCAAAACAAAATACTTTAACTCTTCATGCTCGTTTTTGCTAGACAACAACAATTCTATGTTGTACATTGGATTTTTCGGAAATTGCTTTAATAGGGACTTATACTTTTCAAGGTTACTTTGGGTCGTAAGAGGATAGACCTGAAGAGCCAAATTTTTTATGACAGTCTCAAATAGTACTACAGCCATACAATAGGGGGGTTATTATGTTCAATTTACGAAAAAAAGAGTTTTTGCACAAATTTCATAGTACTTAAATGTGCTGGTCTATATTTAACGCATAAAAACTTTGATAAGTCTATTAACGCCAATTAATTATCCCATTAAGTTTTTAATACTTTGATTTCCATAATAATGAAATCGAAAAAACTTGCTTTATGTGCAAAATCAATACGGTAACATGTAATTATTTCTTAATCTATTTATAAGGTTATATTGGTAATAAATAGAGGTTGCCATTTCAAAGTTGTGACGAATCCTGTAACTATCCTTTAAATATTATAATCCCACAACCATATAGCAGTACTATTGATTTGTATTTTTTTTGATTGGAATGAATCGCATTACAGATAAAGATACCAAAAAATAGAGTCGATATTTGTTAAGAGTCGATAATTTTTTTGAATCTTCAAATATTGAAACCACTTGTCCCTTAGCCCTTTTTTGGAGTAGTTTTTATCGGTTCTTTTCCATTAAATATGATTCTAACGATATATAATGAACCCTTGTCTTTAAGTAGGGAAAGTACCGATACATGAAATTAAGGGTTTAAATAAAACACTTGTTGGGTTCGGGTTTACCATAATATTGGTTCTTCCGTTCCAGCACGTTCAAAGTGGAAACTCGTTTTTTAGAAGAGAATTGGGTATAAGGTTGCTTTTTGAATTAAATGGATGCAACCAACTATTTTTTTGTTTCCCGTAATAAATAAAATAGACATGACTCCTCCTAATGTGAGATTCGGTTAGGTATCCAATACTTGTGGAGTATTTATCTTTCTTTTATTGTTTTTTTTCCAATTCACTGATTCTGGGCTCCAATTGCAACAGTAGTGTTTTGTATTCCTTGATAAGTTCGGTGTTGAAAGACTTTAGTTCCTCTATTTCCTTTTGTTGTTGAATGGTATACAAGGTAAGTTCTTCAATTTTTTGAAGTAATTTAGAGCTTATATTTCCCAATTCCACACCTTTGTCCCCGACTTCAACGGCACTTGGAATATTTTCCAAATGGCCATTTTCTTCTATGAAACTTTCAACTTTCTTTAAAGAGGGAAGTTCGTAGCTATTTGTAAAAACAAAATCTGGCCAACCACTGCTTTGCAATTTAACTGTAACCCCTTCGGTGATGACATCCCCTGCAATGGCCAATTGATACCCGTTAGGGACACTTACGGTGCCTATACCTACTCCTCCTGTATTGTACAAAATATCGGAACCCGAGGTGGTCCATACCGAACTTGGTAGAGCAGCTCCATTGATCAATACATTGGTAGCGTTGATGGTTCCATCAACATCCAATTTGTAATCGGGACTTGAGGTGCCTATTCCTACATTGTCATTTATAATATAGGTATTGGATCCGTTCACTGTCCATGGGGAACTGGGCAAAAGAGCTCCATTGACTCTCAGTTCACTGGCATTTATAGTACCTGTAACATCCAGTTCAAAATTAGGATTATTGTTGCCTATCCCAACATTACCGTTATTGTAGAAAGTTTCATTGCCTGCAACGGACCAAGGTGAACTAGGAATTGCAGCCCCATTGATCAATAGATTTGTAGCATTTACAGTGCCTGCAACATCCAGTGCAAAATTAGGTGTGTTGGTCCCGATTCCAACACGGCCGGCGTTATAGAATGCGCTTGTACCATTAAGGGACCATGGAGAACCGGGAAGCGGCGCCCCATTGACCAATAAATTTGTAGCATTTATAGTGCCTGCAACATCCAGTTCAAAATTAGGTGTGTTGGTCCCGATTCCAACCCGGCCGGCATTATAAAATGCGTTTGTACCATTAAGGGACCATGTTGAACCGGGAAGTGGCGCGCCATTGATCAATAAATTGGTAGCGTTTACGGTTCCGGCAACATCCAAGGCATAACCTGGATTGTTTGTCCCTATGCCTACCCTGCCAGAATTGTAAAATGTATTTGCACCGTTAAGACTCCATGGGGAGCTTATAAACTCTGTTCCGTTTACAAAAATTTCAGAAGCACTAAAAGAACCAACCACTTCAAGGCTATAATTTGGTGACAGTGTGCCAATGCCTACATTTCCCGAAGCTGGGTAGTAGTTTCCTTGGCTATATCCGAAAAGGATGGAAAAGAATGCTGCTATGAGTGCAATGTGTGTTTTTTTCATGATTGTGTTATTGTAAAAACCGATCCTAACAGGATTATTCATATTGTCTTAATTCAAAGGATAAATTGGTGAAATTATCCATAAATGCATTTATGCCGTTTTGTAACTCTATTCTTACCTGGTTGTCCCCAATTATTTCCCCCCTTACCCCTGTATGGGTTGTTGGAGTGGTGTAGAAAATAACGGTTTTTCCTATGGTTATTGTTTTGTCAAGTGTGCCCACATATTTACCCTGGGATTCCCTGACCCAATCAATGTTTAATTCCAAAGTATTTTCCAGAACGTTCGAACTTGGATTTTCAGTTCCTGATTGACTAAGTAATGTAACATAGGACTGATAATTAAAATCAGCATTGTCCCCATTACACAAATATTCCGTACTGCTTACTTCATTGGTGTCCAAAGTACCATTGTCATTGATATCCAAACCCGATTGAACACTGAATCCCCCATTGGAACAATTCGCTCCTGGCTGTTCTACAAGTGTTTTGATCAGTCCATTGTATCCATTGCTTCCGTCGGCGCCATCAATACCGTTGGTGCCGTTAAGACCGTCTGTGCCATCTTCAGGACTGCAACCAGTAAATCCGGTAAAAAGAATCAGCATAAATACAAATTTGAAAAACCTAGTGTTGCGCATATTTAAAAAAAATAAGGTATAACATTGATTAAAGGCCTAAAGTTACAAATAGGGACTGTTAATTTGGCGAACTTTAGCCAAAAGAATGTATATAATCGACAAAAGTAATGTATTATCCATTGTAGGAATATGGGTTTACATTTTTATTGAAAGGAAAAGCATGTGATTTTAATATTTTTAAAGGACATGCATTGCCCCATCTATACCTATAATATATCTATTCTTAATTTGACATTTTAAATACAACCTTTTTTAATCGTTTAAACTTCACTTTATTTCGAGGGTTTGGAAGTTTTTTTTTGCCATTTATACCCATTTAAGTGCAGTTCATAGATTATTCTTTTAACAAGGCTTGATTTATTATAATTTTAACAAAAATTTCCTCCCAAAAGGTCATATTATTTTAAACTGTTTATAGATAAATTTATGGAATCAAAAAAATTACTTTTTTTACTATTGTTTTTTCTTAGCGTAGGTTTAGTAGCACAGGACTTACATACACAAGCAAATGCTGTTTCGGTGGCAAATGAATCCAATAGTACTGCTGGTTGGTCGGGACAGGCTACCTTAACAGTGGACGGGACTGATACCCAATCCGGAAACTTCTCCTTTGTGGTAGTTTCAACGGCCAATGGTGGTCGAACCTTGGATTATAATTTTGACGCGGTTGTTGGACAGGATTATACGATTAGAATTTGGGCTAAATTTGGTCCTCGCGTCAATAATAATACTACGGGAGCCTTTGCCGTTTGGTCGGGACTTTCCGGATTTGAAACGACACCTATTGTTGGCACTGAATGGTCCGAATATGTGTTTAATGTTACGGCTACTTCTGCCAACCCAATGATTAGAATATATACTAGTAATTATGCATCCAGGTTTACCGCGGGCAATACTATTTTAGTAGATAATGTATCCATACTTCCTGCCGGTGCCGTAGTTGATGATCAAAGTCCAACAGCTCCATCAAATTTAACGGCTAATGGTACCACCACTACTTCAACCAACCTGTCATGGAACGCTTCGACGGACAATGTTGGGGTTACAGAGTATTCCATATTGGAAGGAGGGAACGTTATTGGTACTACCACTGGAGCTACTACATTTAACGTAGAGGGACTCGACCAGAATACGTCCTATGCGTTTACGGTAACCGCAAGGGATGCTGCAGGTAATGTATCCGCAGCCAGTAATACCGCCAATGTAACCACGCTGACCGCAGTAGACAATCAGGCACCTACGGCACCAACAAATCTGGCAGCAACAGGAACTACAACCACTACAACCACCCTATCATGGACTGCCTCGACAGACAATGTAGGGGTAACTGAGTATTCCATTTTGGAAGGAGGAAATCTTGTTGGTACTACCAGTGGAGCTAATACATTTAACGTAGAGGGGCTCACCCAGAATACGTCCTATGCATTTACGGTAACGGCTAGGGATGCTGCAGGAAATGTGTCCGCCGCCAGTAACACGGCCAACGTAACTACTTTGGAGGCAACTGATAATCAATCACCTACGGCTCCAACAAATTTAGAGGCCAATGGTACTACCACTAATTCGACGAATTTGACTTGGACGGCTTCAACGGATAATGTAGGGGTTGCGCAATATACTATTTTACAAGATGGGAATAATGTGGGTACTACCGATGGGGAAACGATATTTAATGTAACGGGACTTGCGCAAAATACTTCATATGCCTTTACGGTAATTGCCAGGGATGCTGCTGGAAATGTATCCGCAGCTAGTAATACGGCCAATGTTACAACCATAGATGGTGGTGGGGAGATAGATTATACTTCTGCCAATTCCAACCTCGAAACAGTTGATTGGACAGCCAGGGATTTGTTTGCGAATAGAAATGTGGGTATTGGAACAACTAATACCCAAGGATATCGACTTGCAGTGGCGGGCAGCGTGGTCGCCGAGGAAGTGAATGTGAAATTACAGGTCAACTGGCCCGATTATGTTTTTGAAAAAACCTACAATCTGCCTTCACTTCAAGAAGTGGAAGATCATATTTTGGAGCAGGGGTATTTGTTGAACATGCCTAGTGCTTCTGAAGTTGAGGAAAATGGTATTGAAATAGGACAAATGAATGCTAAATTGTTGAGGAAGATCGAAGAGCTTACCTTGTATACCATTCAACAAGAAAAGAAAATAAAATTACTTGAAGAGGAAAATAGAAGGATTGACTCATTAGCCCAAAAATTGGAGAAATTGGAAGAGGTTATAAAGGAAAATAAATAAAATAGGTCTTAGCACATCAATATATGAAACACATTTACAGGATTTTAATTTTTTTATGCTTCGCCAATACAGTATTTGCGCAAAGTATTCGAAAGAATTATCAGGAAATGACGGATTATGAAAAAACAGAGTTGGTCAATGCCTTTTATGCGTTGAGGGATGGGACACGTCCGGATTTATTTGTTGATTTGGCGGATTTTCATAGTGACTTTTTTAATTTCGATAATACCATCGATCCAACAAGAAGGGATTTACACTTTAACCTTCCAGATGAACCGAGCCGGGAAATATTTTTGGCATGGCATAGACGCCAAATGTTTGAAATGGAACAAGCTGTACAGGACATAAATCCTAAAATTAGTTTGGCATGGTGGAATACTTCCACTGATCAATCCACGACTTCTCCCTTGTGGGATCAGGAGTTACTGGGGAGTTTTAACGCCAACTGGAGTTTGAATAGAAATCTAGGGGGCAATGGGCCTTTGCCAACACCTTTGGATGTGACCAATCTCTACGCTATGACGAATTTCTTCGAGTTTTCCAACGAACTGGAAAGAAGGCCGGTGCATAGAGGAGCGCACGTATGGACTGGTGGGGCTATGCCTACACCTTTGTCGCCAAGGGATCCGGTATTCTATTTCCACCATACTTTTGTGGATTGGGTTTGGTATAATTGGGAAGAAATGCATCAAAACTCTTCTTTTGAGACCACTTCTATGCTCCGATATGATGGAACCTATTCTTTTGGAGGGCAAACCTTACCTTTGGTAAACCCCAATGACATTACGGATACGAGGTCATTAGGTGTGTTTTACGGATCTAATGGACTTGCTCCTTTAAATAACTATATTGTAAGCAACACCTATAGGGCCGAAGAAATTTTTTATTATCAGTATGTTATTGAAGCAGGAAACAATTTTATAGTGCCCAATGGTACTACTTGCAGGATAGAATCCGTAAACGAGGTTAGGTTGCTGCCAGGTTTTGAAGCAGCATCTGGCTCTAATTTTGTGGCAACTATTGATCAAGTAAATAACAATTTGGCAGGAAAATCAAGAAAGGGTGAAGTAGCCAGGCTTAAGAAGCCATATGACTACGATGCCAATATAAACACTCCTATAGTCTGGGAAGAAGATAATAAGGACGATTCTCCTGTTATTATTCAGGCCTATCCTAATCCTTTTACAGAAAAAATCACCATTAACCTTAATAAAAACACCAATTGTAGTGTAGAGGTTTATAATATGATGGGGATGTTGATCAGGCAGGAGACTTTTCAAAATACCGATAATATAATTATTAATAAGTTATACGGTCTTTCTGCTGGGTTCTATGTGATCAAGGTTGTAGATGCCAATGGGGACATTCTATTGGCTAAAAGGGTTGTTAAGTTATAATAAGAGCGTTTTAACATAAAAAAAGCAACCTATGGGTTGCTTTTTTTTATGTTTTAATTTTTTAATGCTTGGTGCCATGGTCCATGTGCACACTATTGGGATCCCTGAATTTGCAGCAAGGAGGTAGGCTGTTATAGGTAGTACTATCTGCCTTGGTGGAATCTGTGTCATGGCCTACCAAGGCAATGGCTTTTTTGACATCAAGGGTGGTACATTTATTTTCATCCATTATTAAAGTAAGTTGTTTTGAGGGAATATCCCAATTTACATATTTTACTCCTTTGACCTTAATTGAAGCCTTTTCAATTCTTGATTTGCACATTCCACAATTGCCCTTAACTTCAAAAGTGGTTTTCTTGTTTTTATCTTTGCCTTTCTCTTGGGCATTTAACTGAAGTCCCATTAATAGAATAGCTGTTAGAAGTATTGTTTTAGATAATTTAAGCTTTGTGAACATGGTCTGATATATTAAATTTTCAAGGGTTATTTTTTTCTTTTATAATTTGTATCTGAATCCCAGATAATAGATTTCGCCCAAAACTGGTGCAAATAATATTGTACTATCAAAATAGGGGCCAAAAGGGTCATCAGAACCAATAATAGGTTTTTTCTGGGTAGTATTGGTTATATTTTCCCCCCCAAGATAAATTTCGAACCTCTCATTAAGTACTCGGGTAAGTTGGGCGTTTATTATGCTATACGGTCTTGCAGTTTCTGAAAGCTGGTACATGGAAGGGTTTGTATTGGTATTGGGCAATCTTTGTTCCCCTTGCCAATGGTAGGTGAAATCCATTCTCCAATGTCGTTTTCTATATTTTTCCAATGTTTCATAACTTAGATTCCCAAAAAAGCGATGTTCAGGTTGTAATGGTTTTTGCAGTGTTCCTGACAGGTAATCCAATCTAACATCATAATTCTTATAGGTTAGCCTTAGATCCATGTTCTGGATAATTTCATAATTTAAATCTACTTGTAGGCTGTTGGATATACTCTTACCATCCAAATTGTAAAAAGCAATTTCCTGTGGACTTTCCCAATCTATAATTACCTGATCGGTAAATACTGTCCGGTAATAGTCAAATGAAATATCCAAGGATCTATTCCAAAGATATAGTTTTTGAATAAAACCTATTCCGGAATTCCATGCAATTTCTGGATTCAAGGTATATAGCTTCCCGTTACCGTTTATTATGTTTAAGGCCCTCGAAGATGCGAAAAGTTGTTGGTTTTCAGCAAAGATATTTGCCGCTCTTTTTCCCCGGCCAAGGGACAAACGTAGGCTAGCTTTGTTCCATAAGGAATATCGGAGGTGTAAACGAGGGGTTATAAACGAACCTAATCTGTTATGGTTGTCTATTCTAAGTCCGGCAACAAAACTTAATTTTTCCAGATTGTCATAAGTATATTCAAAAAAGGCACCTACGGAATTATCTACCCGGTCCATATCCATATTATTGATTCTTTCATTAAAATGGTCATAATTAAAACTGAGGCCAGTTTTAAACTTATGTTGGGTACTGCCTATAATACTATTAAAAATAGCATTGGAATAGTAGGAGGTGTGTTCTATGTTGTATGTATTGTAGCCGTAATAGGAATCTTGGTCATGGGTACTAAAAGCGGTTTGATAGCCAAAACTTTGAAAGGGTAGTTCGGGAAAAACATAGCCTAATTTTGCAGAAATGTCCAGCCTGGTAGTCTTGACCTCACTGCCCCAGGCATTGTTTGTAAATTTATCGGTTTTAGGGTCAAAATCCTTTTCTCCAGTTTGTTTTTCATCCAATAGGAATTGCGTATTTAAGAAGCTGACCCAACCTTTTTCTGAATCCAGGAACTGCCAACGGTTCATAAAATTGATCTGTTTTGCCAAAGGAGTATCTAAAAAGTTGTCTTCGTTCCTATCAATAATACCATCCCTTAGATTGGCATGTAAATAGATTCCGGTGGCCAGTTTATCAGAAAACACCTTGTTATATCTCGTGTTTAGTTCATAGCGCTCATAGTTGTTTCCGTACATATTCAGAAAGACTTTCTGATCCATCAAAGGTTTTACCAATTCGCTGTTTATCTGTCCTGAAATACTTTCAAAGCCATTGAGTACACTTCCGGCACCTTTGGTAATTTGGATACTTTCTATCCATGAGCCGGGAATAAACGATAGTCCGTAGATTTGTGACGCTCCTCTAATGGAGGGCATGTTTTCTTGGGTAAACAAGAGATATGGACTGTTTAGACCAAGCATTTGAATTTGTTTGGCACCTGTAACCGCATCAGAAATATTTACATCAACGGCAGGATTGGTTTCGAAACTTTCAGATAGGTTACAGCAAGCGGCTTTTAGCATTTCCCGGCTATCCACAGTTACCACGTTTTGTACATTGAACAAGGATTTTTGTATGGGATTAAGTTTTTTGCGAACTACTACTTCCTCAAGTTCAATATCGGGTTGCAGACGGATTTTTCCAAGGTTGGGTCTGTTGACCGTTATGGTGTCTGATTTATAGCCCACATAACTTATCACCAATTTTTTATAATCCTTGTTAAAAGGAATACTAAATTCGCCCAACTCATTGGAAGTTGTCCCAACACTACTATTTAACCATATTATATTAACGTCCGGAAGCACTTTTTCCTTTCCAGTCCCGTCATATTCCAGAATGGTTCCTTTTATTTCTATTTGTCCGTAAATTATAGAACTGAGAAATAATAGAATCAAGACAAATTTACTTTTCATGTTGGGATATTTTATTGAGGAACCTGCTAGTTCGGCGTACAATAGGTTTTCTGTTTTAATTGTGGTTGACACTATGGTTTGCAGTAGCTAATGTATGAATTACCTTTATTAAAACACTAACGCTTTACTTCTGAATTAAGTATTGACCACCAGGAGTAAATCTCTCATTTTTAATATTCTTGGATAATATATACCTTGGTTGTATTTCAAAGATTATTTTGGCTATTGGTAGATAAAGGAATAAGGCTGATATTAAAAAATGTAAATTTACATTATTGTCAAGAGGTTAATACCTGTTTGGTAAGTGTTGTGGTTCACTGATATAACAAAGTATTCATGAAAATTTTATATGTAATTGGGGCGTTTGTTTTTTTAGTGTTTTGCGCTGGAAAAAATGATATGCCAAAGTTGCAGGGGACACAGATTAGAGTGGTAAATAAGACGAATGAAAGTTTCACCAATGTTGTGTTGTTTTCAATGAAGTTTGAAGATTTAAGACCCAATGATACTACGGCTTATAAGGCTTTGAATTATGATCAACTTACAGATGATCCATTGATTTACTGTTCCATTGGTGATAAGAATTATGCACGATATTTAAAGATACCGGATAGCAAGGTTGAAAATTTTACTTATACCCTAGATAGTATCCATGACGGGATTCTCTATGTAGGTTCCATAAAAGAGAATTAAAAAATTATAATGAATCAATAGATAGAGATGATTACAGATATAAATTTCCCCCAAAATTTTTTAACAATGACTAAATAAAATTTTAGATGAAAGTATTGGAATTTGCAAGAAAAGTTCTGTTCTGGACCGTGGATTTTTTAAAAGGGGGTAGGGTAAGGAGACATTTCAAGGATATTGAATATATTCAGTCGGACCCCAATTCGCCAAAGGCCTTAAAACGCCGAAGTGAACATTTGGGGAGACTAATGGAACATGCGGTTGAAACGGTACCCTTCTATAAGTCCTTAATGGGGGGACATTGTACAAAATTGGAGCACTTTCCTGTTGTGGACAAGGCATTTATAAGAGAAAATTACGAAAAATTTACCAGTACCTTATATCTGGATAAGCATAATCATGAGGTGTCTACAAGTGGTTCAACAGGTAATCCGTTTAAACTTTTACAAAATAAAGGCAAACGGGAGCGAAATATTGCCGATACACTGTTCTTTTCCAAACGATCAGGATTCGAATTGGGAGCTAGGTTATATTATTTGAGGTTATGGGATAAGCAATACAAAAAAAGTGGCTGGTTGTCCAAGATTCAGAATATTGATATGCAATCTGTGGACGACATTAATGATAACAGTTTGCACAAATGGTTTACCCGTTTTGAAAGAGATAGGTCCTCCAAAAATATTCTAGCTTATAACTCGGCACTTAGGTCCATTATTCAATATCTTGATAAGATTAATAGCGAACCACTTAAATCTAAGACGAATTCCGTGATAGCCATGGCGGAAGGTATGGATGATTACGTTAGACAAGGCATTAAAAAGTATTTTAAAATAGAGCCCTTATCTAGGTATTCCAATTCTGAAAATGGGATTATTGGTCAGCAATTTTATGGGAGTCGCGATTTTGAAATTAATGAGGCCAGTTATTATGTGGAGATCTTGGATTTAAATCGGGATATTCCCGTTAAATCCGGTGAGTCCGGTAGGATTGTTATTACCGATCTGTTCAATTATTGTATGCCCATTATTCGATATGATACCGGTGATGTTGGGAGGGTACAAAAAGATAAGAGTGGACGCTTGGTATTTACGGTCATTGAAGGCAGAAAAATGGATATGTTCACCAACACCAAAGGCGAATTTGTATCATCACATATAATTCACCACATTCTGCAATTTAAAGGTATCGATCAATTTCAGTTTGTGGAAGAGGACGACTTTAGCTATACCATTAAACTAAAAGTGAACGATCAATTTGATTATAGCAATGAATCAAAGGTCGTAGAAAAGTATAAAACGTATTTCGGAGAGAATGCCAATATTGTGGTAGAATACGTTAAGGATATCCCCTTGTTACTTTCTGGAAAAAGAAAATTGGTCATTAACAATGCCATAAAGAAAAATAACTATACAAAGGACATAGCACAGCAATCACCCATAGGTAGCTATGACTTGGAGTCCACCAAGTAAAAAATGGGATATATTTCTTGTTGGGTACATTTGTGCTAAGGCGCTATCTTTTTATGATAAAGTAGAAAACTCGGAAAATAATAAAATTCCGTATTTTCTACTTTATCATTTTATATTAGGCCAAAGTTAAGTGGGAAAACCCTGCCACCTATAACGGTATATAGTATTGTGCATTATCCATGTTTTATGCTTTGGTAATTCAATAGAAAAGGACTCATATGCGGTGCGTAAATATGTACGGCCATCATGGGTCAGTAAACAAATATGGATGATGTAGGTCTTTATTGTGGGGTGTACACAAATGTTATCTGCAGCTATTGATAAAGATGTCTGCAACGGACTGCTAGGGACATACAAAGAGTAGATGGACTCCTGCCATGACCAAGGACAAGCTGGATGATTCCCTACGGCGAATTAAGGTAGAAAGGTTTAACAATTTAAAAGTACGACATAGCCTAAGCGCCATAAGACTTTACATCATTAAATAATCACTATTGAGGTCAAATTTTCTTGGCGGGTGACTACGGAGTGTGGAGTACTTGAACGAAACGGATAAGATGTATTGGGAGTAATTCCGGGGAAAGGCTATGGGTAATTCCAATTTTGTTAGGCTTATAGACCAAAGGACTATCATACCCTTTTAAAGAAAACCTTAGTACTTGCAGTAATGCCGGGATTAAGTTCTACCGGTCTTGTTTTTTTCTCCAAAGAGGTATTTGTCATCTGCTCTTCGGGATTTTATTATTTTGGCGGGAATACCATAGGCAACAACTTCACTAGGTATATTTTTGGTTACAAGAGAGCCAGCACCAATAATCGTATCCCTTCCAATTACAATGTTTTCAATTATGGTAGCTCCAATTGATATTGCACTACACTCATTCAATTTTAGATTTCCACCTGTCCTTACCCCCGATGAGATACTGGAATAATCATTCATAACACCATCATGGCCCAACGAAGAGTTGGTGTTTAGGATACAGAAATCCCCAATTTTACTATCACTATTTACAACTACACCGGGCATAATGGCAATTCCATGGCCCAATGTCACTTCCTTGCCAATAATTGAACTGGGATGAATGGCATTGATAAATTTTAAATTGGGATTTAAGGTGGAAATTTTTCTGGACATAATTTTTCTGGTACAATTATCTCCAATAGCTATAAAGCATCCACTAATGTTGTTTTTTTCTACGATTTCATTCAGATCATTTTCCGAACCCAGTATGGTATATTCAAACAATTTATCCCCTTTCTTTTTAAAAGTATCCAAAAAGCCATAGATATTGTATTGCTTTTGCTTTTCAATAATATCTACAATAACCTTTGCATGTCCAGAGGCGCCAATAATTAATATGTTCTCCATCTAAATAAAGTTTATATGTCGGTTTAAATAAGTTTAATTCTGGGGTGAACCTGTAAACGGGGGCATGTTTAGGTTTTCTGAACTGTTAACGCCGTCTTTAAGGATCACTTTTTTGGCTGTTAAAACTAAAATTTTTAGATCCAGGGCAAATGAGAGATGTTGTACATACCAAACATCCAATTCAAACTTTTTTTCCCAATCAATGGCATTTCTACCATTAACTTGTGCCCAACCGGTAATACCAGGTTTTACATCATGTCTTATTTTCTGGGTTTCATTATATAATGGAAGGTATTGTACCAATAGTGGTCTAGGGCCTACGATGCTCATATCCCCTTTCAGGACATTGATCAATTGTGGTATCTCATCCAAGGAATATTTTCTAATAAATAGACCAGTTTTGGTAACACGTTTATCAAAAGGTAAAAACTCCCCATGTTCGTCCTTCTTGTCGTTCATGGTCTTGAATTTTATAATCTTGAATATGTTTCCATTTTTTCCTGGTCTTTCCTGATAGAAAAATGACTTTCCATTATTGGTAAAAAATAGGATAATCATGACCACTATAAAAATAGGAGATAGTATAAGTAGACCCATCAATGATATGAGAATGTCACATAAACGTTTAAAAAAGGTGGAGTACATGGTTAATCTAAGTAGTGATTAATAAAATAAGTTGGCATTATGTTCAATAATATATATTATAGATATTTAAATATGTTAATCGGAAATAAATTGGGTCTGTTTTCAAAGATAACTTATAGCGTGTTAATATAAGACAATCTAAATATTAAAAAATTAACCGGGTTTATTACTTTCATAAATAGCAATGCCTATAAAAATAAAATTTTGGATTCAATATTAAAAGTTTAAACGTTAAAAGGAAAATAAGTACGTTGTAACTTGGGCCAAATCCAAATTGGGAAAAGATTTACTTTTCGTTGACATGTGAAATTATTGTTGAATATGCATGTTCTGGAAGCAAGTATTTATTTTTGTAATTATAACCATTAAGGCCCATTTGAAGGCGTAAGTCCTTATCGCGGTATAAGGTCATTAATTTTTCCTTTAATAAATCTGTTTTACCGGCTTCTGCCCAAAACCCCGAATTGGTTTCCTCCAACATGTCGCCAAAATCGGTAGAAAGATCGATTGAGGCAAGTATTGGTTTTTTGAGGTTGAAATAGGAGAGGACCTTGGAAGGGAAATTGGGTATAGTAAAATCTTCACTAAGGGATATAAGCCCCACATCTGCAATTCTCAATAATTCGTTATATTCAGAACGTGGAATTTTATCTTTTAGGATGACATTGTTCAGATTGTATTGGCTGGCAAGGTTTTCTATTTTTTTCTTTTCGGTACCCTCTCCAATGATAATAAATACGATATCATCAATAGATAAGCAGCTTTTGGCCAGTTCAATGATATTCTCCATTTTTTGTGGCTTGCCTATATTACCGCCAAAAATGAGGACAAATTTGTTCTTTAAACCATATTGTTCTTTAATATTTTCATTATCGGCAGATGCTGTAGGGCTTTGTGCATTTTCCCAGTTAGGCAACAAATGCAGTTTACTTTGATCCAATTGCGGGTTATGTTTTTTAACGTAGGACACGTTTGCATTGGACATACATCCAATAGCATCCGAGACTTGGTACATCTCTATTTCCTTTTTCCGAAAGTAAGTATACGTAAGGCTATTTGGAGCCATCATTTTAAGATCTACCGCATTTTGAGGGAAAATATCCCTAAGAATAAGGTACATTTTGGTTTTCGATTTTTTCTTTAACCATTTCGCAACATTGGTTAGGGTAATAGGGGGGGTAGGCATAAGAATAAGATCAAAATCCAGTTCGATTTTGTTTTTTCTTAGTGCATTTTTATATTGATAGGGCAACAGTACATTGGCAATTCCCTTTTTGAATTTCCCTGTGTTAAACAATTCTAAGGTAGAAACCCTTAAAACCTTAATACCTCCTTCTATCTTTACCCCAACTTCTTTATTTTTCAAGGCGGGTGCCACTACCAGGACATCATGCCCCTGCTGGCTAAACTCACCTATAAGGTCAGTCCAGATAGTGGTGCTATTTTCTACATTTGGAAACCCTAGGGCAAGAAATATAATTTTTTTCATTTTTAAATTTTAGACCAAACAGTTCTGTTTATGTAATCTACGTATGAAATAATGATACGGACTACCTTTTCGCTCACATTGGGCATAGAATAATCGGCAACTGGCCTAAAATTCCTGTTCGGATTACGCGACTGCACTTCCAAAGCCTCCAGAGCCTGCATAATGCGTTCCGGGTTCAGACCTACCATCATCACAGAAGCTTCTTCCATGGCTTCGGGCCTTTCGTGTGCTTCCCGAATGTTCAGGGCCCTGAAATTTAAGATGGAGGACTCCTCCGATATGGTGCCGCTATCGGACAAAACGGCAAAAGAGTGGTACTGCAACGCATTGTAATCTGAAAAGCCCAGAGGTTTAAGAAATTGAATATTGGGGTGTGTTTTTATTTTTTTCTCATTTAACATGTTTCTGGTTCTGGGATGGGTAGAAACAATTATGGGATAATCGTATTTTTCCGCAATTTGGTTTAAGGAAGTTATAAGCCCTTCAAAGTTTTTGGGATTGCTAATATTTTCTTCCCTATGGGAGGATACTACAAAAAATTTCTGTTTTTCAAGATTTAGTTTTTCCAGTACATCGGAAGCTTCAATCTTGGCCTTGAAATTTCCCAATACCTCGAACATTGGACTACCGGTCTTGATCACCCGATCTGGCGATAAACCTTCCCTCAATAAATATTCCCTGGCAATATCACTATAGGTCAAATTTATATCTGAAATATGGTCAACAATTTTTCGGTTGGTCTCCTCGGGCACCCGTTGATCGAAACAACGATTCCCTGCCTCCATATGAAAAACAGGAATTTTCCGTTTTTTGGCAGGAATGGCACATAAACAGGAATTGGTATCTCCCAACACCAAAAAGGCATCCGGCGCCAGTTTTTCCAATATAGGGTCTATGGCAATTAAGATATTCCCCACGGTTTCGGTGGCATTTTTACCGGCTGCATTAAGAAAATGATCGGGTTTTCGTATTCCCAAGTCCTCAAAAAATATTTCATTGAGTTCATAATCGTAATTTTGACCAGTATGTACCAAGGTATGATCAATAGCTTTATTGGCATCGAGGGCATTTAAAACACAGGCCAGTCTTATTATTTCGGGGCGTGTACCCACAACGGTTAATACTTTAAGCTTTTTCAATGGTTATTTTTTTTATGTTTATTATACGTTTACAAAGTAAGTATCGGCATCCTCAGGATTGTAGGGCTCATTGATCCAGAATAGGGTAATTAGTTCTGTGTCTCCAATATTTTTTATATTATGGGTATACCATATGGGCATGTCTACATAAGCAGGTTCATCCCCGTCCAAATAATAATCAAGGACTTCATCTGTTCCAATCTTCCTAAGCTGTATAAGTGCTTTGCCACTTATCACCGCAAATCTCTCGGCTTTTCGGGTATGAAAATGATTGCCCCTAGTTATGCCGGGAACAGTGGTGGAATAGGAAAACTGTCCGCTGGTATTAGTTCTTGCTATCTCTACAAAGCTACCTCTATTGTCCGTGTTCTTTTTAAATTTAACGGGATAATGGCTTGTTGGAATATAACACCTAAAAGTGTTGAAAAGTGCTTTCTCAAAGTTCTGTTCCAAACTGGGGAAAATTCCATTTTCCAAATAGTCGGTTTTATATTGTTGCAATAACCTTAAGATTTCGGAAACTTTTATGTTTTTTGTTGGTGCAATCTTTAATTCCTTAACATTTTCATCTGCAAGCCCATTTTTATTGAAGTCTTTAATAGACTGTATAAAGATTTCTACCAATTCGTTGATATAGATGAGGCCAACCTCACTATCGTTTATTATGGTGGGATTTTCGTTATGTGTTATTTTATGGCAAAATGTGGCTACCACCGAGTTGTAATTTGGCTTTCCAAATGGTCCGAAAACATTGGGAATGGTCAAGGAGGTAAATTTACTGCCCACTTTCTGGGCCCACATAATAAATTTCTCTTTCCCCTCTTTTTTGGATCGGCCGTAAAGGTTATCCTTTTCTTCCTGTGAAGAGGATGAAAATATAATATGGGGTTTTACATCTTCTGTTGTACAAGCATCTATTAGTTGGGAAACCAAATCGATATTGGTTTCATAGATAACATTGGGATCCACGTGTCTGTTCATCGCTGCCAAATGAACTATGACATCGCATTCAGCAACAAAATTGCACAATAATTTTTTGTTTCCGAAGAAAGTACGTTCAAAGGGAACCAATGTTATGGTCTCGTCCAGAGACAGGGTATTATATAAATGGTTACCTACGAATCCGGCCTGACCGGTGATTCCTATTTTTTTATTCATGTGTTAAATTGGTCATGTTGAACATTATCATTTAAATTTAAAATTTGACACAGTTTAGGTTAATTTTAAAAAAAATGTGCTTGTTTATCGTTAGGAACAATCATTCGAATAAGATAATAAATCTTATTTATCATTAAGATTATTAAAACATTATTAAAATACGTTGTATTTACATAAGCAACTTGCGTTCTATTTTTTCATTTTTTCGTTTATCGGAATACTCAAAGTATTTCTTTAACCTTAAAAAAGCTGATTCAAAAAAATGATAGCTGAGGGCAGCAAGAATGTATGTTGCCGTAAAGCGGATTAATAGATTGATAATTTGACTATTAGTGTTCAGGTAATTGTCGCATAGAGCGTAGGCCAATGGATGGTATACATAAAGACCGTAGCTTATTTTTCCGGTATAAACCAAAAATCGAGATCTTAAAAACTTATTAATTAAATGGTCGCTTTTTAAACATAGTACAAACCCAATCAATGAAAAATAGGTAAATGAAATAAGTAAATATTTAAAAATTTGTATGTAGGTGTTTTTATCACCTGATATAAACAGCCATATCGTAATTGTGGGAATAAATATTCCACAAAGTAGTATGACAAACTTTTTTATGTTTTCACTTGTAAAGTAATTTTTTAATTCCAAAATTGCCAAAATTGCCCCAATAGCCAATGAGTCGAACCTGGTAAATGTAAATTTAAAGACGTCCAGGTCCTTATTGACCATATATATTCTGAGAAGTAGGGCAAACACAATTATACCTATGATTATCTTAATTAGATTTTTTCTTGAAAATAAATATATGACTAAGGGCCAAAACAAGTAAAAGTGCTCTTCAACGGCTAAAGACCAAAAGTGGCTTGGACCAACCGCATCCCAACTAAATGTACTGGCAAAATTCTGTAGATATAGGTAATAATAAATTTGTTGACTAAAATCTGGAATTTTGGCATCTAAAATATATGGTACAATGAAGTATGATAATATCAAAAACAAATAATATAGAGGAAATATTCTCAGAGTCCGTCTTAAATAGAAATTTTTGAAATAACCCTCAGTCTCTTTTGTGTTAATAAGGATTCGTGTTATTAAAAATCCTGATAAAACAAAAAATAGGGTCACCCCAGTTTGTCCAAAAACGGATACTTTTTTAATAGTTTGCCAGAAATAAGAATTTGGGTCAAAAGCCTGGAAAAAATGAAAAATCATTACCATTAAAGCTGCTATGGCCCTAATTCCGTCCAGGTTATTGTAATACTTTAGTTTCATTGTCATTATTTAATTGCAATAGTAGAAATTTATTGGATTTCATAAATTAAAGTTTTAATGATACCATAATCGCATATGCCATAATTAAACAAAAAGGTGCCAAAAGAAATAATTTAATTTTTAAAATCACCACTGGGCGTTCCATGTTTCCAAGGGAAATCTAATGTCATCTTTCATGGATTCGTCCAAGGTAAAATCAGAAAACACCATCAACTTGGAACCATCTTCAATGGATTTAAAGGCAGTGGCACTTCCTTCTGGAACTTCCAAGATTACAGGGGAATTTTCGTTTAAAACGAATCTTTGCGGTATTCTATTGTTGGGTGTAGTTTCTTTTGGCATTATGTTTACAGTGTTGATCACAAAACTACCGCTATGGCAATAGAACCATTTTTTTTCATTATGGTGCCCCTGCCAACCCCTAATAATACTAGTATTGTCTGGGGAAATCTCATAAAAGCGAACAATCTGGGACATATCAAAAGTGTTGAAAAATTTTATTTTCCCACGGGTGTCAGAAAAAGTAGTCCCTTCAATTTCCAAGGTTTTATCCATTATAAATTTTCTTTTATAAAGTCTAAATTCAATAGGGTGTTTTTAAGTGCTTGATGGGTTAATTGCTCGGTGTTATGGGAGTGATAATCTTCAATAACATTAATGTCGGTTTCTCCTTCCGAAAAGTACCGGCTGTAGTTAAGATCCCTATTATCTGCAGGAATTCTATAAAACTCTCCCATGTCCTCGGCCTTTTGCATTTCCTCCCGGGTACAGAGAGTCTCGTATAGTTTTTCACCATGGCGGGTACCAATCACTTTTACTTCACTGTCGGAATTAAAGATTTCTTTAATAGCTTGAGCAAGATCACCAATGGAACTGGCCGGTGCCTTGTTTACAAAGAGATCTCCTTGGTTGCCGTTTAAAAAGGCAAATATCACTAAATCCACTGCATCTTCCAACGACATTAAAAAACGGGTCATATTGGGATCCGTAACCGTTAAGGGAGCTTTTTCCTTTATTTGCTTCACAAATAAAGGAATCACTGACCCCCTTGAAGCCATCACATTGCCATATCTGGTAAGGCAAACAATGGTATTGTCATTATTTATATTTCTAGAGGCGGCAACGGCCACCTTTTCCATTAAGGCCTTGCTGATTCCCATGGCATTAATAGGGTAGGCCGCTTTGTCCGTACTAAGGCAAATAATGCGTTTTACATTGTTGGCCACTGCAGCATCTATGGTGTTCTGGGTGCCAAAGACATTGGTTTTGGTTGCTTCCAAAGGGAAAAATTCGCAGGAAGGTACTTGTTTAAGTGCAGCGGCATGAAATACATAATCAACCCCTTGCATGGCTTTGGCTATACTGTTGTAGTCCCTTACATCTCCAATATAGAACTTAATTTTTTCGTTTTTGAGTTGGTTCCGCATATCGTCCTGTTTCTTTTCATCGCGACTAAATATGCGTATTTCTTTTATATTGGTTTCTAGAAAGCGGTTTAATACGGCGTTTCCAAAAGAGCCTGTCCCTCCTGTAATTAAAAGTGTTTTGTTTTTGAACATGGAATAATTGTTTTTAAATATTGTTTAGTGCCACTTTTTCTATCAATGTAGATTGATAGTATGGGTTGTATTTCTCATCTATAACGGAATAACATCTTTGTTTTATGATGTTTCTATCCACTGCTTTATTTTTATCAAACCAATTTTTAATGGCCTGAGATAAATCCTCGATAGAATCCCTCTCAAAGAAATCCCCATTAAATCCAGGGTCGATGGCTTCTGCCTCTGGCATTTGATAAGAGAAGTCGTTGTGGGTTATGACCGGGGTGCCATAGCTTAGGCAATGCATTAGGGTGAGACCTACATTTCCGGGTGAGATGCAAAGATCGGCCTGCGATATCAAACTATAAAGTTCATTCTCGTCATAACATTCTCCATAAAACCAGGTATGGAGGTTATTGTCAGTGGAAATCTCTTGTAGCCTCTCTCGTTCCGGGCCATCACCTATTAGGATGATGTTGTATAATTCCCCTTCATTTTCCAACTTTTTTGCAGCCAATAAAAGTTGCTCCAATTTTTTTATCCTGGTCAACCTGCCTATAAAAAGTAAAACTGGGTTTTTGTTGTTAAAATGATCTATATATGTATTTTCGTTACTTTGGGATTCCCTCATTTTTTTATGGAAATCATAATTGAGGGAATTATAAATCACATGGTTGTGATCTTTGTTAAAATTCCAGGAAAGAACTTTTTGCAAAGATAGATCCCCATAGAAGAAATTCCCAGTGGGAATGGATAGGAATATCCTTTTAACAAAAAGTGATAGCCTGTTTTCTTTTCCATACACACCATGGGTCCAGAAATAGACCCGCTTCCCCATTATTCGGGCAAGAATACTCGAAATCCAGGTGGATAAACATCTAATGTTCCCACTAAAGAGCAAAATATCATAATCACTAAAAGGAAGTTTTAGCACCCCTTTTTGCCATAAGAACCTAAAGTGGTATGTGTTTTGAATACGCTTCCATTGAAATTTTTCATTAAGAATATCCAGAGGAATATATTTTATATTATCAATGTTGTTTTCGGTTTCTAAAAAGAATGTAACATCCAGCGACTTTAATTCAGCCAGTTTTTCCCAAACATATAATCTGTAAAGGGGGCTTATGGCTGGAATCAAGGCAACTTTCGGTTTGTTTTTTTGCATTGAATTGTTAATTGGTGATCACTGTTAAGTGAATTAATTATCCGGAAAATATTTGTTTAAAGTAGTGAGGTCTATATTTGGTTCTCTAAATAGTTCTAAATGTTGCTCTATCATGGTATCATCAAAATCCCACCATTTTATTTTCAGAAGTTTTTCTATTACTTCGGGAGGGAATCTATACTTGATTACTTTTGCCGGCATTCCTACTGCAATTGCGTAGGGTGGAATATCTTTGGTAACAAGCGATTTGGCTCCTATTACTGCGCCATGACCTATATTTACTCCGCCCATGATAAAACTATCAGTTCCAATCCATACATCGCTACCAATATTAATGGGTAAATTCTCTTGAAAGTCTATTTTATGTACCCATTTATTCTGAAGCTTATTATAATTGTAAAATACCTGATTGGTAGATAGATAATTCAAGGGATGTCTGCCGGCACCAATTTGAACGTTACCGGCAACGGAGCAAAAATTTCCAATTTTAGTATACACTATAGAACAACCCTTACTTATTCTAGTGTATTTACCTAATTGGGAATTCAATAATCGAACATGTGAACCCAACCTAGTGTATTTAGTAAAATCAGATTTTTTGTCCCAGTAGGAGAATATAGAAATATCCTTGTAGACTATTTTTCTCAATGAAAATATGGAAATTAAATAGTTCAAATATCTTTTCATACGTTTTTATCTGAAATTCAGTGTCCGTTGTTTTGGGTTATGTTTTTTATTTAAGAAGTTTATGGTCTGTCGTACTAATCTCAGGGGGATATAATATGGTATTTTGAAAATACCCATTATTGTGATTAATTATTTTTAATTTCATTTATTTAATAAACTGAAACTTTCTTTTAATATTGTTTATGCGGGGGTCTAAATTATTTTTTATTGAATTTTGTAGGTAAATCGGCAAGTAGGGCTGGGCCTCCAAGTTCATATTTATGCTATTTTAAAATCTAATTGGAGGTGTTGTTGTTTTGAATGCCAAAAATAATACCTAGGGGAACAAATAGGTTGATAGCGGTATATACCCCCCCTGAAAACGAGTATTGGGAAAAGCCCACAACTAATAACAATAGGGCAAATACACTGGTGTTGTCTATGCTGGCATTCTTTCTTCCAAGAAAAAAACCTTTGATCAGAACGGTCATAAACAAGATTATACCAAGCAATCCAGTAGACATTAGTATTTCTAGGATGAA
This sequence comes from Arenibacter flavimaris, assembly GCF_030291335.1. Taxonomy (NCBI): domain Bacteria; kingdom Pseudomonadati; phylum Bacteroidota; class Flavobacteriia; order Flavobacteriales; family Flavobacteriaceae; genus Arenibacter; species Arenibacter flavimaris. Next base: position 42,640 of record NZ_JASWIM010000041.1, read on the forward strand.
ATTATGGGGATAAATACCGCCGATTTCAATTTTACCCCCAAATATGGGATTTTCCAAAAAATGAGAGAAAGCATTGGCCCAAAGAGATTCCCTACCTCCCCCTTTGTCTTCAACGGTGTTGCCCATCCTTTCAAATAGACTACTGCCACTTGCTTCCATGGCCCATATAATTATGGGGATCGACAAAATGGAAACTGTAATAAATTTGAATTTTTGTTTCACTCCGCTATAGGCAATAAAAACAGGTAAGGTTAACATAATAGCAATCACAGATCCTCTGGATGATCCGAGTAGGAACAATATAAAGGACAATATAATCGTGGAGATTAAATACACTATTTGCAGCTTCCTCCTTTCTTTTAGGATCAACAATCTATAAATGCACAATACGATGGTCAAGACACCTGCATAGGACAGTGCCAATGGGTTAAGAACTTCTTCCCCGGTCTGGTAACTAACCAGATTAAGGCGACCGATCCCCTGGGCCAAAAACTTGCCATATAGGTATAGGCTTACCAGTCCCAGTATGAATCCAGAGGATATAAAGCCGTTTATAATATCTTTTTGGTATTTTTTTATGTCTATGGAATAATAGGCCATAAACGGAATTACTACATACAACAAAGCATAAAGTGGATACTCGATCCATATTCTTGCCAGCTCATGACTTGAAGTAGTGGATTCCGTAAATAGCACCTTTACGGTATAAAAAATCCAAAAGACAATGAACAGGATAGCGTAATGTGAGTTCGTATTTTGCACTAAACGCTTCCTAAATCGATGAATGATAGCCAACATAATTAAGGCCATTACTACTCTGAGCGGAACGGAATAGAACCTTGATAACGAACTAAGATTAAAGGAGAATATAAATGCAAGGCCTGCATAATAACCGCTATAAACAAAAAAAGAAATTATAAAAATCAATCTTTTCATGTCGATGATTTGTTTTTGTTAATAATCAATTCATAAAATCCAGCTATCAAAATCAAGAACAGTATATTGGCCCAAAGAGAACTTTTTGCCAACGATAATGCACCATCGATTCCTCCATTTTGTGTTAGCAAAAAATAGGCGATTCCAAAAATAGAGCCATCCCTAATAATTCTAAAGAACAACATGAGCCAATTTTTATTCTCCGACATATAGGCCTGGGCATAGACGTTACTCATGCTTGAAAAAATAGTGGTGAATACGGAAATATTTAAAACAAATTTTAGTCCGGAGAAATTATCCCCATAAAAGGCTACTATGTAGTCCGATAGGAAATATACGGTTAATGAAAGTAAAAGAGTTACACAAAAATTGAATATTAAAATCAATCTCAATATTCTTAATCTAGCCTTATTGTTGCCCAGGGTGGCAGATAAATGAGACAGTATAACATTTCTTAAAATCCCGGGGATATATAGTATTATGGCACTCCAATAAACGGCAGCAGAACTTAGTCCAACCTCTCCATAAGTTGATAATTGAACCAATAATAAACCTGTTGAATAAGTAATAATTGAGTAAAACGCTTCTTGCAAGGCAACAGGTGTAGAGAATTTAAGTATTTCTCGTAAAGATATTTTCGTTTTTATTTCTTTATCCACGGGTACCACATTTTTCACAATGTTGTACCTGAGAAGAAAATAAGATAGAATTTGTAAAAAGATTGAAGATATGAATGCCCCTGTTAGTCCATAAACATATGTTAAGACCACACCCATCAAAAAGTTCCCAATACCTATAATAGTATTGATCTTGGCCAAAACCTTGAACTTTCCCAAACCGGCAAGTATGCCTTCCTGGGTCCTACATAGGGATCCAACTAAAATATTAATTGAGATTAAACGCAGAAAAAAAGATAACTTGGGTAAATTAAGTAAATGAGTTGCTATATATTCTGCCCCTAGGAATAAAACCAAAGTGGCAAATCCACTAAAAAATAACGTTAATTGCCGGCAAGATTTAATTATTTGTGATAATAATTCCGGTTTTGTAGTTTTATATTCGGCGATATATTTGGTTGAGGTGTAGTTAAGTCCAAAATTAGTGAAGATCAAAATGGAGGCTATTGTGCCATTTACAATTCCGTACTCCCCGTACACTTCTTTGCCTAAAATCCTTGCAATTATAATAACCGTAAGTAGTGACAGTCCCTTTCCCAAGACATTTCCAAAAATAGCCCAGAAAGAATCATTGACCAACTTACTGTTCTTTAGGCGATTTTTAAGATTGTAAATGTATGTCATAGTACCATTATGTCTCAAAGTATGCACGGCTTTGTAAAAGACAATGCATGTAAAGCTTGGGTCATTTTATTGAAGGTGTTTAAAAACATAATTAAATACGCTAAATTACTGGAATTTTTAGAATAGTGTCATTTCCGATTTACGCAGTAAAATTGGCATTTTTGTTTTACATAAAGAAATAAACCTATAGACTTGACCAAAAAAAACGTTGAACTGTAATTTTACTTTTTAATGAATAGGTCGAAGATCTGGACTATTGTTTGGATATCATTCTAATTTAATGGCCTAAAATAGGAAGAAGAGTGTATTTGTGGTATTGGGATGGTAAGGTGTTTTAAACAAAAAATATTCGTTTTTTATTGGGTGAAAAAGTTTTGCAGAGACTTTCATATCAGACCAATAGTTTTATACGCTATTTTGTTTTAAGGTATCTATGTAACGAAAATATGTTGCCCTTTGGGTTTTGAAGTTGTTTTAAGCAATAGTGCTCTGGTAATTCGTAATAATTTAAATCCACTCCATTAATTCTTGAAAATCAACTATGGCAAAAACCTTTTTGTATTCGTTGAAAGTGAGTAAGGCCATATAAAATGTCTTCATAAAGGCTAATCAGAAATTATGGAAGTATTTACACAATACTTAAGACAAAATTAAAAACCAACTAGGGACCCATTTCGAGATCGCTAGTTGGTTTTAATAATATATACTAGATTGGCCGGTAGGTTGTATTATATTTAATTGCAATTAGTACTGGACCATTTGGAGCTATCCAAATCTATATAATTGGAAGAGCCACTGTTGTTTGTTCCTATTAATACCTGACCTGTATATTTGGAGGCACTAATGTTATAGTCATAA
>NZ_JASWIM010000042.1:0-45251 GCF_030291335.1 Arenibacter flavimaris
TTAGAAATTCATCGTCGAATAATTCTTCTTTTTTCATAATGTGTAAATATTTAAAATTAAACAAAAAAATAGCTGGGGCATGCCCCAGCTATTTTCTATTTACACACTTTATGAGATAGTCCTCTCCTGTACCTGATCCAATACCCGTAGTAAATTGCCTCCCCAGAGTTGGGCAATTTCCTCTTCGGAATAACCTCTTTTTACCAACTCCAGGGTTACATTGGGGGTTTCGGATGCATCCCTCCATCCAGCAATGCCTCCACCTCCATCGAAGTCGGAGCTGATTCCAACATGTTCAATGCCAATTAAGTTTACCATATAATCTATATGGTCCACCAGGTCGCTCACCCCCACGGGCTGTGGCCTATCTTTCCTCTTGTCAACCTTGCCCTTGGCCAAACGTACAACTTTGGGATAATTCTCCATAAAGGCGTTTTTCTTTGCCTCTGTAAGATCGGCAAGCTCGCCATTGGCATACCAATCTATCCCCAGGGAATCTGCTACCTCTTTATAGACGTCTTTTAAATAAGCTTCATAGGCCTCATGCTTTTCTGTATTCAAATAGGAACTAAAGGCAACTGCCTGTACAACGCCTCCATTTTCCTTCATTAGCAACAATTGTTCATCGTCCAAATTCCTACTATGGTTGCACAATGCCCTTGCAGAAGAATGGGAAGCTATAATTGGAGCTTCGGACAAGGCTATCATTTGCTTCATGGATTCTTTGGATACATGGGATACATCGATCATTATCCCCAACCTATTCATTTCCTTTACGGCCGTTTTACCAAGCTCACTAAGTCCATTGTGCAACCATACCCCATCGGCCTCCCCCGTATTGGAATCGCAAAACTGGCTATGCCCATTGTGGGAAAGGGAAATATATCTTGCCCCTAAATTATGATAGTTTTCAAATTCCGAAATGTCTTCCCCTATGGGATAGGCATTTTCCACACCTATCATGGCCACTTTCTTGCCCGATCCTATAATTTGCCGAACATCTTTGGAAGTATAGGCCAATGATATCTCTTCCGGCGCTATCTCCTTACACAATCTATGTATGGCATCAAACTTTGCCATGGCGTTTTCCTTTGCCTTGGCATACCCGTCTTCGGTTAGGTCGCCCTGACCAGTATAGACTATCAACCATGGAACGTCCAAACCTCCGCTTTCAAGTTTTGGAAGATTTACCTGATTGTCCAATTTCTGGGTATAATTTACGGCATCGGTAAAATTGGATACATTAATATCCACATGGGTATCTATGGTGATAATGTCACGGTGTATACGTGCTGCTTTTTCTTCTACCGACTCTGTAGGTTTTTCTTGTTTTTCCTTACAGGCAACAATCGCCAAAATACATATAAATCCGATAAAATGCTTCATACTGCTAAGGTTTGATACATACAAATAACGGCATTTGACAACATAAAATGAAGCCTAGATAACATTTAATTGTAAACCGCACTTTAAAAGGGGAGTTTTAGACTTTCAGAACCCAAACCAATATAAATTGAAATCCAACAACCTACTAAACCATCTGACTAATCTTGAAGGTCAACTAAATCATTTTTCATTTGAGGAATTGACCTCGGAGGAAGCTTCTTTATTAAAAAAATCCTTTATGACCTTTAAATATCGTCTTGAGGAAAAAGTGCTTGGACCAAAACCTATAGTTTCTCCCTCCAATACAAACTACAAGGATTTTGAATCGGCCATTGGAAATAAGGAATTGCCAATCCCGTTAAAAAATAGACCTAAGCGGGAAGAAGGAAGGCTTCTGGAAAAAGTAGGGGATGAAATTAGATCCCCGATCAACGGGATATTGGAGACTATAGATCTGCTAAAGGAAGGCGACATAACTGCGGAGCAACTTACCCAACTCAATTCCATTACCACCACCTCCAACAATCTTTTGGATATAATTAATGAACTGTTGGAATATACCAAGCTTACCTCTGGAAGGGAAAAGTTTGAAAGTATCGATTTTAATTTTCACAGTATTATAAAGGATACCATTTACCTTTGCAACACCTTAATAATCAACAAGGATGTTAATCTGGAGGTAGATCTGGATACGGAAATACCAGAAACCCTTTTGGGAGATCCGTCCAAATTGTCACAAATCCTACTCACCCTTATAGGAAATTCGATAAAACTTATTGACAAAGGAAACATCCTTCTCAAAATTAAACTCCGTAGACAGCACACGGATTACCTGGTACTCGATTTTGAAATTAGGGATTTGCGTACCGGAAACATAAAAAACGACCTAAAGGCCAATGTATTTAATATAGAACCCAATGCAAATGATTTAGGGATCGGCTTTGCCATGGTCAGGGGAATATTGCAAATTTTAAATGGATCCTTGGCAACCATGGCCACCTTGGATGATGGTTGTGCCTATAAGTTCACCATCCCCTATAAAAAGGGGAAACAGAACAAAACATCTGGCTACCGACTAGATTCCGACAGCACAACTACAACCGATAAAATTATAGAAGGCCTTCATATCCTTGTTTTTGAGGATAATATTCTTATTCAAAAAATAATAGAACAGCGCTTAAAAAATTGGGGATGTACTGTGTATGTAACTGATAATGGCCAGGCCGGAATGGATTATCTAATGGAGCACAAGGTAGACCTGGTATTAATGGACCTTAGAATGCCGGTAATGAACGGTTTTCAAATTACCCAAATAATTAGGGAATCCAACAATGATTACATCAAGAGCTTACCCATTGTAGCCTTAACCGGCGATTTCACCATTAATGACAAAATTAAATGCAATGCCCTTGGAATAGACGATTATATCTTAAAACCTTATAGCCCTGACGAATTACTTACCACTTTATGTAAATACAAAAAGGACCATAGGTCCAAACCAGTAAATGAATCCGCTGGGGAACTTGCCCAATTTACTGTAAATAAGGAAGCCTGGAAGGTTAGCTTAGCAGATATACTGGAAGAGTGTATGGGCGAAATAGACCTTCTGGAAGAATTAATCGGCTTATTTAAACAAAGTATGCTCGATTTTATAGGTAGGGCCAATGTCTACATCCCCGAAGGTAATTTTAATCGTTTAGGGTTTGCTGCCCATAAGGTTAAAACGGGACTTTCCATGATGAAAGCCGATCACCTTTATTCCCTTGTGGACAAGATCACAATAGGCTGTAAAACCCATAGGAACCTTCCGGAAATAGGACGGTTATATGATCAATTACTTTTGGCATACCCTATGGTGGAGAAAGCCATTGATAGGGAACTGTTGTTCTTAAAAAGTAAAGGCGGTAAACGTTGAATAATCAAAAAGTGCAAATAAGTGAATATACCCAATATACATACCAACCTGATATGGGATTTAACGGTCTTGTTCCTACTCTTGACCATAAGTTATTTGGCCATTCTGTTCCTTCTAAAAAACAATATCCAGATCAACTGGAACAATAGAGAGGAAAAAAAGAAACATCTACGAGGAATAATATGTGAGCTTTTATTATATGAACAGGGAAAGTTAAAAGAAAAAAATAGGGAGCACATAGACCTCAAAGTGGAATTGTGGAAGCTACTAAGACGGTCGAGCAACAAAGGTATCCTGTCCAAAGTCTTGATGGAAGTGTACCATGAACTGGATGAGGGGGCTAAACTGATAATCCTTAGACTATCCAAAGAATTTGGCATACCAGTAAATACCAATGGAAATTTGGAACAATCGGACATCGATATCAATGGAAATACCATCCCTCAAAAAGATACACCCGGCAATGCAGACCATTTACAAGATACAGAATCAAAAATGGGAGTATCCAAAACTAAGCAGCCATTGAATAACAAGTCCAAGAAGTTCCATACCAAGACCGATCTATTGAAAGGGGAGGAGCTAGATCTTAGCTTCGTACCATTGGTAACGAACACAAAGAGTCCCAATGCGAGTCCGGAAATTCAGGAAGCGTTGATGATCAGCAACGACTTGGAATTCCTATCGGAATGCCTAGGAAAGGAAAGTTTTGAAAGAAACCCTTATGAGGCCATATACGAGGAAATTTACGGGGAAACCAAGATACCGCTAAATAACAAACCGGAAAGGAAGGGCGATTCCTTTTTAAGCATAGATTTCCTACCCTTGATAAGGGAGATGGAAGAAGAAAAAGTGGACCTCGATCCAATAACAGACATTAACGATCTTGAAGTGGATTATGAGGTAGTCATAGATCCGCACTTAAAGAAACAGATCAGTGATATATTAACTTCGCATGTAGAGGAGCAAAACACAATAGTAACCATAAACGAAGACGATAAATTATTGGATCTGGGAGAAATGGATCTACCGGCCGCCCGATTCTACACGGATCGGGAATTTAAGAAAGTTAAATTACTACATTCCATAGCAGAAATGGGAGATATACGGGAGGTACCCCTTTTAAATGAAATGTTGGATGAGGAAAAAAACGACTCCATAGCCAATCTCATTAAGGAAATAATTTCCAAGTTCCTTTCGGACTATCCTTTGTATATCGACGAAAAGTTAAATGACAATAAAATAGTGGATTTCGGGGAACATTATGTGTTCAACCATTTATTCAGCTCATTGGACAGGGAATCACAACTACTTTTGCTGCAGGAAATGCAACAAATAGGCGATCTAAGTGATCTACATTTTTTAGCAACCCTACGCAATCATTCGGACAGTACCATAAGGGAAAAAGCTAAATTGGTTTCTTTGTATATAGAAACTAAATTACAGGCCATACCGATTAGTGACGTGGAAGTAATTTCCGGACACAAATTGGATTTAAAAAAGGAAATCACTGAACCTACTAAGTTTCAACTAGATCCTGCGATCGACTTTGAAGTGGCAACATCGGGCTTTATATCTTCAAAATCATCTAGCAGGGAGGCCTTTGTAAACGATAGTACTACTTTCTTTGATCAGGGTGCTACACCCATGGATGGTGATGGGGAAAACTTTGGCTCCAATGACCTGTTCAACATCAATTTTGATATTACACCCTCGGAGAATATTACATTTCACAACAATAGCGCTGGCGTACCTAATAGAAAAGAGAGCTTAGAGGAATTGGAGGCCATGAAATTTCTAGATCAATTAAAGGAGCTCACCAATAAAATTTTTAAGAAATAAAAGGTATTAAACCACAGGGCAGGCCTGTCTGACTACAAAGGCAGGCCTGTCTGCCGACAAAGGCAGGCCCTGAACCCAGTGATAGGAATCGACCCTAGGGTAGAGGTATTGAACCTAGATTCCGCCGAAAAAGGCGGGATTAGTTCAACTTGCAATTTTAAGTGCGTCTTACTGGGTTCTCAAAATTGAGTTTCGCTAATAAATGCCATTAAGCCCCAGAAAAGACTCAGGGTTGTTTTAAGAACCGGCCACATGTTTTGTTCAACAGCATGAAATATATCGATTGCTATAAAAGATTAAACTTTAAGAACTGTACACTTTACAACTAAAAAACACTTATACACAACATTTTATTGGTGTGAAAAGAGATAATAAATAAGTTTACCATATAATTATTGACCCAAACAATAAAAACCTAAACCAAGTCTTACTATGTTATACGACACCTACGGAGAGGAATATTTAGCATTCCTACAAGATTTAAATGAAATTTTAAGTTTAAACGAATTGGCCGAATTGGACTATATGTAGTTCGGCCGGGAATTCAAAACCTAAAAACCCCTATTAAAATGGCAAAACAAAATCCAGACAACGCAGCTTATTTAAACTTCATTGAAGATTTAAATGAAATCCTAATCGATTTCAATATCAGTAAATTAAGTTATTCTTAAACCCAATACTTTAAAAACAAAGAGGCCGAATAAATTATTAATTTATTCGGCCTCTTTGTTTTTGGTCATCTATCCCAAATAGGTTTTGAGTAATTTACTCCTGGAATTGTGGCGAAGCTTTCTTATAGCCTTTTCCCTTATCTGCCTTACCCGCTCCCTTGTAAGATCAAAAGTGAGTCCTATCTCGGCCAAGGTCATGGATTGCTGGTCACCTATACCGTAATACAATTTAACCACATCAGCCTCCCTTTGGGAAAGCGTATCCAAAGCCCTGTTGATCTCTGTATTTAAGGACTGCTGCAAGAGAAACATATCCGGCCTAGGGGATTCTCCGGAACGAATTACGTCGTACAGATTGGAAACCTCTCCCTCCTTTAACGGGGCATCCATAGAAACGTGTCGGCCCGAATTTTTTAGGGATTGTTTAACTTCACTAACGGACATCTCCAATTCCTTGGCTATCTCCTCCGGTGATGGTGGCCGCTGATGGGCCTGCTCCAGATAGGAAAAGGTCTTTTTTATTTTATTTATGGAGCCAATCTTGTTCAATGGCAAGCGCACCACCCTGGATTGTTCGGCCAGTGCCTGTAAAATGGCCTGTCGTATCCACCAAACGGCATACGAAATAAATTTAAATCCCCTTGTCTCATCAAAACGTTTTGCCGCTTTAACCAAGCCTACGTTTCCTTCATTGATTAAATCAGGGAGCTTCAAGCCTTGATTTTGATATTGTTTGGCCACAGAAACCACAAACCTTAAATTTGCGGTTGTTAATTTTTCCAAGGCAACTTGATCCCCATCCCTAATTTTTTGAGCCAATTCAACCTCTTCATTTGCTGTGATCAATTCTATTTTACTGATATCCTGCAAATACTTGTCTAGTGATTTTGATTCCCTATTCGTAACCTGCTTGATAATCTTTAGTTGCCTCATATATTTTTTATTTGGATTTTGAAGTGTCAATCTCTCATTATACCTTTTTTTTATGTCTTTTCCAAGGGAAGCTGTATTACTTATACATAATTTATGAGAAGTTTATGATATTCATTGTCCAATCCAATTATTAAAATACTAATTTTCCTTCTTGTGCTAATTTTTGATTTTTAAATGGGAAATTGCAATTCTTGAGTTCAAATCGAATTAATTGGAAGAATGAGTAAGAGAGCATTGGTAAAATACTTATCGGAATTAAAAAAAAAGGAGCTGGAAGAGCAAATAATAGATCTATATCACAGATTTCCGGTAGTAAAGGAGTATTATGATTTTGTTTTCAACCCCAGGGAAGACAAACTGGTACAGGATGCAAAAATAAAGATCTCCAATGAATACTTCCCTTTAAGAAGAAAAAGGGCCAAGGCCAGAAGATCGGTGGCCCAAAAATACATAAAGCACTTTATAAAATTGGGGGTAGACCCACATCTAACGGCAGATCTTATGTTGTACAACCTAGAAGTTGCACAATCTTTTTCGCTGGAAAAGAATGTACCTGAGGCCTTCTATAAAAGCATGGGCAACTCCTTTGGCGAACTGGTCCAATTTATTTCCGTAAATACTTTGTTAAGGGAGTTTAAAGCCAGAATTGTTGCCTGCTATAGGTTTACCCAGGATCATCATTGGCCCAACGCGGACGACTTCTCAAAGTCCTTGGATATCATAGACTAGCCCCAAGGCTGCTCCGTCTTTATTGGCACCGCCAAAGGGTATAATAGCCCGAGGCTTGCCTCGAAAATTAAAGTTCGTTTCCTACGAATGCCTCGCGGGCTTGCCCCGAGGTAGTTTACTTATTTGCAGTATTTGCCGTCTCTTGCCCTAGGGAGTTTTCCATAAATATAACCGATGGGCAATCGCAATTTCATGTTTTTCCCTTTTAAATTTGAAACCGGCACAAAAAACTCTTAATTTTGTAAGGTTTGATTTTTCTTAATTTTAAAAAATTTCATTTCCCATTTGGAGCTACCTAAAGAAAGTACGGAAAAAACCCTTTATGATTATCAAGAGGAAGACTTGAACACTATTTTTAAGTGTTTGGAGGAATCCCCGGATGACATGAACCTTTTATACCAATTGCCTACAGGTGGAGGTAAAACAGTTGTTTTCTCGGAAATTGCAAAAAGATATATTCATAAAACCAATAAAAAGGTAGTAGTTCTTACCCATAGAATAGAATTGAGCAGTCAAACCTCCAAAATGTTAAATGGATTTGGCGTTAAAAACAAAATAATCAATAGTGAAGTAAAGGAATTACAGGACCAAGACCAATACATGTGCTTTGTGGCCATGGTAGAAACCCTCAACAATAGGCTTCAGGATGATAAGGTAAAGATCAATGATATTGGACTTGTCATCATTGACGAAGCGCATTACAATTCCTTTAGAAAATTATTCAAATATTTTAAAAAGTCCATTATACTTGGAGTTACGGCTACGCCCTTAAGTTCCAATATAAAGCTCCCGATGAAGGACCACTATCAAAAGTTGATCGTGGGAGAATCCATATCATCCCTTATTGAAAAGAAATTTTTGGCCAAGGCCAATATGTACAATTATGATGTAAGCCTTAAGAGTTTAAAATTGGGCATAAGCGGCGACTATACAGTAAAATCTTCGGACGAGCTCTATGGCAACCAGAACATGCTTACCAAATTGGTAAATGCCTATGAAGAGATTGCGAAAGGTACCAAAACCCTTATTTTCAATAATGGGATCAATACCTCTTTATACGTTTTGGACACTTTTAAAAAAGCAGGGTACAACATAAGGCATTTGGATAATAAGAATAGTGCTTCCGAGCGTAAGGAAATTCTAAAATGGTTTTCAAAGACTCCAGACGCCATACTCACCTCGGTAAGTATATTGACCACTGGATTTGACGAACCAACGGTAGAAACCATTATTTTAAATAGGGCAACCAAATCCTTGACCCTTTATTTTCAAATGATAGGCCGTGGTTCTAGGATATTGCCCAATAAGAATGAATTTACAGTGGTAGATCTTGGGAACAATGTGGCCCGATTTGGATTATGGGACGCCCCCATAGATTGGCAGGAAATTTTCCATTTCCCTGATTTCTTTCTGGAAAGCATAAAAAATGATGAGGAAATAGAACGGGAATTTGTGTACGAAATGCCGGCCGACCTCAAGGCATTATTTAGCAAGTCCAAGAATATCGAATTCGACATCAAGGCAGAATACAAAAAAGTTTTTGCACAGGGACTTAAATCCAAGACCGTTCTGGAAAAAAGTATTGAACAGCACGCCACCATTTGCGTGGAAAATAGTGACGACGTATTTGACGCCCGTATCCTGGCCAAAAAATTAAAGGAAGAGATCGCCTACCGGGTACGTCAATATTCCTATTGTATAATGAACAATACGAAAAATTACAAAGAGTGGTTGGAAGAAGATTATGAGCGTAAACTGCGCTCTAAAATTTCCCAGAAATTCGCCAAGCGTTTATAGAACAAATGTTCCCAAAAACGGACAAAAAAATATTGATCATTGGCTATGTATGGCCGGAGCCGGATACAACGGCGGCCGGAGGCAGGATGCTGCAGTTGATACAATTCTTTTTGGAACAGGGATATCAGCCTACCTTTGCCAGCACTGCGGCAGAAAGTGATTATAGCTATGACCTGTCGGGCATTGGGGTAAACACAAGTCCCATAATCCTCAACCATTCCAGTTTTGATACTTTTATAAAGGAGATAAATCCGGATATCGTTCTTTTTGATCGTTTTATGACCGAAGAACAATTTGGATGGCGTGTTGCGGAAAATGCTCCAAATGCCATACGTATTCTGGATACCGAAGATTTACACTCCCTTAGGATTAGCAGACAATTGGCATACAAAAAATCCATTTCCTTTACGGAACAATTTTGGTTGGAGCAGGACCAAACAAAAAGGGAAATAGCCAGTATTTTTAGATGCGATCTTAGTTTGATCATTTCCCTATACGAAATGGAGCTACTTACCAAAACCGTTAAGATCAGCCCCAATCTACTAATGCATTTGCCCATGATGTATGATGTCATTGATACAGAAAAACAAAACCAGTGGCTCCCATTTGAACAGAAAAGGGATTTTGTATGTATCGGCAATGGGAAACATGTCCCAAACATTGATGCAGTCCAAACCCTTGGGAAACACATTTGGCCTCTCATCCGCAGGGAATTGCCCCTTGCCAATGTATTTATTTACGGGGCCTATATGCCAGAAAGCATGAAGCAATTGAACAATCCAAAACAAGGGTTTCACCTTATGGGGCATGCCATTGATGCCAATGAGGTTATATCCCAGGCCAGATTGAACCTGGCCCCCATAAACTTTGGGGCGGGAATTAAGGGCAAACTGCTCATCGGTATGTTAAACGGCACGCCCAGTATTACGACAGAAATTGGAGCTGAAGGAATTTGCGAAAATTCGCCTTGGAACGGAATAATTGCCAATGACCCTGAAAACTTTGCAAAGGCCGCCATACTCTTATATCAAGATAAGGAAAAGTGGTCACTGGCCAGGAAAAATGGCATGGCCATCATCAATAATAATTACAACAAAGCTGTGTTGCAACAAAAATTATTGGAAAGGATAGAGCAGCTCAAAAAAGATTTAAACTCACATAGAAAGCATAATTTTATTGGCTCCATGCTCCTTCACCATTCGCTTGCCAGCACCAAGTTTATGTCCAAATGGATCGAGGAAAAAAATACCAGACCGCAATAAGCCTCTATCCTAATCTTATCCAGGTAGTTCACCTCTGGACCCACCTATATCCCAGTGTAAGTAAATCGGTAATGACTTTTCGGTGCCCGACACACCGTAACGGATTGGCAAGTATCGGATCTTTCAAATCCCGTTAAGAACGCAAGGAATTTAGTAAAGTGTGTTATCTTTGATACTTGACAAACCTTATTTTATAATGCAGCAAAAAATTGATTGGAAAGTAGTTCGGGAATTTGAAGATATCACCTATAAGAAAAGTGGGGGTGTTGCCCGTATAGCTTTTAATAGGCCCAACGTTAGAAATGCCTTTCGGCCCAAGACCACCAGTGAACTTTATCAAGCCTTTTATGACGCCCAGGAAGATACCAGCATAGGGGTCGTTTTACTTTCTGCCGAAGGTCCGTCTACCAAGGACGGAGTATATTCCTTTTGTAGCGGGGGCGACCAAAAAGCAAGGGGGCATAAAGGCTATGTGGGGGAAGACGGAATGCACCGCTTAAATATATTGGAAGTGCAGCGCTTAATCAGATTTATGCCCAAGGTGGTCATTGCCGTGGTACCCGGATGGGCCGTTGGGGGAGGCCATAGTTTGCATGTGGTCTGCGATCTAACCTTGGCCAGTAAGGAACACGCCATCTTTAAACAAACGGATGCCGACGTAACCAGTTTTGATGGTGGATACGGGTCTGCCTACCTGGCCAAGATGGTGGGACAAAAAAAGGCGAGGGAGATATTTTTCCTTGGCAGGAATTATTCTGCCCAGGATGCCTTGGAAATGGGAATGGTAAATGCAGTTATTCCCCATGAGGAACTGGAAGATACCGCTTATGATTGGGCCCAAGAGATACTTGAAAAATCGCCTACCTCCATAAAAATGCTGAAGTTTGCCATGAATCTTACGGACGACGGTATGGTAGGGCAGCAGGTATTTGCCGGGGAAGCCACAAGGTTGGCCTATATGACGGAAGAAGCAAAGGAAGGAAGAAATGCTTTTTTGGAAAAACGCAAACCCAATTTTGGCAAAAACAACTGGATCCCTTAACCTTATATACTTTCCAAAGCCTTAGAAACTAAAAAGAGCCTTGTCTTTTGGGACAAAGCTCTTTTACGAGAACACTATATGAAAATGAAAAAATTATTAATTCGTTTTTATTACACTGCTAAAGTAGGGTAGAAGGCCTTATTGGGAAAACTATTGTTGTGAAGTGATCAAAAGTTGTGGTTAGGCTAGGAAAACTTGTTATGTACCAATTACAGAGAATTAAAATTGGAATAGTTAATACAAAAATATGGCATTCAAAAAAATACAGGAACAGTTAAAGGAAGTGTTGGGACAACAGGGAATTCAGGAGCCTCTTCCCTTTCAAAAAGCGATTCTTTCAAAAATTAAAGGGGGAGCCAGTGTTTTTGGAATCGCGCCTGAAGGTGCCGGTAAAACCACTGCGATAATTATAAGTACGCTTCAAAAACTGGATTGTACAGCTTTTGAGGAGGCCCCTAGAGCCTTGATCTTTGTTAAGGACAAGGAAGCGGCATTGGCCTTGCAAAGTGAATTTGAACGCTTTACGCGAAGGATGGATCTCCGCATTTATCCAGTATACGAAGAGCACAATATAGAGACTCAAAAAAATGAAATTTTTGAAGGAGTGGATATTGTTATCGCTACCCCTAAAAGATTGAGCAAGATCTTTTACCTCAACGGTATCAATCTAGGGAAACTAAAGTTATTTATTGTGGACGATGCGGAGTTCCTATCGAAACCCAGCCCTTTTTCCGATGTTATACGAATCCCCGAAAGTTTGGACCGATGTCAGTATGCCATTTTTTCCACCAAGTTCGATAGCCGTATGGAGCGGATGCAGGAATTGTTTATGGCCAATGCACAGATAGTTGAAATAGGGGAATGATTTAATTGAACCAATATTATATTGAAGGCCCAGTTCAGAGGAGTCAAAAACACGGAATTCTTCCTATTTAGGCTAACTACAATATTTGCATAAATATCCAATTACCCAGAAATTGTACTTGATCCATTGGTTTTACTAAATTGCTCTTATTAATTAAAACTGTTGCTCAAAAAAACACGACTGATCAAATTAATCCCTTTTTTTCATAAACACAACAATTGTTCTTGACCCCCTATTAATTAAAACTGTTGATCAAAAAAACACGACTGATCAAATTAATCCCTTTTTTCATAAACACAACAATTGTTCTTGACCCCCAATTGAGTAATCCAAGCCCACCCTAAAGGCCTAAAACTAAAAAGAGCCTTATCTTTTGGGACAAGGCTCTTTTACGAGAACACTATATGAAAATGAAAAAATTATTAATTCGTTTTTTATTACACTGCTAAAGTATATTGGTTGTACGGTTGTAGGAAATTAATGTTGGGAAATAGCCCCGTTCTGTGGTGAAAGCTGCTTTTTATGATATTTTGAGTACATACATACTTTAAAATGGGCGGTAATTTGTTTAAATTCCACCATAGTGAAAAGAATCTTTGTTATTTTAGATAGAATAACCCAGGTTACTTCCTTTATCCTTTGGCGTTACCAATATTATTGTTGAGGGATTCTATAAAGCAAGGAAGTTTTATAGCCCAATTTATGGAGGAAGACAAAAAACGGACCGTATCAAGTCGGATTATCGCACTACCTTATATTGGAACCCAGAAATTGTGGTCAATGATAACATATCTACCTATTTCAGTTTCTTTACTGGTGATGTGCCAGGGAAATTTACCATTAAGGTAGAGGGAATTACTGCCAATGGCATTCCTGTAAGCAAGCAGTGTAACTTTGATATTTTTAATTAACTTACAAGAAAGTCCACTATTATTAAATAGCACCATGAAACAAACTGTTATGAATAATTTTGTGAATGCATGGGGTGATAAGGGTCGGCAACGGGCATTGTGGTTAATTTTGCCAGGAATCCTTTTTTCCCTGGCTAGCTGCAAGGAGAAGGATGTGGATGATGGTTATATCTGGAAAAAACTGAAGGTAACGGCCACGGCCTACAATTCCTTTCCTTACCAAACCTCCAAAATCCATCCAGGAATTACCGCCTGGGGCGATTCGCTAAAACCGGGTATGAAAATCATTGCCGTTTCCAAAGACCTGATTCCCGTGGGATTGGATTACAATACCCAAGTGAAAATTAAAGGCGATAGCAGTATTTATCTGGTGAAGGATAAAATGCATTCCAAATGGAGAAATAGGATCGATATCTATATGGGCGAGGACAAGGAGAAAGCGTTACAGTGGGGACGAAAAAAAATAACCATCCACTATAGGGTGAAAAGGGATTCCACAGAAATAAAATGATATTGTATCTTTATCACCTAAGTTTATTTGCTGAAAAACAATGAAGAAGTTAGCTCTTTTGTGTTCCCTTTTTATGACCATTTCATGCTCCATACACCGTGAAATAATAGACAAACCCATTATTTTTGACGAAGAGCGAAAAGATCTCACTTTGGAATACATGTCGGACCATTACGGTCTTGTCCAAGAGGAACCCCTTATAGTGCCCAAGATGGTGGTATTGCACTGGACGGTAATCCCTACCCTTGAAAAATCGTACCAGGCCTTTGAGTTGCCTACACTGCCCGATTGGAGGCCTGAGATTAGTTCGGCCAGTGGTTTAAATGTATCCTCCCAATTTCTTGTAGATCAAGACGGTACAATATATAGGTTAATGCCGGAAACCACTATGGCCAGACACGTTATAGGTCTAAATCATTGCGCCATTGGCATTGAAAACGTAGGAGGGACCGGGGATACCAAACTCACCCGGGCACAATTAAGGTCCAACAAATGGCTGGTAAAATATTTAAAATCAAAATACGATATAGACTATTTGATAGGCCATTATGAATATACCCTTTTTGAAGATCACGAGCTATGGTTGGAGAAAGATGAGGGGTATAGGACCGTTAAGACCGATCCCGGTGAAAAATTTTTAAAAAGAGTAAAAAGAGCCTCCAAAAAACTTAATTTTAAACCTACTCCAACAACAAGATAATATTATGACATCATATAAAATAGCCCTCATCATTTGTTTACTAATGGTCTTTTCTGGCTTCGGGCAGGAAATTGATTTTACTTCCAACTTGTATTCTACTTATGAAAAATACAAGGAACCTTCTTTGGATAAAAGACGGATAAAACACAATGGGATACAACCGCTTATTAACAGATTGTCTGCCAACCCCCAATTTAAGGTAAAGGTTGTAGGCAAATCCATCGAAGGGCGAAGCCTATCCCTAATCAGTATTGGGACAGGTGCCACCGACGTTTTTCTTTGGTCCCAAATGCACGGGGACGAACCTACGGCTACCCAGGCAATATTTGATATTTTCAATTTTTTTAGCAGTGGCGATTTCAAAAGTGAAAAGGATAACATTTTAAAAAATTTAAAATTACACTTTTTGCCTATGCTCAATCCGGATGGGGCGGAAGTTTTTCAGAGAAGAAATGCCTTGGGAATAGATATCAATAGGGATGCGCTTGCATTGCAATCTCCGGAAGGAAGGACCTTAAAAAGGGTAAGGGATAGTTTGGATGCGGCATTCGGATTTAATCTTCACGACCAGAGCACCTATTACAATGCGGAAAGAACGGATAAGCCGGCAACCATCTCCTATTTGGCACCTGCCTATAATTATGAGAAGGATATCAATGCTGTGCGCGCCAATGCTATGAAGGTTATCGTATATATGAATCAAATAATTCAGAAATATGCTCCAGGGCAGGTAGGGCGTTATAATGACGATTTTGAGCCCAGGGCCTTTGGGGACAACATACAAAAATGGGGTACCAGTGCCATTTTAATAGAATCTGGCGGTTACAAAAGTGATCCGGAAAAACAGGAAATCAGAAAATTGAACTATGTTTCCATCCTATCCGCCATCTATAGTATCGCCAAAGAAAATTATAAAAATATTCCCATTTCGGACTACGACAAAATTCCAGAAAATGATAGAAAACTGTTCGACCTTAAACTCAATAACCTTACCTATAATTTGTTGGGGAAAAATTATACCTTGGATGTAGGCATACACCAACTAGAGATTGATGACCCATCGCATAAAACCTACTATAACAGCAGTAGGGTGGTAGACCAAGGGGATCTATCCACCTATTATGGATATGAAACCTTGGAAAGCAAGGGCTATGCAATAGCCGGAGGAAAGGTTTACCCAAAAATCCTAACTTCCGTAAAAGAGGTATCACAGTTAAAGATAATGGATCTTCTGAGGTCTGGTTTCACCTATGTACGGGTAGAAAATATCCCCAAGGGCGAAAATCATGTAACCTTTCCCATCAACATTATAGGTAAGGACTACAAAGTCCCGGAATTTAAATTGAGGGTAGGCGCTATCCCCAACTTTATATTGGAAGAAGACCGCAAACCCCGTTATGCCGTGATCAACGGATTTCTTATCGACCTAAAATCCGGGGAAGGAAGTTTTAAAAATGCTTTGATCTTAAGATAGTTCTAATATCCGAAGGAAATGCGCATATTATCCCCATAGGCCAGTATACAGTAGAGCATTATAAAAAGAATGCTTACGATACAGCTAAAAATAGTGATGGCAAGGCCCTTGAACCAATTGGATAGCTCACTGATAGCGCTATACTTAAAGATGTCGTTGATTACAACCATGATATTCCTTTTTTAAGTGATACAAAATTTAGTCTTTAGCATACATTTATGAACATAGGTTGATAAGGGTTGTTGTAGATAGAACAATTATCTAGCCAAAAACCCTACCTGTAGTCTTATTATGCCACATTTAACTTCTTTGAAGGTCTTTCTATGTATTTTTTATCAAAGCTATATTTGGGATAGATTATTTCTAGGTTAACCCAACCTTATATACAATATCTACCGAAATAATTATTTAGTTTTGTTTAAATTGGTCGAGTCCATTTTTTTTCCAAAAAATTAAATGGGAATACAATTTGTTGAACTTCAAATATTAATATCCATAGTAATATAAATTAATTTCAATGTTTAAAACCAATCGCTTCCTTTTATTGCTGTTATTGCTGTCCCTTCAAATCGCTTTGGGGCAGAAAAAAAACTCATTTAAAATACATTCCCATAATGATTATCTGCAAACTGCACCGTTTTGGGATGCCTATGCACATGGGGCAAACTCCATTGAGGTAGATGTATTTCTAAAAAATGGCACCTTATATGCCACCCATGACGAGGTAGATATTATTCCAAGCCATACCATGGAAAGCCTGTATTTGGAACCATTGAAAAAGGTGATGGAATTACAATTGGGGAAGGGCCAGGAATTGCAACTTCTAATAGATATCAAATCGGAAACCTACGCGACCCTGGCGAAGATAGTGACTGTTTTGGAAAAATATCCCAGCATTATCCAGAATCCCAATATCACCATGGTGATATCCGGAAATAGACCTAAACCGGAAGAATACAAAAATTATCCAAAGTTTATAATGTTCGACTATCAGAGTTTGGACGATATCCCAAAGGGGGATGCTTGGGAAAAAGTAGCGTTGATAAGCCTTCCTTTTTATAAGTTTTCAGGATGGAACGGAAAAGGAAGATTAACTGCCGAGGATCTGCAAAGGGTAAAATCGACCATAGACAAAGCCCACTCCTATAACAGACCCTTCCGTTTTTGGGCCACCCCGGACTCCAAGACCGCATGGAAAGCCTTGCACGATCTTGGGGTGGACTATATCAATACGGATATGGCGGATAAGGCATCTGTATATTTGGAAACATTGGGGAATTGGGTATATTACAACAAGGCCAAATCCCATGTATATATACCTACCTACAAGTCCGACCAAACTGAAAAGGCTGTTAAAAATGTAATATTGCTCATCGGCGATGGCAATGGACTCACCCAAATTTCTTCCTCGGTTTTGGCCAATGGCGGTAGCCTTACCCTGACCCAGTTGAAAAGTATAGGCTTTATTAAAACCCAGTCCTCGGACGATTTCACAACCGATTCGGCTGCAGCCGGGACTGCTTTGGCCACAGGGGCAAAAACCTACAACAGGTCTATTGGAATGGCTTCCAACGGGCAAGCACTTGTAAATATTACCGAATTACTGGACCAACATCAATTTGTAACCGGCTGTATCACCACGGATAAAATTGTTGGAGCTACCCCTAGTTCTTTTTATGCCCATCAAAAAGACAGGGACGATACCGACGGTATTGCCAAAGATCTTTTGAAGAGTAAACTCTCCCTTTTTGTTGGAGGAGGGGAATCCAGTTTTAACACAGCGGATTTTCAAGGGAACAGTTTTTCAATTTTAAAGGATGTTGATGAACTGGGAGCCAGCAAGAAAGACAAAATAGGATTGTTCATTGCGGAGAATGACGTTCCCAGTTTTTTGGAGGGCAGGGGAAATATACTTGCCGAAGCCACTAGAAATGGGCTTCAATTCTTAAACGCCAAAAAAAAGCCATTCTTTTTAATGGTGGAAGCCGCACAGATAGATTCGTACGGACATAAGAATGAAGTGGGCGGTATAGTCACGGAAGGTATAGATTTTGACGTAGCCATAGCGGAGGCCATAAAATTTGCCGATAAATCTGGAAATACCTTGGTGGTTATAACGGCAGATCATGAAACATCCGGATTTACCATGCCGCAGGGAAATATGGAAATGGGCATGGTGGAGGGCGACTTCACTACCGACGATCATACGGCGACCATGGTTCCTATTTTTGCCTACGGACCCCATTCACAAGAGTTTCAAGGGGTATATGAAAACAATGAGGTTTTTCACAAGATTCTAAAAGTGCTGAATATAAAGGATTCCCGGAAATAGAATAAGCCAACTTACAATTCCCGAAACCAACGGGATAAAAAAAACCCCGATGCATGCATCGGGGTTTTTAGGATAAAACAATAATTATAGTTAATGGTAGTGTTCTATAATGATTCGGCATCCAATAAGGCAAAAAACTTATCCAAATTTGGGATAATCACGATTCTTGTTCGTCTGTTTATGGCCATATTTTCCTTGCTGTTGTTTTCAACCAGTGGCAAGTAGCTGCTTCTACCTGCAGCTATTAGGTTGGCTGGATCAACATTGTACTTATTCTGCAAAAGTCGAACAATGGACGTAGCTCTTTTAACACTTAGATCCCAGTTATCCTGAAACATTTCGGTATTGATGGTTCTGGAATCGGTATGCCCTTCAACCATTACTTCCATACTAGGCTCGGAATTGATAACTTCGGCCAATTTGGCCAATATGGTGTTCGCTTTATTGCTAACCCTATAACTCCCGGAGTTAAACAATAATTTGTCCGAAATATTGATCATAACCACAGTTTTGTTGATATCAACAATAACATCATCGTCCTCATCGGAAATGGATTTCTTTAAATTATAGGATATGGCCAGATTCATGGAATCTTCCAAGGTTTGGGCCTTTGCCAGTTCACTGGGGTCTATTTTTGCCAAAGTAGCCCGCATTTTTGCCTTGGTGTTATTGCTCATGACGGCAACATCATCTATAGACGCAAATTGAGAGTCATTTATCTCCTGTAAGGAATTTATTTTTTCATTGTATTCTGCAACCCTTGCCTCAATTTTGGAGACTTTGGATTCCAATTCCTCCTTTTCCACTTGGGTTTTTGTCAACATGCTTTTGGTATTGGACAAATCGCCTTCAAGGGCTACATATTTTTTCTTAGATACACAGGAGGCTAAAACCGCCATTCCCATTAAACCAACCAACGTTACTTTTTTCATTTCCTTATTGTTAAAAATTTACAAATAGTATTCTGTTCTGTAAGGTTATACGGTCATATCGAGGAAAAAGACGTTGGACTGTTTGTAAATTTGAACAAAAAAAAAGGACATCAAAATAAATTGATGCCCTAACTATATGATTTAAAGAAACTTAACCTAGGTTATTCACAGCCTCCCGTAAAACCTTTTGCGTTAAATTTAGTTTGAACCGCTCCTTGCCTGTTGCCTTCCTTAACTTGGATGGCCAAGTTATTTTCACCACTACCATCACGTTTTGGACTGCAATATTCAAATAGGTAAAAACTATTGGCCTGTTCCGCAACCCTAAAGGAAATATCGTTGAACGTTGTTTCCAATTGTTCCTTATTCCCAGCGAACACACTAAAGGTCTTGCCTATTTTTTCCAAAACATTGGTATCAATTTCCGCACCCAGCCCTATACTGAAAAAGGCAATGTTCTTGTTGGCATTGTCCACTTTTTTCAAGGCTGCAGATTGGGTATAACGGGAAGCCTGATCGGTACCATCGGTAAAGATAACCACCGAGGCAGCACCAATACGATCATTGGTTGTACTTGATGCCAATAGCTTTTCCGCCTTGTCCGTAGCTTTGATTACAGCACCGTAAAGATCGGTGGAAGGATCCTTGCTGATGTCGGCATTGATCCCGTCAATAGAATTTATCAATTCCTGTTTTACATGGGTCAATTCGTTCAGTACATGCAGCTTATCCTCTCCGTCAAACCAATAAATGGCCATCTTGAAGGACTCGGTATCGGAAACTGGCATAACGTTGTTTACGAAACTGGTGGAAGCCGTTTTCAATTCTTCCATACTACTGCTTAGAACACTGTTACTTAGATCCAGCACCAAAATAGTGTTGTTGTTGAAAATCTGCGAATTGGGGGAAATCCTGGCAAAGGACTCCGTAGCGGAAATGGTACTGAAACAGTCATCATTTCTACCTTGCTCATAAATGGTAAACTGGTTTGCCGTTAATCCAGGAACAGGATCTCCGTCGGTATCCGACACCTTAAAAAATATGGATACCTTTCCAGGTAGGGTGGTGTATTGATCCTGAATGGACAATACCAATTCGCCATCCCCCAAATTTAGACAGTCGTCCACAGGTTTTCCAAGGCCCAGGTCGCCTTCGCCATTAAGGCCGTATTCTACATCATCATCCGCATTTCCACAGGATACAAATAGGGCCAAACTGAAACAGATAGCCACCAACTTAAAATATAATTTCATTTTCATAATTTTTTACGTTCACCTAGCAGAACGTTCAAAACTATTTAAAATTATATTTCAATTTAAAATAGGTGTTAATATTTGTTAAAGACTTTATTCACATTTTTCAGAGGCTTATTCCACAGCTGTTCCATTCCGCAATTATAAAGACATCCGTATTTAATGGCACTATTGCAACCCGGCCCATGAAGCTACCGCCCCCTTATGTTTTTGTTACATATTGGACTCCTATATGATACATGGAAGTGGATGGTGAAAACTTTGGCCGAGATGTACGACCAACGCTAAATTTTTGTATTTTACATATCCCTTTGCAAGTTAACGCCTGGGCTTGTTATGAATATACGCTACTGTGCAGATTATGAAGGCATGAGCCAGATGGCTTTTGATTATCTATTGACCAGTTTAAAAGCAAAACCACAGCAGTTGATCTGTACCGCTACAGGCAATTCGCCTGAAAGGCTTTATGAAAAATTGGCGGATCACAACAAAAGCACGTCCAATAGTTTTAAGGAAATAAAAATTATAAAACTGGATGAATGGGGCGGAACCAATGGAGATTATCCAAATACCAGTGATTATTACCTTCAGAAAAAAGTCCTTGAACCCTTACAGATTTCAAAAAGCAATTATTTGTCATTCGACAGTAGCCCAACCGATGCAAAAAAGGAATGCGATCGTATGGAAAACGAAATCCAGGAACACGGTCCTATAGATATCTGTATCCTTGGCTTGGGGAAAAATGGGCATTTAGGATTTAACGAACCTTCAAAATCCCTGATTCCAGATTGTCATATTGCGGATTTAAGTGAATCTTCCCTAAAGCATCCCATGGCCAATAAAATGAAGACCAGACCCACTTATGGCTTAACCTTGGGGATGGCCAACATTTTAAAATCAAAGAAAATTATCCTGTTGGTCACAGGGCCGAGCAAGAAAAAAGCCATCAAAAAATTATTGAATAGGGAAATAACCACTTTCTTACCTGCTTCCTTTTTATGGTTGCATCCCAATGTGGATTGCTTTTTGGATAAAAGCTCCCTTTAGATTTAGTGGATTGTTCAATCCTATTAAAGGCTGAAATATATTTGTTGAATTTTCAAGCAAAACAGCCAGATTGGAAGGAAGTACGCCCTTAACAAACTGTTAAAGTGACACATCCTTTCCCTAAATTTGGTAACTTGTAGAGTATTTTTTTTATCAATCTAAAATCAGTCACTATGCCAAAATACGATATCAATGTAAACGGGGTTTCCAAAAGTGTAGATGTTGCGGAAGACACACCTTTATTATGGGTGCTACGCGATCATTTGGATTTGGTAGGAACAAAGTATGGATGTGGGATAGCACAGTGCGGAGCGTGCACGGTACATTTGGACGGTAATGCGGTAAGAAGTTGTTCTTTACCCGTTGCTTCGGTAGCCGGACAGCATATTACTACCATTGAAGGACTTTCCAAAAATGGCGACCACCCTGTACAATTGGCCTGGAAAGAAGTGGATGTTCCCCAATGCGGTTATTGTCAGGCAGGTCAAATAATGACGGCCTCCGCTTTTCTGGACAAAAATCCAAATCCAACATCGGACGAAATAAAAACGGCCATGCACGGCAATATTTGCCGATGTGCTTCCTACACTAGGATTCATAGGGCCGTGGAAATTGCCGCTACAAAAATAGGATAGGCCTTTTCCCAATGGAAATATAGGCTGCCATATTCGCTTACACACAAAACCAAATCCTCGGAACATAGAGGGAAAAACAAAAAATTATGTCGACATCATCAGTAACATTCAACAGACGGGCATTCATTAGAACATCATCCTTGGCCAGTGGCGGACTCCTCATAGGCTTTAACCTTTTTACGGCCTGTAAACCTAAGGTGCAGCCCCCAGTAGATATTTCCCAATTAAATTTTAATGATTTCAATGCCTTTATAAAAATTGCAGATAATGGTGCGGTGACCCTATTTTCACCCAATCCTGAAATAGGACAGGGTGTTAAAACAGCAATGCCCATGTTGATTGCCGAAGAATTGGACGTAGCCTGGAACATGGTTTACGTTGAACAAGCCATCTTGGATACCGAGAATTATTCGGGCCAGATTGCCGGTGGTAGCCAATCTATCCGACAATCATGGGGGCCCTTGAGACAGACTGGGGCCACGGCGCGCCAAATGTTGATTAATGCCGCTGCTGCCAAATGGGGTGTAGATCCTTCGGAATGTAGCACCTCGGAAGGGATAATCACCAATGCCAATGGGGAGACTTTTGGGTATGGTGATGTAGTCAAGGAGGCCGCAGCAATGGAAGTTCCAGAAAATATTACCCTTAAGGAGATAAAGGATTTCAAGATTATTGGAACCGATGCCCGAAATGTGGATATTGATAAAATAATCACTGGAAAACCCCTTTTCGGATTGGATTACAAAGTAGAGGGTATGGTATATGCCTGTGTCTTACGACCTCCCGCCTTTGGTAAAATATTGGACACCTATGACGATACGAAGGCCAAGTCCATGCCTGGTGTTTTGGATGTAATTAGAATAGGGGAGAAGGCCAAGGAACTTACAAAAGAAGGGGTAGGCAACTGGACAGCGGCTATGGGCAAAAGTGATAAAGTGGTGGTCATTGCCAAAACTACCTGGGAAGCCCTAAAAGCCAAGGAAGCCCTATCCGCCACCTGGGTAGATGATGCCGTTATGGAAAGTACAGAGTATCAGGATGAACAATTATTAGGTCTCCTGGATGGAAAGGAGTTCAAGACCTTGAGAAAGGATGGGAATATTGACAAAGCCTTTTCCCAGGCCGATAAAATATTGGAACGCACCTACGAATCCCCCTTCCTACCACATAACTGTATGGAGCCCATGAATTTTTTCGCCAATATTACCGATGAAAAAATCCATTTGGTGGGACCGGTGCAGACCCCCGAATACGCCGCCAATGCGGTAGCAGGTATGTTGGGCAGGGATGTTAAGGACGTTCATTTGGAAATGACACGCATGGGAGGTGGCTTTGGAAGGCGATTGTACGGGGATTTTGTATACGAAGTTGCGGAAATTGCCGAGGCCATAAAAAAACCTGTCAAATTGGTGTTTTCCAGAGAGGACGATATGACGGCAGGGGTATATAGACCAGCTATAAAATACAGGATCAAGGCGGCTATAAAAAATGGACAAGTAACCGCCTACCACTTAAAAGAAGCAGCTGTTGGCGGAAACATGTACGGATTAATACCCAATTTCTTCCCTGCAGGGGCCATTGAGAATTACCAAGTGGATGTAGCCAATTACCAAAGCAATATTACTACCGGGGCGTGGAGAGCCCCTTATACCAATTTCCTGGCATTTGCCGAACAAAGTTTTTTTGATGAACTGGCAGAGACCATGGAAGTGGATCGCATTCAGTTACGTTTGGACCTTTTGGAAAAAGTAAAAGGTACCACGGACGAGCGTATCCAGTATTCCCCGGAACGTATGCAAAATGTTATTAAAGTTGCCGTGGACAAATCAGGTTGGGGCAAAAAAGGGGATGGCGTCTTCCAAGGCTTTGCCGCCTATTATTGCCATAATTCCCATGTAGCGGAGGTAGCCGATGTTGAGATTGAAAACGGGATGCCTGTTGTAAAGAAAGTTACCTGCGTTGTGGATTGTGGTATCGTAGTAAATCCCTTGGGTGCCAAAAATCAAATAGAAGGTGGTGTAATAGATGGGGTAGGCCATGCCATGTATGGCGAACTAACTTTTGTGGACGGGAAACCCCAGTCCCAGAACTATGATAAGTACCGCTTGATAAGGATGGGAGAGATCCCAATAGTGGAATCACATATGATACAAAATGAAATAGCGCCAACCGGATTGGGCGAACCTACTTTGCCCCCGGCAGGGGCAGCAGTGGCCAATGCCATTAAGGCCGCTACGGGAAATAGACTTACCCAGCAGCCGTTTTCAAAATTCCCGGAATTGATGAAAGTCCCCGACCAACCAATAATTGGATAGATATGACGATATTACTTTTTGGTGTTACCAAGGATATTATAGGTAGCTCAACATTGTCCATGCCTAGTTCCAGCGAATTTGGATCGAAAAAAACCAAGACCGTTAAAGAGCTTAAGGAATATTTGTCCAAAATATACCCTGAACTAAAAAAATTATCCTCTTTGGCCGTTGCTGTCAATAATTCTTATGCAAATGATGATACCATAATCGATAATTTTGATGAAATTGCACTCATTCCTCCAGTAAGCGGGGGATAAGTCTTTTTTCCCAGGGCAAACACAGGAGGCATCGGAAAAAAACCAATCATAACATTCCATGGGCCGTGTGAACGGATAGGGCTTACCTACCAATAGAGAGGCAAAGGTAGGAGCATAAAATCCCACTCGGTGGGTAAAAAATTGAGGATCAATGTTGATAGACAATCACAATAGGAAAATAAATTATCTACGCTTGGCGGTTACCGATCGCTGTAATCTGCGCTGCAACTATTGTATGCCCTCGGAAGGGATAAATTTTGCCGAAAAAGACTCCCTTTTCACGATTGGGGAACTCTGTAAATTGAGCGAAATTATGGTAGGGCAGGGGATAGAAAAAATAAGGATTACCGGAGGGGAACCCTTTGTTAGAAAAGACCTAATGGTATTATTGCGCAAACTTTCGTCCTTAAAAGGTCTTCAGGATATTTCCATTACTACCAATGCCACCCTTATAGGGCCCTATATTCAAGAATTAAAAAGCTTGGGGATCAAAAACATCAATGTTAGTTTGGATGCCATTGATAAAAACACCTTTGAACGCATCACAAGACGTAATCAATATGATACCGTATATAACAATCTAATTCAACTGATAACGGAAGGTTTCAACGTCCGTATCAACTTTATTGCCCTGGAAAATCAAAATACCCAAGACATTATCCCCATTCTGGAGGTTATGAAGCATTACCCGGTTTCCGTGCGCTTCTTGGAGGAAATGCCGTTCAATGGTGGCTCCAAGTCCTTCAATACCATTGCCTGGGATTATAAAAAAATATTGGAGCATATCCAATCTGAATATCCTGAAATAACCAAGTTGGAATCGCCCAAGACCTCCACCTCCATAAATTATAAGATAAAAGGACATAAAGGTACTTTTGGACTTATTCCCTCCTTTACCAGAACCTTTTGCGGGAGTTGTAATCGACTAAGAATATCGGCCACGGGCGATGTTATAACCTGTTTGTATGGCAAGCCCAGAATGAATTTAAGGGAAGTGATGAGAGGGGACAAGGTAGAAACCCGGATTAAGGAGCATATCCTTAAAGCTATTGGCAGCAGATCCAAAACTGGTTTTGAGGAACAGGAAAAATATGATGGAATATTTGAAAATTCAATGACCTCCATAGGAGGTTAATGCCAGCTTTATACGGCTTGGGACAAAGTAGTATTTGGCTAGGGAATAAAATAATAACTACAAATAATGAACTCCACTAAAATATATGGTCTAGTACTTACCGGTGGAAAAAGTACCAGAATGGGAACCGACAAAGGTTTGATAGAATACCATGGCATAGCACAACGCGAATATTTGTATCAACTATTGCAAACGGTATGCGACCAAACTTATATGAGCATCCGAGGGGAACAGGTTTCAGAATTCACTCCAGATCACCAACTTATTATTGATGAGAACCAATTTAAAGGTCCCTACAACGGACTTTTAAGCGCCCATAACTTTAATCAGAACGTGGCATGGTTGGTATTGGCCTGCGATCTGCCTCTGATGGATCAGGACGCTTTGGAGCAGTTGATCGATTTACGGAACCCAAACAAAATGGCTACGGCCTTTGCCACAAGGGAAAGTGGTTTGCCCGAACCTTTATGTGCCATTTGGGAACCCAGAGGTTTGCAAAAGTCATTGGATTACCTGAATAACGGGCCTGGTACCTGTCCCCGGAAATTTTTGATCAATGAAGATATTAAATTGGTGTTTCCTGAAAATGAAGAAGTATTATGGAATGCCAACTTTAAGGAGGATTACGAAAAAGTATTGCTAAAATTAGCCCACAATTAGGAAAAGTAGGTGGTAGGTAAATTATAAAACTTGGATTGCCAATTGTTTATGAACACCAATAGATATCAGAGACAGACCGTTTTAAAGGATTTTGGACTGCAGGCCCAACAAAAGCTTAAAAACTCCAGTGTTTTGGTGGTGGGTGCCGGCGGATTGGGCATTCCTGTGTTACAGTATTTGAATGCCATGGGGGTTGGAACTATTGGTGTAATTGAGCAGGATGATATCGAAATCACCAATCTGCAACGACAAGTGCTGTATACGGAAAAGGATTTGGGAAGGTCTAAAATTGAAGTTGTACTGGAGCGATTGAGTGCCCAGAATTCCAATACGCAATTTAAAACCTTTGATACTTTTCTCACCAAACACAATGCCTTAGAGATTATTTCCCAGTTTGACGTGATAGTGGATGGCTCCGATAATTTTCCCACGCGCTATTTGATCAACGATGCCTGTGTAATCCTAAAAAAACCATTTGTATCCGGAGCTATACAGGGATTCGAGGGGCAACTTAGCGTCTTCAATTATC
Organism: Arenibacter flavimaris; assembly: GCF_030291335.1. Lineage (NCBI taxonomy): Bacteria > Pseudomonadati > Bacteroidota > Flavobacteriia > Flavobacteriales > Flavobacteriaceae > Arenibacter > Arenibacter flavimaris. Next base: position 27,131 of record NZ_JASWIM010000042.1, read on the forward strand.
AAGGGGGCCCCACCTATAGGTGTTTGTTTCCCAATATGCCTACCCTGGAAGAAATCCCCAATTGCAACGAGAATGGGGTATTAGGGGTTATTCCAGGTATCATAGGAAATCTTCAGGCTTTGGAAACCGTAAAAATAATTAGTGGTGTTGGGAAAGTTTTAAACGGTAAATTATTGTTATTCAATGGGTTAAATCAATCATATCAAACCATTACTTTTAATCTTAAACCCCAAAATACCGCTATAAAAAAACTCCTGGAATCCTATGGGACAGAGGTTTGTAAGGTGGATAAAAACATTGGTATTGAAGAATTTGAAAACAGATTGAAAATTCAAAAGCACGTTCAAATAATCGATGTAAGAACGAAGGAAGAATTTGAAAATTTTTCATTGCCCCAACTTAAGGCCCTTAATATCCCATTAAACGAATTGAAGGACCGGACAGAGGAACTGGACTCCCTAAATCCGATCTACCTCCTCTGTCAATCCGGCAAAAGGAGTGGTATGGCGGTAAGAATCTTGGAAGGAATAAATCCTGAGCTTGAGCTCTATAATATATTAGGGGGAGTGGACCAATTCCTTGCCCTTCAGAAGTAAACCTATTTTTTTTGATTATCTGAAATATCCACAAGACCGAACAATATGGCCAAACATTTTGATCTAGAACAATTAGGGTGCAAGAAAGAGGATATCCTTTTAATGGTTCATGCCGATGACGCTGGCCTATCATGTTCCGAAAATGCGGCCACCATAGAGGCATTGGAAAAGGGGATTGTAAATTCCTATAGTATCATGGTTCCCTGTCCATGGTTTTGGGATATGGCCAATTTTGCCAAAAATCAGCCGCAGCACGACTGTGGCATTCACCTGACGTTGACCTGCGAGTGGAAACATTACAAATTTGGACCCGTTCTCCCTTATTCCGAGGTGCCAAGTTTGGTGGACCAACAGGGGCATTTCCATGCCAAAAGGGATCAGGTAAAGAAATGGGCTAAGCCACAGGAGGTTAAAAAGGAACTGAAAGCGCAAATTGATAGGGCCTTGGCGGCTGGGATAACACCTACCCATTTGGATTCCCATATGTACACTTTGGGCCTCACCAAGGAACTCCTAAGCGTTTACAGGGAATTGGGCAGGGAATATCAACTACCTATTTTTTTAAGCGATCAACTGCTGGAAGACGTTGGCAATCCCGATTCGCTCCAGACCTCCGACAGCATCGTAAATGCAGTTCATATGGGCAATTTCGGCGCAATGAAAAGTACTGGCTTGGGTCCAGTGTATACCAATATGCTGGAAAACCTAAAAGCGGGATTCAATATAATTTTAATACATCCGGCCTTTGACAATATGGAAATGAAACAAGTGTGTACAGACCATCCCAATTTTGGTTCCCTTTGGCGTCAAATGGATTTCGACTTTTTCACCAACCCCAATACCGTGGCATTACTTAAGGAAAGGAACATAAAACCCATAACCTGGAGGGAAATACAAAAGATAAGCCTTTAACAAATCTCCTATTAATTGTAACTTGTGTAGCATGATTTCCTTTAAAGACGCATATAAAAAAGTAATGGACCTTCATCAGGACTTTGGGAATGAAGAGGTTCCCCTTGTCAAGGCCATGGGCCGAATCCTTGCGGAAGACATTGTGGCCGATAGAAATTTCCCTCCTTTCAACAGGGCCACCAAAGACGGAATTGCCATTAACTACGATGCCGTTGAAAAAGGGCAGACCAAATTTACAATAGAGGGCGTATTGGCAGCAGGCATGCCTTCACAACGCTTGTTGGACCCTTCCAATTGTCTTGAAATAATGACCGGGGCCGTGGTTCCTGAAAATGCGGACACCGTGGTAATGTACGAACATCTCCATATTGAAAATGGAACGGCCACACTAACCAAAAAACCCAACAAAGGGCAGGATATTCACCTAAACGGAAGTGATCGGCAAAGGGGAGGTCTGGTCTTAAAAAAACACAGCGCCATTTCGGCCGCAGAAATAGGAGTATTGGCTGCTGTAGGAAAGGCATCCGTCAAGGTGCGCACCCTGCCTAAAATAGCCGTTGTATCCACGGGGAACGAATTGGTAGAGGTAGAAGAAATCCCCTTGCCCCACCAAATACGCAAATCCAACATCCATACCTTGTATGCGGCATTGTCCCTTGAAGGTATTGTCCCTACCAAAATCCATTTACCTGATAAAAAAGATAGTATTAAAAAAGCCCTTGACCATACTTTAAAGGAGCACAATGCCGTACTATTGAGCGGGGGGGTATCTAAAGGTAAATTCGATTTTCTTCCCCTAGTATTGGAGGAATTGGGTGTAGAAAAAATATTTCACGGAGTTTTCCAACGTCCGGGAAAACCGTTTTGGTTCGGAATTCAAAGAGAAACCAACACAGTGGTATTTTCCTTTCCCGGTAACCCTGTATCCACCTTTGCCAATTACAATGTCTACTTTAAGGATTGGTTAAGACTGTCCTTGGGGCTTCCGCTGCCCAAAATAGATGTTATCCTTAAGGAGGCCGTGGCAGTGAAGGGCGACTTAACTTTGCTGCTAAGGGTTGCATTAGGATTTAACCGGGGACATTTAGTAGCCTCCCTGGTAAAGGAAAATGGATCTGGTGACCTATGCAGTTTGGTAAATACGGATGGATTTATAATCTTGGAGCCCAAAAATGGCACTTATGAAGTAGGGGAGTTGGCTCCCTTTGTCCCTAGCAGAGATCTAATGTAGTATGACGCACGAACTCAAAAAAATTGTACGGGAATATCAATCGGCCACTGCAAAGGGCTTAAAATGTGTTCTGGCCACGGTTGTGGCACTAGATGGCTCCTCCTATAGAAGACCTGGAGTGAGAATGCTGATATTGGAAGACGCGCATATGATAGGCGCAGTAAGTGGCGGCTGTGTTGAAAAGGAAGTAGTAAGACAGGCACAGTCCGTTTTTACCGATGACATTTCCAAAATAATGACCTATGATGGTCGATATAGACTAGGCTGTGAGGGGATTCTGTATATTTTATTGGAGCCTTTTAGGCCGGACAAGCTATTTTTGGAAACCTTTGAAAAAACCCTGACATCGAGACAACATTTTGAAATACGGTCCTATTTTGAAAAAAAAGAGGGGTCCAATGCCGATTACGGTTCAACAGTCGTTTTTGGACAGGAACCATTGCCACTTTTGACGGGTTTCCGTCCCCATGATAAACTTGAGGTTTTTGAGCAAAGCATGAAACCCTGTTTTAAACTATTCCTTATTGGAGCCGAACATGATGCGGTACAGTTATGTAGCTTTGCCTCTATGGCTGGTTGGGAAGTGACCATCGTTACCGACCCCTCCGAGGAAAAAAATATCTTGGATTTCGAAGGGGCCCATGACTTTCTTGGGATTTTACCTGAGAGCTTTCCAGTGGACGAAATAGATCGGCATACGGCCATTGTTCTAATGAACCACAGCTATTCCAAAGACTTAAAGTATTTATTAAGATTGAAGGACTCAAAACCCACATATTTAGGTCTTTTAGGTCCTTACAAAAGAAGGGAACAACTATTTAACGAACTCATGGAACTAAGCCCGGAGATTAGCTATGACTTTCTGGACGGAATCTATGGTCCTGCCGGACTCAATATTGGTGCGGAGACCCCACAGGAAATTGCCATATCCATTGTTGCCGAAATCTTATCGGTCATAAGGGAAAAGGAACCCATGCCCTTAAAAAACAAGAAAACCGGAATTCACGATTGATGCCGAAAGACTTACATGTAGCGATTCTGATCATGGCGGCCGGCACTTCCTCCCGGATGAAGGCCATAAAGCAGTTGTTGCCTTGGGGCGACAGCACTTTGATGGGCAATGCCCTAAATAATGCACGTTACTCCAAGGCCACTAAAGTATTGACGGTATTAGGAGCCTATCAGGAGGAGATACAACAGGCAACCGACTTTAGGCACTGTGAAACAATATATAACCCCGATTGGAAAATGGGATTGGGGAATTCCATTGCCTGTGGTACCAAGCACCTTCTGGGACAGGACCAAGTATATGGGGGAATTATGGTTATGCTGACCGACCAGCCCTTGATAGATGATCAGTATTTAAATGTACTTATCGATAATTTTTCCAATTCCCAACACAGCATTGTAGCCACCAAATATGTCGATAGGGTAGGAGTGCCCGCCATTTTTGGAAAGATCCATTTTAAGGCCCTTATGGAATTGAATTCGGACCATGGTGCTAGGGAAATCATCAAATCCCACCCAAGCGATGTTATGGGCATAGCCGCTGACGGAAAAGAGCTCGACATCGACACCTTGGAAGAATATGAACGGGTAAAAAAGAGTAATCAGTAGTCAGTGGTCACTGGTAACTAAATTGAACAGTTGGCTGTTCCAAGATTCAATGTTAAAAGTTATTTAATCCAAAAACCTAAACGTCATTGCGAGGAGCTAGGGCGAAGAAGCAATCTCCTTCTTTATGAGTGGATAGCCGCAAAGAGATAATCTCTCCCTAAGGCCGAGATATTGAACCTAGATCCCGCCGAAAAAGGCGGGATTAGTTCAACTTGCAGTTGTAAAGCTAAAGTCAAACATTTAATGTTCTGGAAATTTTTTAAGCTTCAAACTTTAGGTTGTCCACTATATAACATAAATTTAGAATCTAATTTAATGACATAATGATTTTAAAGAATTTAGTCCCTCTTTGTATATTGATTATAGCCTTTTCCAATGAAGCCTTCTCACAGGAAATGGGCTTCGAGGAATACAACCCTATATCGACCCTTAAAGTCCCAGGAAAGGAAATTCACAGGGCCAAGTTCCCATTTATAGATGTCCATGGCCATCAGTATCGAATGCCAAATCAGGATCTTTCCCTACTTATCGCGGATATGGATAAACTCAATTTGGCAATTATGGTCAACCTTAGTGGTGGTTCGGGAGAAAGGATAAAACAATCTTTGGAAAATATTAAAAACCATTACCCCAACAGATTTGCGGTTTTTGCCAATGTTGATTTTGACGGGGTTGGAAAACCTGGCTGGTCCGAGAAGGCAGTTGCACAATTGGAAGCCGATATCAAGAACGGGGCCAAGGGACTTAAGGTGTATAAAAGTCTTGGACTTCGGGATAAAGATGCTTCTGGAAAACGATTGGCAGTAGATGATGACCGCTTAAGCGCTATTTGGGAAAAATGTGGGGAATTGGGAGTACCTGTCCTTATCCACTCGGCCGACCCAAAACCTTTTTGGGATGAGGTAGATTCGGATAACGAAAGGTGGCTGGAACTAAAGACACACCCTAGGAGAAAGCGCTCGGCAACCGATCCAGCCCCTTGGGAACAAATTATAGGGGAACAGCACAGAATGTTTAAAAAGCATCCGAAAACGAACTTTATAAATGCCCATATGGGATGGTATGCCAACGACTTGGGTACCCTGGCACGTTTAATGGACGAAATACCCAATATGTATGTAGGAATAGGGGCCATTATTGCAGAATTGGGCCGACAACCAAAAAATGCCCATAAATTCTTTGTAAAATATCAGGACCGGGTCCTATTTGGTAAGGATAGTTGGAAACCGGAAGAATTTCCTACCTATTTTAGGGTGTTGGAATCCGATGATGAATACTTCCCGTATCATAAAAAATACCATGCTTTCTGGGCCATGTACGGAATGGACCTACCCGATGAAGTACTTAAAAAGTTATATTATAAGAATGCACTAAAACTCATTCCCGGATTGGACACGAGCTTATTTCCAAAGGATTGACAAGGCCCAACAAAGTAGGCTATTTGCTATCCTGGGGGTTTTGTATCTTTTCCAATTTCCCATATTCCTGAAAAATACCACACGAATCGGTTTTTTTAACAAGGGATTGTTCTTTTTTTCTTTTGGCCAAAGCTTCAATCTGCGGTGATAAAAATGCCATAACTAACTTTTTTTGTGATATAAAATTACTTTTTTTTAAGAACGCAATTGGAATCAAATTGTTGTTTTATTGTTAATTTTTTATTTGATATATGCTGAAATAACACTTCCCCGTAGGTCCAAACATGGTTTACAGGCGATTTATAATTGGTATTAAATACTTGGCCCATGTGGTTTGTAAGCATAAACACGGGCCCGCACCCCTTCCGTATTCCCCACCTCAGTTCCGCGGAAAACGCGGGACAGGCCTGCTAAGGGGAAGGAGTTTTTTTGTTTGGTGCTGATAACGGGATTTCAAGCACAACAACAGTGGTCCATACAAAATTCCTAACGGCATTCCACTTGAACTGACGTTGGACTTTCGGCTTTGAACCTTCAACTTTGAACCACAGTCGGGAGCTACTTGTGCGATTTCTCATATCCATTCGAAATGACTTTCTATTTTCAATATTAGGTTTAGCAAAATCTAGTTTCCCACTGCATTCAGACGGACTGAACGGTCACTTCCACATGAGCCTATTTCAGGCTCCCGACAGCCATCGGGAGAGAAGTCGCACATACTTGGCCAAAGCGGCTTATGTTCATAAACACGGGCCCGCACCCCTTCCGTATTCCCCACCTTAAGGTGGAGAATCCACCTTCCCCTAAGCAGGGGAAGGAGCTCTTTTTGTTTAGTGTCGATAACGGGATTTTAATCACAACAACAGTGGTCCATATAAAATTCCTAACGGCATTCCACTTGAACTGACTTTCAACATTGAACCACAGTCAGGAGCTACTTGTGCGATTTCTCATATTCATTCGAAATGACTTTCTATTTTTAATATTAGGTTTAGCCAAATCTAGTTTCCCACTGCATTCAGACGGACTGGATGGTCACTTCCACATGAGCCTATTTCAGGCTCCCGACAGCCATCGGGAGAGAAGTCGCACATACTTGGCCAAAGCGGCTTATGTTCATAAACACGGGCCCGCACCCCTTCCGTATTCCCCACCTTAAGGTGGAGAATCCACCTTCCCCTAAGCAGGGGAAGGAGCTCTTTTTGTTTGGTGTCGATAACGGGATTTTAATCACAACAACAGTGGTCTATACAAAATACCTAGCGGCATTCCACTTGAACTGACGATGGACTTTCGGCTTTGAACCTTGAACTACAGTCAGGAGCTACTTGTGCGATTTCCCATATCCATTCGAAATGACTTTCTATTTTCAATATTAGGTTTAGCCAAATCTAGTTTCACACTGCATTCAGACGGTCTAAACGGTCACTTCGACATGAGCCTATTTTCAGGCGATTGAGAAGTCGCACATACTTGGCCAAAGCGGCTTATGTTCATAAACACGGGCCCGTACCCCTTCCGTATTCCCCACCTTAAGGTGGAGAATCCACCTTCCCCTAAGCAGGGGAAGGAGCTCTTTTTGTTTGGTGTCGATAACGGGATTTTAATCACAACAACAGTGGTCTATACAAAATACCTAGCGGCATTCCACTTGAACTGACGATGGACTTTCGGCTTTGAACCTTGAACTACAGTCAGGAGCTACTTGTGCGATTTCTCATATTCATTCGAAATGACTTTCTATTTTCAATATTAGGTTTAGCCAAATCTAGTTTCACACTGCATTCAGACGGTCTAAACGGTCACTTCGACATGAGCCTATTTCAGGCGATTGAGAAGTCGCACATACAACACAATGACGACTTTCAACCTTGAACTACAGTCGGGAACTACTTGTGCGATTTCTCATATCCATTCGAAATGACTTTCTATTTTTCAATATTTATGTAAATCTAGATTCGTTAGAACTTTCTACACTTTTAAACTTCTATCTTCTAGGCTCTTGGTTCTTTTTCAACCAATTTACTATACCCATTTACCACTTCTCAATACTCTCTTTTAATTACTCACTACTAACCTCTCCATAAAAGAATAAAAAGAATGTTTCACGATATTTTAACAGTAAAACCGCTATGATTTTATATTTTCGGCGAAAATGAAACCCATCGCATAAATATTCTGTAGCTAAGGCATAAAAAGGTATTGGTGACCTGGAAAAATGAAAAAGGCTTGAAGCCGTGGTTGTTTAAATGTGTAGCGGTGCTTATTGGTATCTGCTATTTATTGGTGCCTTTACGGCAGGAGCTAACGGAACTGATGCACTTTTTATCGCATTCGTTTGATCAAGGAATAGGGCATCATACCATGGCCGCCCATTCCCATAATTTTAAGGACTACGATTGGCATGATGTAGCCCCGTCCGGGGCGTTGAGCCATACATCAGAAATCCAAAAACATATGGACTCCAACGAAATAGGTTTCCACAGTCACTCTCATCCACCCAATTCCAAACCCCACACGCACGAGGTTATAGATTTCATGAGCATGGCATTCAGTGCTTCAACCCCAAGCCATCAAGACAACGACGGAATGAAGGTGCAAACCGATTTGGACAAACATCTAGTGGTGATCCATTTTGGAACGTACCAAGCTATTGCAACATTTAAAAAATCCCATTTTTCCCACATCCAGGAAAACACTTCAAAAGGAATTCAATTACTTATAGTACCTCCTCCCGAGCCCCTTTGTTAATTTTTGGAACATAATAATTTTTAAAAGCAACCCATATCCATTTCTGGATGTAAGTGGTCAGCTTCTACATTGTTATTGTCCAATCCCGTGATACTTTAAAGAAAAGGCATGCAACTTTATCGCATTCAAAGCCATTGGTTTTATATGGATAGATATGCCCAAAATATATCAAAAATAGCTACTAGCTATTATGAACAAAAATTAAAAATATGATTAAAAACACCTTTGGATTATTGATTCTTTTACTTTGTGGTGCCTTAAATGCCCATACCATAAGTGGAACAATAACCAACCAGGATAATGTGCCCCTAAGTGGAGTAGGGGTGTACAATAAGAATACGGGCAATTATGCCTACAGTAATAATTCGGGAGCCTTTAGACTGGCAAACGTTAGCGTAAATGATCGTATCTATTTTTACAGTCTTGGATTTCAGAACAAAGAATTGCTCATTTCGGAAAGTCAGTTGGATTCCCCCCTTCGGATTGTCCTGGAGGAGGCCGCAGTGTCCTTAGACCAGGTGGTATTGGTATCCAATATCAATGCCATGAGCAATTTTGTAAACGTGGATGTTAAATCCGATCCCGTTAAATCCTCCCAGGAAATCCTCAGGAAGGTTCCTGGCCTCATCATTGGCCAGCATGCCGGTGGCGGTAAGGCCGAGCAAATTTTCCTAAGGGGATTTGATATTGACCACGGAACCGATATCGCTATAAATGTGGATGGCTTACCCGTAAACATGGTATCCCATGCCCATGGCCAAGGTTATGCCGATATGCACTTTATAATTCCGGAAACCATAGATAATATCGATTTTGGTAAGGGACCTTACTATGCCGATAAAGGCAATTTTAATACGGCCGGATATGTGGATTTGACCACCAAAAAGACCTTGGATAAAAACATGGTCAGTATGGAAGTCGGTAAATACAATACCTTAAGGGGCTTGGGGATGATAAAGCTACTGGAAAGCGATAATGACAATGCCTATATCGCTTCAGAATATTTAATTTCCGATGGCGTTTTTGAATCTCCCCAGAATTTCAATAGAATCAATATTATGGGACGCTACCACCATAAGGACGATGCCGGTAACGAAGTTAATTTGACCGCTTCACACTTTCAGAGCAAATGGGATGCCTCCGGACAAATTCCCCAACGGGCCGTAGACAATGGAAGCATTGGAAGGTTTGGCGCCATAGACGATACCGAAGGGGGCAATACCAGCCGTACCAATCTGTTGGTGAATCATAACAGGCAATTAGACCATCACAGTAGTCTTACATCCAAGTTCTTTATTTCCAAATATGATTTTGAACTGTATTCCAATTTCACATTCTTCTTGGAGGATCCCATTAACGGAGATCAAATAAAGCAAAAGGAAAATAGAACCCTTCTTGGGGGTGAGACCAGTTATGACAAAACACTACACTTGGACAATAATTCACAGTTCAGTTTCAATACGGGCCTAGGGTTTAGGTATGACGATATCAACGAGGTGGAACTTTCCCATACCTTGAACAGAAAGACTAGCCTGGAGCAACTTGCTTTTGGCAATATTGATGAATTGAACGCCTATGGCTTTTTCAGTATGAATTATAGAATAAATAAGTGGAACATCAATCCCGCGGTCCGTCTGGACTATTTAAAATTTGATTATGAAAATTTATTGACTTCGGCCTATGACCAAAAGAGTGAAAACAAAACGGTTTTAAGTCCCAAGCTGAATGCCATTTACCAAGCCTCCCAGGAGGTACAGGTGTATGCCAAGACCGGAATTGGCTTTCATTCCAATGATACCAGGGTGGTTACTGCCAATAATGGGGAAAGAATATTGCCTTTGGCCTTTGGAGCCGATATAGGGACCATCTACAAGCCAAAAAACCGATTGGTATTAAATATGGCCCTTTGGCATCTTTTTATGGAGCAGGAATTTGTGTATGTGGGAGATGCCGGCATTGTGGAACCTAGTGGCAAGACCAAACGTTTTGGGGTGGACCTAGGGGCGAGGTACCAGCTAACGGATTGGTTGTACGCCTATGGCGATCTTAATTATACCTATGCCAGAAGCGCGGAAGACACTAGTGGGGAGGATTATATCCCTTTGGCACCCGACCTGACCTCTTCGGGCGGACTTAGCTTTAAGGGGCTTAAAAACTTTTCGGGGGGAGTGAACTATCGTTTTATACAGGACCGACCTGCCAATGAAGACAATTCCATTGTTGCCAAGGGATATTTTGTAACCGATTTCAATCTAAATTATTCCTGGAAGAATTGGAATTTTGGACTTATCGTGGACAATCTTTTTGACACGGAATGGAACGAGACCCAATTTGCTACCAACAGTAGATTGTTCAACGAGGCGCAGGCGGTAGAGGAAATCCATTTTACCCCTGGAACACCTTTTTTTGCCAGGGGCAAGGTATCTGTTAGTTTTTAACGGAGGTTGTAACCAAATCATAGCTCCTTCCCTAAAGTTTTCTGGGGGGAAGGAGTTTTTTTGTGTCGTTCTTATCAAAAACTTTCTACCCCATAAAGAGTTTTCTATACAAAATGCCAAACGTCCCGTCACTCGAACTGACGATGGACTTTCGACTTTGAACCTTGAACTTTCAACCTTGAACTACAGTCAGGAGCTACTTGTGCGATTTCTCATATCCATTCGAAATGACTTTCTATTTTCAATATTTTAGGTTTAGCCAAATCTAGTTTCCCACAGTGTTCAGACTGACTGAACGGTCACTTCCACATGAGCCTATTTCAGGCGATTGAGAAGTCGCACATACTTGGCCAAAGCGGCTTATGTTCATAAACACGGGCCCGCACCCCTTCCGTATTCCCCACCTTAAGGTGGAGAATCCACCTTCCCCTAAGCAGGGGAAGGAGCTCTTTTTGTTTGGTGTCGATAACGGGATTTTAATCACAACAACAGTGGTCTATACAAAATACCTAGCGGCATTCCACTTGAACTGACGTTGGACTTTCGACTTTGAACCTTGAACTACAGTCGGGAGCTACTTGTGTGATTTCTCCTCGCTTTTGCTCGATCGAAATGACTTTTAATTTTAAACTTGAAACTTTGAAACCTTGAACTTTTAACATCCGAACATTCAACTTTTAACATTCAACTTTACAACTCATTACCCTACTTCGATTTCGACTACGCTCAATCTCCGATTTACCTTGAAACAATTTCTGCCCATTGTAATCTACCTTTTGGAATTTTGAACTTGAAACTAAGAAACTTTTAACATTCGACTTTACAACTTTAAACTGCATGCAGGAGCTACTTGTGCGATTTCTCATATTCATTCGAAATGACTTTCTATTTTTAATATTAGGTTTAGCCAAATCTAGTTTCCCACTGCATTCAGACGGACTGGATGGTCACTTCCACATGAGCCTATTTCAGGCGATTGAGAAGTCGCACATACTTGGCCAAAGCGGCTTATGTTCATAAACACGGGCCCGCACCCCTTCCGTATTCCCCACCTTAAGGTGGAGAATCCACCTTCCCCTAAGCAGGGGAAGGTGCTCTTTTTGTTTGGTGTCGATAACGGGATTTTAAGCACAACAACAGTGGTCTATACAAAATCCCTAGCGGCATTCCACTTGAACTGACGATGGACTTTCAACATTGAACTACAGTCGGGAGCTACTTGTGCGATTTCTCATATTTATTCGAAATGACTTTCTATTTTCAATATTAGGTTTAGCCTAATCTAGTTTCACACAGTGTTCAGACGGACTGGATGGTCACTTCGACATGAGCCTATTTTCAGGCTCCCGACAGCCATCGGGAGAGAAGTCGCACATACTTGGCCAAAGCGGCTTATGTTCATAAACACGGGCCCGCACCCCTTCCGTATTCCCCACCTTAAGGTGGAGAATCCACCTTCCCTTAAGCAGGGGAAGGAGCTCTTTTTGTTTGGTGCTGATAACGGGATTTTAATCACAACAACAGTGGTCTATACAAAATACCTAGGGGCATTCCACTTGAACTGACGATAGTACTTTCAACATTCAACTTTAAGCTTTTAACCACAGTCAGGAACTACTTGTGCGATTTCTCATATCCATTCGAAATGACTTGCTATTTTCAATATTAGGTTTAGCCTAATCTAGTTTCACACAGTGTTCAGACGGACTGAACGGTCACTTCGACATGAGCCTATTTTCAGGCTCCCGACAGCCATCGGGAGAGAAGTCGCACATACTTGGCCAAAGCGGCTTATGTTCATAAACACGGGCCCGCACCCCTTCCGTATTCCCCACCTTAAGGTGGAGAATCCACCTTCCCCTAAGCAGGGGAAGGAGCTCTTTTTGTTTGGTGCTGATAACGGGATTTTAATCACAACAACAGTGGTCTATACAAAATACCTAGGGGCATTCCACTTGAACTGACGATGGACTTTCGGCTTTCAACTTTCAACTCAATTTATAAAATCTTCTCCCTTTCAATAATGCTGAGTGCCAAGCGAATGGTAGCGTATTCCATTTTTTCTTCAAAATGCTCAAAGTAGGGTTTTAAGCCTTCCGGCTGTTGTAGTTCTTTCCTGGCCTCTGCTACTTTTACTACATCCTCCTTGGATATGAGTCGGTATATATCAATATCCTTCCCTTCATGGTACAATTTTTCCAAATGTGCCAAGATGGTATTGGGCTTTAGGCCCCTGATCTCTGCAATTTCTTCTACGGCTACGCCCGTCTTGAACAGCTCATAGGTTTCCAAAACCGTATCCGATTTTCTGGTCTTCTTTTTCTTCTTCTTGGTCTTTGCCTCTACAAAGGCTTTGATTTCATTGATGAACATCTCCCCATAAACCTCCAATTTACGTTGCCCAACTCCGTTGATCTCCTTGAACGCTTCATTGGTCATCGGCTTTTTGGATTCCATTTCCTTAAGGGTGGCATCGTTAAAGACCAGATAGGCTGGAATATTCTCTTCCAAAGAAATTTGAAACCGCAATTGCCGTAATTTTTCAAACAGTGAATTTGCACTAGCTGGTTTGGACTTGCTTTCCTTGCGAACTGCCATTTGTTCTTCTTTGGACAGGGGCTGACTCAATTGTACCTTGGTGTTGTTGAACAATACGGCCTTGGCCAAATCGGTCAGACGAAGAACGTTGTTCTTATGAAAGGCAATCTCACAGAGACCCTGGTTGATAAGCTGTATGGCATAATGCTGCCAATGGTTCCATGAAATATCCTTACCAATACCATAGGTCTTTATTTCCTGATAGTTTTTATCCAAGATGTTGGCATTTTGGGCTCCCCTCAACACATCTATAACGGTTCCCGTAGCCTCGGACTCCTTTAATCTGGCAATGGTAGACAATATCTTTTGTGCTATTACGGTGCCATCAAAAAACTGTGGTGGATTTTTACAAACGTCGCAATTGCCACAATCGGACTGTAAATACTCTCCAAAATAACTCAGTAAAATCTTTCTTCTACAGCTCGAGGCCTCCGAAAACTGTTTCATTCGCTCCAACTTGGCCAACTGTACTTCCTCATTGGCGGCACCAGAGGCAAATCTTTGCAACTGGATTACATCGGCATAACTGTGGAACAATAGGGCGTGTGCCGCTAATCCGTCCCTTCCGGACCTACCTATTTCCTGATAATAGCCCTCGATATTTTTGGGCATATTGTAGTGTATCACCCAACGTACGTTAGACTTGTCTATCCCCATCCCAAAGGCAATGGTGGCGCACACAATCTGGGTCTTGTCAAAAATAAAATCCTCCTGTACCTGGTTGCGACTTTCAAAATCCAATCCCGCATGGTAGGCGGCTGCCTTAACACCGTTATTGCGAATTTTTTCGACCAGGGTTTCGGTGGATTTCCGACTAAGACAATATATAATTCCCGATTCGTTGGGCCTTTGCTCTATAAATTGAAGTATTTGGGAGACTCGGTCATGGGCCGCCCGTACTTCCAGAAAGATATTCTTTCTATCAAAGGAAGCCAAAAACTGCTTGGCCTTGGGAATCTTCAATTGCGCCAATATATCCTGCCGGGTAGCCTTATCCGCGGTAGCCGTTAAAGCAATAATGGGGGTTTGGGGCAGGGAAGCCTTTAAAAATCCCAATTGTTGGTAAGACGGTCTAAAATCGTGCCCCCAGGAGGAGATACAATGGGCTTCGTCCACCGCCACACAACCAACAAACTCCTCTTTTAAGATAGGGGATAGGCCCTGTAGACTTTCCGGTGCCACATATAGCAACTTTAACTCCCCCTTATGGGTGCTGTCCAATATGGCCTGCTGTTCTTCGGCAGACTGACTACTATTAAAAAAAGCTGCTGGGATACCGTTGGCGTTAAGTCCATCTACCTGATCCTTCATCAAGGCAATTAGGGGCGAAATTACCAAGGTAGTGCCCTTGAACAAAAGGGCGGGTAATTGGAAACAAATGGATTTACCGCCACCTGTGGGCATGATTACCAAACAATCCTCCTTGTTCAACACCGCCGTGATAATGGCCTCTTGTTGTTTTCTAAAGCGGTCAAAACCAAAGTACTTTTTTAAATAGGGGATCAATTCGTTCTGGAAATCGGGCATGGGTATCGGTTAAGCTTTTGTAAGGGACGAAAATAATCATATTTGGTATCCCAATACAACTATCCCGATCTTAAAATCCCAAGAAATAAATAGAAATAAGGGCAAGGGTCTTATTTGGGCTTACTCTAAAAAGGTTAAATTTATCCCATACAACCATCAAAATCTACCAAAATGAAGCTTAGACACTATTATTACCTTTTAATTTGCACCCTTTTTATACATTCCTCTGCTCTAAGGGCACAAGAAGCCTATACGGCTCCCAAATTATCCAATCCGGATTCCTGGTCCATTATTCTGGTTCCGGATACCCAGAGCTATGTGAAATTTGAAAGAAATCAGGGCATCCTGGAAACCATGACAGCTTGGATCAGTGAAAATATCGATGCCCTAAATATAAAAATGGTGCTGTGTACTGGCGATTTGGTAGAGCAGAACGAACTTTTGGTGCCGGACAAGGTAAATGGAAATATGCCCAGTAGGGACCAGTGGAGGGCCGTTTCCCATGCTTTTGGGCGACTGGACGGAAAGGTTCCCTATATCCTGGCGGCAGGTAACCACGACTTTGGCTATAAAAGTGTTGAAAACCGAAAATCCAATTACAGCCAGTATTTTCCCGTGCACAAAAACCTATTGAATGCAAAGGCTTTGAGGGCAGCCGGTAAGAACATAGACGGCCTGCCCTCGGTGGAAAATGCCACTTATGAACTGATATCCCCCCAAGAAAAAAAGTTCTTGTTCCTGAACCTTGAATTTGCACCGCGGGATACTATTTTACAATGGGCCAACAGTGAGATCTCCAAAGAAATCTATAAAGATCATACGGTGGTAATGCTTACCCATTCCTATCTAAATGCCCAAAACAAGCATATGGAAAAAGAAAACTATCCCATAGTGGATGCCAACTATGGTAAATCGATTTGGGAAAAGCTAGTGGCCCCTTCCAAGAACGTACAATTGGTATTTTCGGGTCATATTGGTTCCCCTGATAATTTTAGGGGACATACCGCCTTTAGGGTAGACAGGAACGCTGCCGGTAAAAAAGTGAACCAGATTACCTTTAATGCACAGGCCATGGGCGGTGGATGGCATGGCAATGGGGGAGACGGTTGGCTACGGATTATGGAGTTTTTACCAGATGGAAAGACCGTCATTACCACTACGTTTTCGCCCTATTTCGCCATATCGCCCACTACGCAAAAAATGGCTTATCAGCGGGACGACTACAACAATTTTAGGTTTCAATTGGATTGATGTCACTATTAAAAGGGGGGGCAATCACAGTGATTTTTGGATTAAGGTACTGATAACCAAGGGTATTATCGGCCTAAAGTGGTTATATACGTAGGATAATTCTTAATAATGTATACTTTGCGTCGAAAATTTGCGTTTTTTTTAACATAATATTATATAAGCGCTTATTTTAGCCCAAGTTAAATATGTTTTAAACCCTACAAACAATGAAAACATTTAATTATTTAGTTTTAAGTTTCGGACTTGTTTTGATCGCCGCTTGTAGCAATGATGCTATGAATGGCCTAAATGATGAAAGTCTGACCCCTGAACAAGTGAAAGCCCAAATGCAGGTCAATGCCGTTTCGGACGGACTGGACGAGTTAGTTTCTGAATTACTGATCAACGACAAGGCGGGAAAGTCTAACAAGACCAGCACAGAGTGTGCAACACTGGCTTTTACCGATGAAAGTATTACGGTTGCTTACGATCAATGTATCATTCATGGTAAGTCGATAAGCGGTACCATTGTATTAACAGGCAACAATGGAAACACCGATGGCAACAAGGGGAGTTATGAGATTAGTTTTACCGACTTCACCTACAACGATTATATATTGAACGGAACCAAGACTTTGTCTTTCGATTTCTCCGATGCCAATAGTCCAACCTTTACCATAGCAACCGATGCCACTTTTGAGGATGACAACGGAAACATTATAGCCTGGGAGGGCAACAAGGTATTGAGCTGGCATTTGGATCAGATCAATGCTGAAGGAGACGATGTTACCTGTACAGGAGAGTGGGACATTACCGTAGATGGTATAACCTATGAATTTACCGTGACCGAAGCTTTATCCGCCAACCTGGGATGTGCCTATATCACTTCCGGTGTTATGCAGTTGGAAGTGAACGATATGACAGCTACCTTGGACTTTGGTGCAGGCACTTGTGATCAGACAGGTACTGTTACCTATCCTAATGGTGAATCTGAAGAGATCAGCTGGTAGTTGCCATAATCTTTATAACCATATTAAGAATCCCCGATGCATTGCATCGGGGATTTTTTTTTGTCATTCATTTTTCCCAGTAGGTTTTCATTAATTTTTATGTTTGCCTGTATCATCAATTTCTTTGATTGTGGAATATCTTCCGACTTAAATCTAAACCTGTAATCAAATAAAGTACCCATAACCAAATCTACTTTTCATTTTCTTTGCTTGTCCAAAGAAAACGAAACAAAAGAAAAGACACCTTCTCCAAGGAATTTTTTAGACTATGTCTAAAAATCGGATTCAAAACTCCGCGCTTTTTTCAAAACAAAAAGCTGAATCTCGGAGCTTTTGAATCCTATTCTGTGGATAAGGATTCCCATTCACAAACTTCTTGCTCTGATTTTCGACTCATTTCTCCTTAAATCTTTAATACCGATACCGATAATTCTTTTTAGAATGTCAATCGGAATATTGCAACCTAGAAATACAGAGTTGGCATCTAGATGACAGACAGTTACTGTTACCTATCCTAATGGTGAATCTGAAGAGATCAGCTGGTAGTTGCCATAATCTTTATAACCATATTAAGAATCCCCGATGCAATGCATCGGGGATTCTTTTTTATCATTCATTTTTCCCAGTAGGTTTTCATTAATTTTTATATTTGCCTGTATCATCAATTTCCTTGATTGTGGAATATCTTCCGACTTAAATCTAAACCTGTAATCAAATAAAGTACCCATAACCAAATCTACTTTTCATTTTCTTTGCTTGTCCAAAGAAAACGAAACAAAAGAAAAGACACCTT
>NZ_JASWIM010000043.1:0-43737 GCF_030291335.1 Arenibacter flavimaris
GTAATTAGGATAATACCCCGTTTTTAGAGCTGGAGACTCATATTCGGGGTTTTGTTTTATCTAAAATACGAATTAATATGCTGAATATCAAGTATTTAATCTACCTCTGAAGGTGCCTTTTTAAAGGCCGTTTCCAAATACCAGTCTTGATCCAAGATTCCATTCCATGTATGTGAATCTTTTATGCCTACCTTATTTTGGTTGTTCCCGTTCAAAAATATCCTTGTTCAAGGGGCCTAGAAAAATCAGGAAAAAGATTGCAGCGAATGCCAATTCGTACACCTCCCATTTACGGCTTGCAGGGTTAAGTGCAACCAAAATTGTGGTCACTAGAAAAGCTATGGTATGATGCCATTTAACAATAGGAACTGCAAAAGTACTTGCCAAATTTTTAAACCATTTATATTTTCTAAATAGGATAGGGGTTATAATAAGATAAATAAACATCACTAGGAATAATAACTGACTGAAGATGATTTTGTTTATTTTCTTTTCACCTACCACAAGATTATGCAGGTTGGTTTCCCCCTGGGCATTGTTTTCTATAAAAAACTCGCTTGATTCCACTCCGAATATGCGTTGTCCCCATGATATTTCCTCACCTGCGGCAAAAAGAAAAAGTACTACAAACAGGAAGGTTCCCAGTTTCCACAATAATTTTTTGGAGTTCCATAAAGTTAATAGGTGGTATAGGGAAAGTAAAAAAATACCAAATAGCATTATGGCCGTACCCCATTCAACAGGTCCATCTTCCTGGGCATAGTTAACATCAAAAAAAATGTCGTCCCTTAGGCCTAAAAAAAGACCAAACAAAACAATTGCCAATAGAATAATGTATCCTATTTTTTCAATTTTGGAAAAGATATTCATCATCGTTTTTGAACTATATATAAATTACTTATCAAACGGTTCTTATGTCCTTTGGTCCCTGGGTCGGCATTGTAATTTAGGTCGTACACACTTTTTAATGTAAGCCTATATTCCGGGTCAAAGATACGTTTAAATTCATTTTCTTCTACTGGAATCACCAAAACGGCAAATTTTTGGCCTTCGGGTATTCGTATTTCCTCATCCCCTTTAAGGACGGGGATTGCCCTACCGTAGTCCCATATCATTTCAGGTGCAATGTCTCCAAAACAATAGATTTTCAAACCCTCGTATGCCTTGGAAGTCGCTAGGTTTGAAATACCTTTATATTGGGTGTTTCTGTCCAAGGCCCCGGACAGTGGCAATGCCAGGGATTTTATGGCGCCCACCAAGGCTATGGTCAACAAAAAGCAGTTAAAAAGGTGCTTCTTTTTTAATTGGATGAAAAGTAAAATCCCTATGGTGAATATTACCGCGGATGATAGGGTGTAATATCCCCAATATTCACTTAACCCACCCTTTAGGAAGAAATATGCCGC
This sequence comes from Arenibacter flavimaris, assembly GCF_030291335.1. Taxonomy (NCBI): domain Bacteria; kingdom Pseudomonadati; phylum Bacteroidota; class Flavobacteriia; order Flavobacteriales; family Flavobacteriaceae; genus Arenibacter; species Arenibacter flavimaris. The sequence continues at coordinate 1,407 of NZ_JASWIM010000043.1, forward strand.
AAGGGGAAAAGCAATACCTACAAGCCCTAATAATCCAAAATGAAAGTACACAGGTATTCTTTCTTTCTTTGCAAAGGCGTTTTTGAAATTCCCAATGACATATTCCATGTAAAAACCTGTATTCATGGCTAGGGGTATTAGAACAGGGACAAGGTATCTAGCCTTTTTTTCTGGGATGACGGAAAGTAGTATTACTGAAAAAATGGTCCACAGAAAGGTAAGACGGTAAACCTTTTTATCACTTACCCTATTTTTAAGATAAGGATATAAAAGACCTGTGAGGGCTGGTATGGTCCAAATTCCACTCTGAATAAAAAAGCTCCAGTAATAATAAAAGGGGCGTACATTGTAGCTGGACCAATTGGCCGTTTCTTTTTTCGTTATGGCCAAGAAGGCATCGGGGTCGGCAAGGCGAACGTACAGGAACCACCATATACCAATAATACTCGCCAGGACGATCATGGCAACCAAGGGGACATATTTCCTGCTCAATCCAAAGCCCTCATATTTAAAGACAAACCCATAGGCTAGGAGGAAAGGTAAGAGAAGACCGTATAGGGAAACAGGTCCCTTGCTCATAAAGGATAGGCCAATGAAAATGGCGGCCAATAGGCTATTCTTCCAATTGTTCCCGGGCAGGGCAAAAAAATTATATAAAAAATAGATTCCTGTCAGCATAAATCCATGGGTGTAAATATCCCAAGGAGCCTCAATGGTAATGACGATTATGTAGAATGAACTTAAAAGAATAAGGGCATTTATAAGTGCATGTCTTTTATTGTTCAGTAGTTGCATTGAAAATTTATACCCCATATATCCCAAAAATATGGCCATGAGCATGGTCGGTAGCCTTAGAGCAGCTGTATTTTCCAGCCCAAATAACAATCCAAAAATAGCGGTGATCCAACTAGGTAAAGGTGGTTTCTCATATCTAGGAAGATTGTTCATAGTGGTGAGTAACCAATTGCCGTCGGTAATCATTTCCCTTGCCGTAATAAAATTTCTGGCTTCCATGATAGTGACGGGAATAACGTTTAATTGAAATAGAAAAATGGTGATTCCCGCGAGTAAGATCAGTGCAATTGGATTATTTTTCAACCACGTCATGAACTTCATTTTTAAGGATAATTAAATTTCTTAAATAAACGATCATTCCCAATGAATGGCCTGCAAATAGGACGGGATCCTTCCTGAAAATGGCATAGGTTAGGATTAGGGATGCCCCGACCAGACTTAGCAGCCAAAAACCGAAAGGAAGGCTGGAGGTTTTCTTTTTCTCGGAATAGATCCATTGGTATATGAACCGAAAGGTGAAAATTACCTGGGCTATACTTCCCAACAATAGTAGCCATGTTGGAATATTTTCGTTTTGGAAGAAATTCCGTAGGTCATAGGCATTGTTATTGTAGCCATAAACTATGATTATCGCTGGAAAAACCCATAGAAAAACCCTAAAGGCCCGGGGTAACTTAGTCCATTCACCCTGTAACTGGATGTTTCGGATATATATAAAATAGGTAATGGCCTGTCCCAACATAATGGCAAAGTCGTCACGTAACCAGCCGTAGACGAATAACAGGAATGAGGCCAATAAACTTAATTGCCAGAATAGTCTAGGGGTAAGTACTTTTTTGTTCTTTTCCGATAGCACCCATTGTACCACCATTCTACTGGAAAACAGAATTTGGGCAATGAATCCAATTGCATAAACCATCCAATCTGCCATTTACCCTATTTTATCTACTTGATAGTTAATATATTTTTTCTTCATCCATAAATAGGCAAAACAATCCATAAGGGGGCCCAATAACCTGTTCCAAAGACCAAACTTTGCCGTTCCTGCCATACGGGGAAAGTGACGAACGGGAATTTGTACAATGGTGCCATTTTGCAACAAGATCATGGCAGGTAAAAATCGATGTAAACCTTTAAACATAGGGATTCTTTTGGCGTAATCCGTTTTTATGACCTTTAGTGGACATCCGGTATCGTCCATTCCATCATTTGTAAACGCTCTACGTATACTATTGGCAATGGTAGAGGAGGCATTCTTGACGAAGGAATCTTTTCTATCTGCCCTTACCCCTGTTACAAGATCATATTGATCTATATGCTCAAGGAGTAGGTTGAAGTCTTCCGGAGAGGTTTGTAGGTCAGAGTCTATATAGCCTACCAAAGGGGTATCCGTATAGTCAAAGCCGGCTTTAATGGCGGCACTCAACCCTTTGTTCTGGGCAAATTTCACAAAACTAAAAGCTTCGTTTCTTTGGCAAATGGCCTCAATTAATTGTTGGCTCTTATCCTTGGAGCCATCGTTTACAAACAATACTTTTGCTTTCTTAGTGCAAACAACCAAGTACTCCTTTAGCTCCTTTTCAACGCGTTCCAAATTATCTTCTTCATTGTAGACAGGTATAATTATGGTGAATTCGTAATTCATTTTATAAAAAGGATAAGGGCTTTTGTATTTAAAATTTAGGGCCAAAGATAATCAACTTTGTCAACCTATGCGGTATTGGGCCTTAGTTCTTATTTGGGAGGTGTTATTGGAATAAAAATATGACATTCAATACATGGAAATAGCCTATTCCTCCGGGTATGAATCTACAGGTACTTGGTCCCAGAATATTCTTAGGAATTGGGTTCCTTGGACAAACGTAACAATTTTTCAGCAGCGTTGAATGGTGATATTTTGCCATCCACAACTAATTTTATCATTTGTTCCAAATGGTTTTTTATGTTTTTGTTTTCATAAAATTGTTGCTTTAGCCGGTCTTCAATGGTCTGTAGTAGCCAGTATTTGTTTTGTATTTTCCTTTTTTCCAATATTCCGTCCAGGCCTGGTTTATCGTCTATGTAGGCTTTGATAACTTCCCATATTTCAGTTATTCCCTTTTTTTGAATAGCGGAACAGCTAAGGATTTTAGGGGTCCAACCGTTTTCTTTTGGGGGATAGAGATGCAGTGCCTTGCTAAATTCAACTTTGGCCAAGTTGGCCTGTTCAATGTTCTTGCCATCTGCCTTATTGATAACAATGGCATCTGCCATTTCCATAATGCCTCTTTTTATACCCTGTAGTTCATCGCCGGCCCCGGCCAATTTCAATAATAAAAAGAAATCTACCATCCCATGTACTGCTGTTTCACTTTGTCCCACCCCGACTGTTTCCACTAGAATAGTATCGAAGCCGGCGGCTTCGCACAGGATTATGGTTTCACGGGTTTTTCGGGCAACTCCGCCCAAAGAATAACCTGTAGGGGACGGACGGATATAGGCATTCCTATCCTTCACCAGTTCCTGCATTCGGGTCTTGTCTCCCAAAATACTTCCCTTGCTAATGGTACTAGTAGGATCTACTGCCAGTACGGCCACTTTTTTGCCCAGGGCCGTAAGGTGGGTGCCAAAGGTTTCGATAAAGGTACTTTTTCCTACCCCGGGAACTCCGGTTATTCCAATTCGTATGCTTTTGCCACTATGGGGAAGGCATTGGTTTATAATGTCATCAGCTTTTTGAAAATGTGCAATGTTGGTGCTTTCCACCAACGTAATAGCCCTGGCCAAGGTGGCTATATCACCATTTAATATACCTTGAACCAAGTCCGCCGTAGACGGACTCTTTTTTCTAAAAGTTTTGTTTTTAGAGTTGCTATTTCCGTCGGTGTTTTTATTGGTGATCAAATCTACTTATTAATGGGAAGGCTTACTTTGGTATGGTCCCAGGCAAGACTTAGGTGAAGTTGTTCGTTATCCTCAAAATCTATAGTTAGACTTTCAACGGTTTGTGGCAGTTGTTGTACCGGGACACTTATTTGTAAAACATCTGCGTCGGCATTTCTGCTTGTTTTTTTTCCGCCACTAAAAATAGTCACACCCCAATCCGGGATTTCGTTATTGAAAATAAAGGTCCAGCCCTCCTTGCCAGGTATGGTCCATAAAGAGTAACTTCCAGCCGGTAGGCTTTTGGTCCCTATTTTAATATTATTGCCCGTAGTAAAGGTGGTAGGCTCATTTGCGCCCGTTCTCCATACCACATCATAGGGAACCAACTCCCCAAAGATTACACGATTTTTCTTAAAGGGGCTGCTGTAATTTACGGTTAGATCCATTCCATTTTTGCTATAGGTAACCGTTTTTTCTGGACTGATCTTTTTTGTCTGTTCCTTTAGATAGGATTTTCCAAATAAAAAAAAGGCCAATACCAACACTACGATAACTATTAGTAACCACTTAAGAAATTTCATATCCTCGGATTTTAGTTAGGTTAATTCTTCTAATTTACGAAACTAAACCTAAACTCGCTTCCATTGTGATAGGTTTCTCCAGGTTGCAGAATACTATTGGGAAAGTGGGGTTGGTTGGGTGCATCCGGGTAATTTTGCGTTTCAAAACAGATGGCGGCAAAGGCGGTCGGGGTATAGACAACAACGCCTGGTTGATCGGTAATGACTTCCATGGATAAACCGGATCTATCGGATGCCAATACGGTACCTTTTTCTTGACCGGAATCCATAACAAAGGGTGTGTCCAAACGGACTTGACCAATTTTTTTCATTTCGAGGAAATCATATTTTGAATTATTCACGGAAATCAATTTTCCTGTAGGCAGAAGTTTTGCATCCGTTTCCAAATATTGCGAACATGACAACCTTAGATCCCAATGGTCTATGGTTTCGGCACCGTCCAGGTTAAAATAGGAATGGTTGGTAAGGTTTACCGGCGTGGCCTTATCCGTTGTGGCCTCGTGAATTATAAACAAGGATGAACCTACCAGCTTATAGGTCACCGTGGCCTTCAGATTTCCAGGATAGCCCTCCTCCATATCCTTGCTGAGGTAACCCAATTTTACAAAGGGATTGTCCCCATCGTGCACCTGCTCTATGGTCCAATATCTCTTTCCAAAGCCTTTTTGTCCACCGTGAAGGTGAACCCCGTCCTTTGAAAAAATGGGGTAATCGATGTTATTGATTTTAAAACCTCCTTTAGAAATTCTACCAGCGTATCTGCCGATACAGGCTCCCAGTGATTTGTTATCGTTTAAATATTTGTCAGGCTCTTCCAAGCCAACCACCACATTGGTATCTACGCCCTCTTTGTTTTTTAAGACCATTTTTTGGATGATAGCCCCATAGTCCAATACGGTAAGCGTGATGAAACTGTTTTTTATTGTAACTTGATTCAAGATAGTTCTTTTTAAGATTTATGATAAAAATACTATTTTTTGCAACATTTCGATCATTCCATCGTCCTTTAGGTAATTGGGATTTATGGGGAATGCTCTAGGTGTTGTAAAACCCTCCCGCCAACCAAAGAAACTGGCCAGAATGTTTCAGATTGATATTGTAGAACAATGTAAACGTAATAATCGCAAAGCGCAATTAAAACTGTACAATCAGTATTGTCCGGGCATGTTCTGTGTTGCCATGCGATTTATAAAAAATCCGGACGATGCGGAAGATATTGTCCAAGAGTCCTTTATTAAGGCTTTTCAAAAAATAAACCAATATAAGGGCCAGGTAAGTTTTGGGGCCTGGTTAAAGCGGATCGTAGTAAACAAGAGTATCGACTTTTTAAAATCGCAACAACTTAAAACAGTGGAATTGAATGAAGGGTATATGCATGTGGCCGAAGATGAGGATTGGTCCGTAGAGGATTCGGTCACGGTAAAGGAGGTAATGCATGCCATAGCGGGGTTGCCCGATAAATACAGATATGTGGTACAGTTATTTTTGGTAGAGGGGTACGATCACAATGAGATATCCGAAATACTGGGTATAAGTTATACCGCATGTAGAACAAGGCTATTAAGGGGAAAAGGACAATTAAAGGAAATGTTAAAATCGAGTAAGTATGTCGCAAGATCTTAGAGATATGTTCAAGAATTCCAATACGGAAATAGTGCAATCCATGAAGGATGGGCATGAACAGCGTTTTATAAAACGAATGGAAGTGGAACTACCGGTTGCTAAGGGGCCATCCTTGCCATGGTTTAAAATTGCGGCTTCCATAATTATGTTGACTGGCTTAGGAGCCTACATTTTTATGAATTGGAATAACACAGAGCCTTTGGAAACAATTATAGTAGAAAAAAACAACTCCGCCACGGAAGAAAGGGGTATTTCTCTCGGCGATCTTTCCCCGGATTTAAAAAAGGTTGAAAATTACTATATGGTCAATATCAATTTGGAGATTTCCCAATTAAACATTTCAGATCGTAACAAGGCCTTGGTGGATAGTTTTATGGAGCGGTTGGAGGAATTAAATGTTGAGTATAAAAAATTGAATATAGAATTAAATGAAATAGGCCCCAATGATCTGACTATAACGGCATTGATCAAGAATTTACAACTGAGATTACAATTACTGCACAAACTAAGGGATAAGTTACAGGAACTGAAAAAAATTGGGGACGAGGCAGGAGTAAAAGACCTGGTTACCATAATATAAAAAGGTTATGGAGTTAAAAAGGAAAAATAAAATAGTACAGATGAAGAACATATTCGAGAAAATTGGAGTTATGGTGACCATAGCTCTAGTAACTGCTACAAGTGGTGTACACGCCCAAAAACAATCCAGAACATTTCATGAGAATTTTAATGTGGCCAATGACGTGGTATTGGAAATAAACACCAGTTATGCCGATATAGAATTTGAAACGTGGAACAAGGATCAAGTGGATGTTGTGGCCGTGGTGGAATTGGAAGATGTCTCGCAGGCGGAGGCCAACAATTACTTCAACAATGAACCCGTTAAGATTGTAGGGAATAGTAAGGGGATAAGTGTAAGCACAGGTATGGGGCGCCAAGAATTCATCACTTATAATACGGATAATATAGATATCGATTTTTTAGATCAATTTAATGGGGTAGGGGGAGCCCAGAACATAGCACCACTTGTAGAACTGCCAGAGTTGCCAGAAGTGATGGAATTGCCTCCACTTCCCCCAATGAACATACAACCTTTTGATTATGAAGCCTATAAAAAGGATGGGGAAGCCTATTTAAAGAAGTGGAAAACTGAATTTGACAAAGGTTTTGATAAGGACTATCAGCGTAAAATGAAAGAATGGAGCAAGCATATGGAATTAAAGCAGGCTGAAATCCATAAAAGAAGACTTGAAATGGAAAGGAATAGGGAACATGCCCAACAAGAGCGTTTGGAGAAATTACAGTATCTACAAAAGCAACGAGTGGAAATAGCCGAAAAAGTACTAGAGCATAGGGGGAGGGCTATGGAGTTGAAACAACGGGCAAAAGATATTGGAAATAATAACAAGACAATTACTATTGAGATCGATACGGTAAATGGGGTTAATAGTGAATTTGTAGTTTTGGACATACCCCACCCCAATGCACCCAATGTTTTCTATTCAGTAAAAAAGGGAGGGGATAAAAATTTTAAGGTCAAGAAAACCATTAAGATTAGATTGCCAAAATCGACCAAAATAAAGATGAACGTAAGACATGGGGAAGTTATTTTGGCCGATAACACCAAAAATCTAAGTGCTACTTTATCCTATTCCACCTTATTGGCCACTACCATTGACGGGGATAAAACCAATATTGATGTTTCCTATTCGCCGGTTAGTGTGCAAAAATGGAACTATGGTAAATTAAAGGCAGATTACTCAGAGAATGTAAATATCAAGGAGGTTGAAAACCTTACCCTTAGTGCTACTTTTTCCGACGTGAATATTGATAACCTTTTGAACAAGGCCTTTATAAAAAATAATTTCGGCCCATTGACCATTAAGTCCATTTCCAAGGATTTTACCGATCTGGATATCAACCTACAAAATGCCGAATTACGGTGTATATTGCCCAAAACCGCATTTAATATTGCGGTAAACGGTAGCAATTCGGATTTGGTTTACCCAAAGGAGCTACAATTGGTAAAAACTAAAAATGGTTATAATACCCTGAGTAAGGGATATCATATAAACAAGAGTAGTGGCAAGTCCATTATCATAAATTCCAAGTTTACGGAAGTTGTTCTACAGTAAAGGGAATGATCATGACCAAAAAGAGGGGGATTTTCGATAGAAAATCCCCCTCTTTTTTATAGGAACTACAAGTATTACAATGTAGGCTCCCATCCATTTTGATATTCCCTTTTCCAATGGGACATGGCCTCATCATCATTCTTAACCTTACCCGTGGTTGGGTTGATATGAATGGTCCTACCCACGTCTTGGGCAATATTACCTAAATGACAGAGCATAGTGGAAATACTGGCATCATTTATGTCGGAATTCAAGGAAGTGTCCTGACGTATGGCACTGAAGAAATTGTGGATGTGATTAACATCCAAACCACCCATTCCCATGGTATTGGTAGTAGCACTTTTAACCCCTTCTTCCACCTTCTTGATTAAACTACCGTCCAGATTATAAAGGTTGTATTCATTTCTACTCAAAGTAATCATTCCCTTACTTCCGTAAATAGTGGCTCCCCTTCCAGGTTGCTCCGGTTTTATCAGGCCCCTACTATGACCAGTCCAGGTAATAAATTTATCATTATCATACTTGTAGGTAACCTGTTGGTTGTCCACAAACTCCCAATCGTCTTTAAAGGTGTATTTACCGCCAAAGGAGGTTACACTGTTAGGAAGGTCCACACCCAATGCCCAACGACAAATATCAATTTCATGGGTGCCATTGTTGTGGATTTCCCCAGTGCCCCAGGTACGGAACCAATGCCAGTTGTATGGATGTACATTGTCCCTGTAGGATTCCCTAGGTGCCGGTCCTTGCCATAAATCCCAATCCAATGTGCTAGGGACCTCTATCTTATTCCCAATACCAATAGAACCCCTATTGCTGGAATAATAGGCTTTCCCTTTGTACACTTCTCCAATGATACCTTCACGTATTTCCTTAACTGCCAATGCGGAGCTTTGGGAGGAACGCTGCTGGTTTCCCATTTGCACCTTTTTGCCATATTTCTTTTGTGCGGCAACCAATAGTTCATTTTCGTGTGGATTGTGGCTACAGGGCTTTTCTACATAAACATGTTTTCCTGCTTGCAAGGCCATGATAGCCATTGGAGCATGCCAATGCTCTGGGGTTGCTATGAAAACGGCATCAACTTTTTTGTCCTCCAATACCTTTCTAAAGTCCTTTTCTACCTTGGGAATATAACCTATATTCTTTTTGCACCATACATTGTGCTCCTCCAAGATTTGGTCATCTACATCACAACTGTAGAGTATTTTGGCGTTGGGGTCTTTATGTATGGCCACGAAGTGGGCCTTGGCCCTGCTTCTCACCCCAATGACCGCAACATTTATTCTGTCATTGGCCCCGATGATATTGCTGTAACCCATACTTGGCATTATTAAACCACCCAAGCTAAGGGCAGCGCTGCCTGCTGCCGTTTTTTTAATAAAATCTCTTCTCGTTTTCATTTATTCGCTTTTGTTTATGCTCTTAATTTTAATGTTTTTAAAAGAAACCCTATCCCCATGATCTTGAAGCAGGATGTGACCTTGGTCTCCTTCGCCAAAATTTGGCCATTTCACATATTTACTTTCGGATACCAATTTACGATAATCATCACTTTTCCTTTCATACTCCAAAACCTTGGTTCCATTTAACCAATGTTCAACATGGTTGTTGATCGATTTGATATGTGCAGTGTTCCATTCCCCAATGGGATTGATCGGCTTGTTGGGGTCTGCCTGGATAAGATCATAAAGCGAAGCTACGGTTCTGCTGCCATCGTGATTTCCCAACTTGGCATCTGGATGGCGAGCATCGTCCAGAATTTGATATTCAAGACCAATGGAAGATCCAGGTCCTTTATTAAGATCGGTATTCACATAATACTTTATACCACTATTGGCACCTTCGGAAAGCTTAAAATCCACTTTTAATTCAAAATCGCCATAAAGATCTGTGGTTACTATATCGCCGCCAGCGGCAGATTCTTCACCGCCTGATGGCAATACCGTAAGAATACCGTCTTCAATTTCCCATCCCGACTCAGGAAAACCATCCAATCGTGCACCACGCCAACCCTTGGTAGTTTCCCCATCCCATAACAATTTCCAATTGTCTTTTTCTTCACCCACTGTAAGTTTGTTCTTAGTGGTAATAGGGGTCAAAGGTGTTTTTCTGGAATAGGTTTCCAAATTGTCTGTTAGTATTTTTACATTCTTCCAAACAATTTGGGTTCCTTCGGTTTTATCTTTTCCAATGCCATGAACCTGAAGCGCAATAAAGCCACTTGCAGTTTTATCATCAATTAAATAGGAGGCAGGTACGTCGTTGATCCATGTCTTTATGGTATCCCCTATAGCTTCAATTCTGTAGTGATTCCAATCATTTTGTTTAAAGGCTTTTTGTGCCTTTGGATTATTGTCCAACGGATTTAACCAACCCCTTCTGGCTTCATCATAAATACCCGCACTCCATGCTCTTTCTGATGGATCTATTTCTACTTGGTATCCGTGTACTCGACCGTCCATGTACGTTGGCAGGCTATTGCTCCTAATCTGGATTCCAGAGTTCATGGATGGATCAACTTTATATTCCAATTCTAGAATAAAGTCCCCGTACATTTTGTTGGTCGTCAAAAAGGAATTGGGAGTGTTGTGAACTGTGGTTCCAACAATAGTGCCATCGACCACTTCGTATTTGGCTACTCCACCTTTTTGATTCCAACCATTTAGGGTCTTACCGTCGAATAAATTGATCCATGGTGTGGAGTCCTTTTCCGTTCCTGCGCAACTTATTAATAAGGATCCCATCAAGAGGGTGGCAAATAAAAAGGATGGGATTTTTGATCGTACTTTCATTTTTTTAATCTTATTTTAAAATGTGAGCTTGAAAGGTATAAAAAAGTGATTAAATATTGTCTTTATACACTAAAATTAGCCCAATCGTTAAATTAAAAATCGACTAGAAAATGGATGTTCCCGCTTATTGTTACCTGCCTGGGCACAACCTATAAACACTCTCCCAGTGAGGTTAGGTGGTAACCATTGGGCCTTGATTCCAAAATTTGTGATGTGGTTAATTTAATGGGACCCCTCCTTTAATAATTCAGGAAATTTGGCCTGAAATCTTTTTAATCTTGGTACGGATACGTTTAGTATATAGGAATTGTTGGGATTGTTTTTTTCATAATCCTGGTGATAGTCCTCGGCTTCATAAAAAACACTAAAGGGTTTTACTTCCGTAACTATGGGTGCTGAATAGACTTTATCCTTAGCCAATTGGGCAATATAGTCCTTTATGATTTTTCTTTCGGAGTCATTTTTATAGAAGGCAATGGATCTATATTGAGCACCTTTGTCGGGTCCCTGTCTATTTAAAGTAGTGGGGTCATGGGAACCAAAAAATACTTTTACCAAGGTTTCAAAAGAAATGACTTTCGGATCGTAATAAACCTCTACCGCTTCGGCGTGGGTGGTTCGGCCGTAACCCACCTGTTCATAAGTGGGGTTTTTTTCCTTGCCACCCGAATATCCGGATACGACTTCCTTGACCCCCTTAACACTTTCAAAAACCGCTTCTACACACCAAAAACAGCCGCTGGCAAAATAGGCGGTTTCATATTCCTGAAGTTCACTTGGAGTGTGTTCCGTGAGCATTTCAGTTTTTTGGTCCGTTTTGGTTTTTGATAGACAACTGCTTGCCGTCAATCCCAAAATGGTGAATAGGGTAATCTGTAAAAGTCTCATAGGTGAATTTCTTACAATTATTATATGCTATTTTTTGTGGTCCAACCAACTTGGATGGGGCAACAATTATCTAACAACAAAAATCCTGCCTTTTTAAAGGTAAGGCAGTTTAACCAAATGTATTGCTTGTAAATATTTTTTTCTTTAGTGTCCGTATATCCAAAATACTTACGTTTTTCTGCTTAAAAGTATTAAAATATCATTTCTATTTCAGCCTTTAGGGAAGGGAAAGGATTTTTATCGATAAAAGGTATTCACATTCAACCGAGGCTGGGCGTATGGAAATGATGGATGCCAGATATGGAGTAATACAATTTTTAATATGGTATAAATATCAGTTTTATACTACAATGTTGGATTGAATAAGGCTTTCGATATCAAATATGCTGTAGGAATAACCGATTAAAAACAGATATCATCGATTAGCGATTACCAACCTACTTTTCATTCACCGAGCATTCTCTGCACTTAATCGAGAGATTTGTCAGATACCGAAAAATAAGGGGGTTTAAACGATTTGTGACCTATACGTGGGTGCATGTGGCGTTAAATTTACATAACAAAACAACGCATCATGAAAACGCTTTTAACTTTAATTTTTGTTCTTTTTATCGGAGTAACTGCTCAAGCCAACAATGTTGGACAGGAAGTAAAGGTTGAAACGGCTACCATGAGTATTGTTACTGCCACTCCAAATGAAGTTACTGTTAAAAACGAGAACAAAGTGGCTCGTTTGTACATGTTCAAAAATTCGAAGATTAAAAAAGAATTGTCTTTCACTACAAAATTGAACAAGGCTAAATTGGCTTAATTACAGCGTACAATACCTCTATACATTTTGATTTTAAGTTATTGGGTCGTGTTGTTACCCCTATTTTCCCTTCCCGAATTTATCCTTAAGGAAGTATAGCAAAGTAAGCAACGCAATATAAACCCCAAATCCAATAACCTCTTTGGGCTCTAGGTTGGATAGCAACCAAACAATGATGATAATCGACAATATGGGTACCAAGTAACCTCCAGGTATTTGAAATTCCGGTTTGGTAGATTTACCCGATTTTCTTCTCGATTTTATTACAGAAAGGGATACACCTAGATAGACCAATAAGATAGATGCACTTGAAATAACGGCCAATTGTTCAAACCCTCCCAGGGAGGCCAATAAGAATCCTATTGTAGCATATGTAATTATCGCGATATAGGGGGTGGAATATCGGTCATGGATTTTAGAGAGTGGTCTTAGGGGAAGTACATTGTCTTTTGAGGCCCTAAAAAGTACCCGCGGCATACTCAATACTTCACTACTTAAATTTCCTAGCATAGAAATGGCAGCTCCTATTGTGATTATGGTCAAACCCACGGGGCCAAACACCTGTTGTGCCACCACGCTTAAGGGATTTTCGGTATAAGTGGCCAAGGTATCCCCTAGCACGCCCTGTGAAACCGTTTGTATTAATATATACAGGATTAAAACCCCAGAGATACTTATAAATATAGCTCTTGGAATAGTCCTATTGGGTTTTTTAACCTCGCCACTTATAGACAATCCGGTCTCGGCGCCCTGAAAGGCAAAAAACAGAATCAGGGATATAGCACCTACTTCCGAAATTGTCGGGGTAGAATCGATTATAAGGTTTTCCAAGGAAATATGACCCCATGAAAAGGAAACCAGTAATAGGAGAGGAATAAGTTTGGTGAGGGTAATTGTTTTAACCAAAACCATTCCCTCCTTAATTCCTCTAACGTTAATATAGCCCAGTCCTGCAAATAGGATAACAAAAACGAACGTCCTAACAAAATTGGATTTAAAAAAGGGAAAAATAGACCCCAAAACGTCTACCAAGGCATTGGCAACGGCACCGTCTGCCGATAAGGCGGAAAGCGCAAATAGAATTACCGTTAGAAAACCACAATAGGGTCCAAAAATTGTTTCAATATAGGTGTAGGCACCTCCTGAAGTAGTTACTTTACTACCTATTTCGGCAAAACAGAGCATTACCAAGGCAATTAACAGACCACAGAATAAATAAGCGTAAATACTGGAAGTACCTAGTCCGGCAGCAACTATGGCAGGTAAGGCAAAAATGCCGGCGCCGATCATAATATTTACTAAGTTGGCACTTAGGCCCCAAACACCGACCTCCCTTTTTAAATGTTCATTGGTTTCTTGCATTGGTCGATTTGTTTTATAGGGGCAATCTAATATACTGATTTTATGGATAATGGATTTTGGCCTTAAAAGGTGTTCCGGAATGTGCTGTTATCCATGGAATTCCTTAAGTGGAATGTGTAACGTTTAATGGTCGATCCAAGTTAATTTTATTCCTCCGGCTCTATAAGGCCAAGGGTTCCGTAGTGTTATTAATTTCATTAAATGGACCTTAAAGATTGGTCGTCTCCATTTTATGTAGGAAAAATGTGCTAATTTTAACAATTGGAAACGAATTTTAAACAAGTACTTGAATTTTAGGGCCATATGTATGTATTTCGACCTGGTCTTGTAGTTGGATATAATTAAAGGTACTTCTTTCATATTACTGATTTGGAAATACCAATAAACGTTAATTTTTGGAAATTTTTTCATTAATCTTAGGGATTGAGTATGCACAAAAATGATTTAAAATTAAGTGGGGAATATAATAAGATCTTTATTGAACAGGCACCTACGGCCATCGCGATGTTGGATAGGGACATGCGTTATATTGCAGTATCCCAACGCTGGATATCGGATTATAAAATGGAAGGCAAGGAAATAATTGGCCGTTCACATTATGATATATTTCCGGAAATTGGGGAAGATTGGAAAATAAACCACCAAAAATGTCTTAATGGAGCTATAGATATTTGTGAGGAGGCACCGTTTAAGCGTGCAGATGGGACTATACAGTGGATCTATTGGGATGTACGGCCTTGGTATATTTCGGAGGATAAGATTGGTGGTTTGCTTATGCATACCGGAGACATTACAATTCAGAAAGAAAAGGAAAGGGAAAGGGCCCGCATGATCGAAATATTGGACAAGACCAACGAAGTGGCCCGTATAGGTACTTGGGAAGTGAATCTTATAAAGAATGAAGTTTATTGGAGTAAGATGGTGTGTGAGATTCACGAGGTGCCCGAAGATTATAAACCGAGTTTGGAATCTGCCATAAACTTTTATAAGCAAGGAGAGAGTCGGGATACCATCCAAAGGGTAATGCAAGAAATCATGGCAACAGGGGAACCTTTTGATATTGAAGTTGAAATAGTGACTGCTAAAGGCGCTTCTATATGGGTACGGGCCATAGGAAATGGAGAATTTGTTGATGGAAAATGCGTTGGCCTTTTTGGGGTCTTCCAGGATATTAATAATAGAAAGTTGTCCGAGCATGCATTGAGTAAGGCCAATGCCGAATTAAGGGCCATATTCAATTCCAAGACCGTTGCCATTATCACAACCAACGATAAAGGGATTATAAACCGCTTCAATCATGGTGCGGAAAAATTATTGGGTTATTCTGCTTCTGAAATAATCGGAAAAAAAGCACCCGGTGTTTATACAGTGAAGGAAGAGGTGGAAAAATTCATGTTGGATATGTCCCTTAAATATGGACAAGACCCGCGTCATTTTGATCCTTTAAAGGAATTGGCAGAAAAAAATGAGTTTGATGTTAGGGAATGGACCTATATTAAGAAAGATGGTACTAGACTAACGGTTCAGGTAACATTATCGGCCATTAAAAATGAAGAAGGTGAATTGATCGGATTTTTAAATGTAGCCTCCGATATAACGGAAAGGAAACATGCGGAGGTTGAATTATTACGAAAAAATCAGCTACTCAATTTTGCGGAACGTTTAACCATGATCGGCAACTGGCAATGGAATACAATTACGAATGATGTGATATGGTCTTCCAATTTATATGAGATTTTTAATGTTGAAGAAGAGACTCGGTTGACTTACGATACCTATTTTTCATTCGTGCATCCTGAGGACAAGGAAATGGTAACAGACCATGTGCAATATTCCTTGAAGGAAAAAAAATTCCCGGATTTATTGCATCGGATCAAGTTAATGGATGGGACGGTAAAAAATATTCAGCTTTTGGCAGAAATTATAACCAATGACGCTGGGGAGGTAATTGAATTGGTAGGTACTTGTCAGGATGTAACGGAACAACGGATGGCGGAAATAAAATTTCGTGGACTGTTGGAATCGGCTCCTGATGCCATGGTGATCGTAAATGAAGCCGGGAAAATTCATATGATCAATAAGCAGGCGGAAAAATTATTTGGTTATAGTGCTAAGGAATTAGCGGGTGAACCCGTGGAAATTCTTATTCCCGAAGATTATAAGGGCAAACACTCCGAACATCGGTCGGATTTCTTTGCCAATCCCAAAACACGGGATATGGGTGAAGGAAAGGATTTATATGGAATTAACAGGAAAGGGGAATTAATTCCTATACAAATTAGTCTTAGCCCACTTAAAACGGAGGAAGGAGTATTGGTATCCGCTGCCATTAGGGATATTACGTCCCAAAAATTGGCAGAGCGAAGAATATTGAAGGCCAAGGAAGAACTGGAAATTTTTTCTAAAAAATTGGTTTCAAAAAACGCAAAATTGGCCGATTTCACCCATATAACCTCACACAACTTAAGAGCCCCGGTGAGCAACCTAAATTCACTTTTAGGTTTCTACAAACTTGCCGAAAGTGAAGAGGAGCGTGTGGATCTTTTTGAAAAATTTGAAACCGTTATAAATCACCTTACACTAACGCTCAATACCTTAGTAGAGGCCTTAAATATAAAGAAGGATAATACCGAGGAAACACTGGAGGATATTGAATTCAATTCGGTCATGGTTAAAACACAGGAAATATTATCTGGTGAAATTATGGGAACAGGGGCCGAAATTAAAAGTGATTTTACAAATTTTCCACAAATTGCCTATAATAAAATTTATTTAGAAAGTATTTTTCTTAACTTGGTAGGAAATGCCCTGAAATACAGGAGTTCCGATAGGGTACCTAAGATATTTGTGTCATCGGGTATTGAAAAAGGTATAAAGTTCCTGAAGGTTTCGGACAATGGGCAGGGTATCAATTTAAAAAGGCATGGGCATAAATTGTTTGGTCTAAACAAGGTCTTTCATAGACATCCCGATGCCAAGGGGATAGGTTTGTTCTTGACTAAAATGCAGGTCGAGGCGCATGGTGGGTCTATATCGGCAGAAAGTGAAGTAGATGTGGGTACCACCTTTAAAATTAATTTTAATTAGATATTTAGATATAATGAATAGTACTTTAAATGTATGTATTGTTGACGACGACGACATTTATCAGTTTACAATGGTAAAAACATTGCGATCCTTAAAGTTAACCGATAGTATTATGGTTTTTTCCGATGGAGAGGAGGCATTGGATTTTATGTTGGACAATCTACACAATGATAAGGAGCTTCCCGATGTGATTTTTTTGGATATTGACATGCCTATAATGGACGGATTTCAGTTTATGGAGGAATATGTAAGGATAAAGCCAAAGTTGGGAAAAAAAATAACGATATATATGGTGTCTTCATCTGTAGACCCCGTTGATATTGATAGGGCAAAGAAAATAAGTGAAATTACAGATTATATTGTGAAACCAATAACCCACGATCAGTTAACGGGTATTATCAGGGAATTGGATAGTAGCGGAGCATTGTAATTGAATTGCTTGTGGATTATATTTAAGCCCTTCGTTCATTGGAAGGGATTTTCATGTGCCTTATTCTCCTTTGTATAAGTTGGTAGGATTGTTCCATTATAATGGGGTGGTCAGTGGCAGGTGTAAAATAGAGTTATTCCGTTTCATAGTTGGATTTTAGGTAAGTAGGACAAACATATTGCCCTTTGCCCATAAATTATAAGGTCGTTGTTCCTTGGAAAGTAGATGCTTGTCTTTTCTTATATTCAACCGGTTCTTTTTAAGGTCCAGTCTTTAATTTCTGTAGTATTTCGGAGCGCTTTAATTATTACCTTGTTTTAAGGGGGGCAATACTAATTGGATAGGGGAGGGAGTATTCTTTGAAGTAAGCCGCATTAGTGATTGTAGCGGCATCCTTTTTTAGGCCAATGGGGAAAGTATTAAAAACATCTTTGATGTCCTGGGCATAAAAAAGATATAGCGGAAAGCACGGCCACTTTATGTTATTGCATAAAGTGGCAATGCCCCACCAAATAATTATAGTACGTTGTCCTTAATTTCTTCTACTACTTCTGGGTTTAGCAGAGTGCTGGTATCTCCCAAATTGTTCATGTCCCTACTGGCAATCTTACGCAATATACGTCTCATGATCTTGCCGGACCGGGTCTTGGGCAAGCCAGAAGTGAATTGTATCTTATCCAGTTTGGCAATGGGGCCTATGTGCTCCGTAATGATTTGGTTGATCTCGCTCCTTAAATTATCGTGGTTACGTGATTCTCCCGTTTCTTTAAGGATTACATAGCCATAAAGGGCATTGCCCTTTATATCATGAGGGAAACCTACTATAGCAGATTCCGCCACGGCAGGGTGTTCGTTTATGGCATCCTCTATTGGGGCGGTACCCAGGTTGTGGCCAGATACGATGATTACGTCATCTACACGACCGGTAATCCTGTAATATCCCACCTCGTCCCTTAACGCGCCATCCCCAGAAAAGTATTTGTTGGGAAAGGCTGTGAAATAGGTTTCCTTATACCGATCGTGATTGCCCCAAATGGTACGTGCCATTCCCGGCCATGGGAACTTGATACAAAGCCGACCTTCTACTTGGTTGCCTTTGAGTTCTTGGCCCTGCTCGTCCATCAATGCCGGTTGTATCCCAATAAATGGGAGGGTAGCATAGGTGGGTTTGGTGGGGGTTACATAAGGTATGGGAGTTATCATAATGCCTCCTGTTTCTGTTTGCCACCAAGTATCCACAATTGGACTATTCTTTTTACCTATAACATCATTGTACCAATGCCAAGCCTCTTCGTTGATGGGTTCTCCAACGGAGCCCAATACTTTTAAAGAAGAGAGGTCGTGTTTTTCTGCAAAGGATATGTTTTGTTTAGCCAAGGCCCGTATAGCTGTAGGTGCCGTATAAAATTGGTTCACCTTGTGTTTTTCCACAATTTCCCAGAAGCGCCCAAAATCTGGATAACTGGGTACCCCCTCGAACATAATGGTAGTGGCGCCATTGGCCAAGGGACCGTAAACAATATAACTGTGCCCGGTAATCCAACCGATATCGGCGGTACACCAATAGACATCGTTTTCGGTATACTGAAAAACATTTTTGAACGTATAGGCCGTATACACCAAATAGCCAGCGGTAGTATGTACCATTCCCTTAGGTTTTCCTGTGGAACCAGAGGTGTACAATATGAATAAAGGGTCTTCGGCATTCATTATTTCAGGAACACAATCCAAATAGGCATTCTCCAACAAAGGTTGGAGCCATTTATCGCGACCTTCCTTCATGTTTATTTCGGCATTGGTACGCTTTACCACCAAAACCGTTTCAACCCCGGGGCAATCCTCAAGTCCCTCGTCTACAATTCCTTTAAGGTCAATGGATTTTGCCCCTCTATAGGAGCCATCTGAAGTTATAACCAGTTTGCAGTCACTGTCATTGATGCGTGTGGACAGTGCGGTTGCCGAGAACCCTGCAAACACTACTGAATGAACAGCCCCTATTCTGGCACAGGCCAAAAGGGCAATGGACAATTCCGGAATCATGGGAAGGTAAATACACACCCGATCCCCTTTTTTAATGCCTTGGTCCTTTAATACATTGGCCAATTGGCAGACGCGCTCGTGTAATTGATGATAGGTAATATGCTGGGCTTCCTCCTCCGGATTGTTAGGCTCAAATATAATGGCCGTTTTTTCGCCTCGGGTAAGGAGATGCCTATCTATACAATTTTCAGTAATGTTAAGCTGCGCACCTTGAAACCATTTTATCTCCGGCTTTTCAAAATCCCAACTTAAAACTTTGTCCCATTTTTTTCTCCATAAAAAATGTTCTTCGGCCACTTCACCCCAGAAATTTTCTGGTTCTCGAACCGATTTTCGATAAACTTGGTAGTACTCTTCTAAATGTTTAATGTGATAATTGCTCATCGTGTTTAAAAAATTTCTATAAATTTATATAAATCATCCATAAAAGAACGGTTTCATTCAAGGATTTTATTATGGAAAGGCTGTTTTTCTGAGAAACTCTTAAAACGGTCAAAGTCGGGATGACCAATTTATTGGCACCGCCAAAGGTATAATACCCCGAGGCTTGCCTCGAAAATTAAAGTTCGCTTCCTATGAATGCCTCGTGGGCTTGCCCCGAGGTAGTTTACTTTTCCGTTATTAAATAGGCAAAAAGCCTTAATAATGGTTGTAAGTTTCCAGGAAGCTGCCCTTAACCTTTCCACAAGACCGTTAGTGGTCCACGGCTTCTCCAGCACCACTGGGAATCCTTATATTCTCTACTATTTCCTGCACTTCCTCTGGAGGTTCCGGGGTAAATCTATTGATGACCAAAGCCACCACAAAGTTCACGATCATGGCAACGGTTCCAAAGCCTTCTGGCGATATCCCGAACCACCATTCCGACTTATCCGGGATTTCTCCCAACCAGCCCAATTTAAATTTGGCCATATAAAATAGCATTAGACTAATTCCTACTATCATACCGCCGATTGCACCTTCCTTGTTCATTTTTTTATAAAAAATTCCAAGGACGATGGCAGGAAAGAAGGATGCGGCCGCCAGTCCAAAGGCAAGGGCCACTACAGCCGCCACAAAGCCAGGGGGGTGGATTCCAAAATACCCTGCAATTACAACTGCTACGGTAGCGGCACCCCTTGCTGCCCAAAGTTCGCCTTTTTCAGAAATATTGGGTTTAAAAACTTTTTTGATCAAATCATGGGAAACGGAGGCCGAAATAACCAATAACAGTCCGGCAGCGGTACTCAATGCTGCTGCCAGTCCTCCTGCAGCCACTAGGGCAATTACCCAAGCGGGAAGGTTGGCTATCTCTGGATTGGCCAGCACCATAATATCATTATCCACCGTTAGTTCGTTCTTGTCTTTATCGGCCACGTATTGAATGATGCCATCCTTGTTTTTGTCATCAAAGGTCAATAATCCCGTTTCTTCCCAGTTTTTGAACCAGGCAGGCATAAGGCTGTATTCTTCATTGCTCACCGTATCTATTAAGTTTATTTTGGCAAAAACGGAAACAGCGGGGGCGGTGGTGTAAAGTATTGCGATAAGCAACAAGGCCAGTCCGGCAGATTTCCTGGCATCCTTAACTCTTTTAACAGTAAAGAACCTAACAATAACATGGGGCAATCCTGCCGTGCCTACCATCAAAGCCAAGGTGATGGCAAAAACATCGATGACCGATTTGGTTCCATCTGTATATTCGGCAAAACCCAACTCGGTGGAGAGTCCGTTTAACCTATCCATTAAAAAGGTTCCGGAACCATCGTTTAAGGTAGATCCCATTCCAAGTTGCGGAACAGGATTGCCTGTCATTTGGAAGGATATAAAAATAGCCGGGACCATAAAGGCAAATATAAGTACACAGTATTGTGCTACCTGGGTATAGGTGATTCCCTTCATGCCCCCTAAAACGGCATAAAAAAGTACTATGATCATACCAATGATCACCCCGGTATTGATATCAACCTGCAAAAATCTGGAGAAGACTACCCCTACACCGCGCATTTGTCCGGCCACATAGGTAAAGGAAACTATTAAGGCGCAGAAAACGGCCACCATACGTGCGGTGTTGGAATAGTAGCGATCCCCTATAAAATCGGGAACGGTAAACTTTCCGAATTTCCGCAAATAGGGGGCAAGGAGTAAAGCCAATAGCACATATCCTCCGGTCCAGCCCATCAGATAAACGGAACCGTCATAACCTGCAAATGCAATTATTCCGGCCATGGAAATAAAGCTGGCTGCGGACATCCAATCGGCTGCCGTTGCCATTCCGTTGGCAAGTGGGGATACACCTCCACCGGCAACATAAAATTCTTTGGTTGATCCGGCCCTGGACCAGATAGCTATTCCAATATATAGGGTAAAGGTGATTCCTACGAGAAGGTACGTCCAGACTTGAACACTCATTTTTTAAGTTTTTTGGTTGATATTTTGGATTATATTTTTTGTCAATTGGGTGGTAGGCCCAAAGGGATTTTGGTGTTGATAAGAGAATTTGGAAGAATCAAAACGCCTATTCGTTGTAACCATACTTTTTGTCCAACTTGTTCATAAGACGAACATAAACAAAAATCAATACTACAAAGACATATATAGAGCCTTGTTGGGCAAACCAAAAGCCCAATTTGAAGCCACCAATCTTTATATTGTTCAAGGCATCTTTAAAGATGATTCCGGCCCCAAATGATACTGCAAACCATATGGCTAGAAGAATAAACAGATAGCGTACATTTTCCTTCCAATAGGCGGTTGCCTTTTTTTGTTTTTCACTCATTTTTACCCTTTTGTTAGATGTTGGTAGATTGATTAGGTACCCAAGATAAGTATTTGAATTAATATACCAAACGATATGTTTTATGCCGGCAAATAAATAACCCCACCATAACAATCCCTTTTGGCACCCGTTACGGAACTCAGGCAATTGTTTTTTTGTTCTTCCCGCAAAACGCCCATGAGGGCAAATACCAGAGCTTCCTTGAATTCGATCAGCGTTTTTGATGGGGAAACAACCATTGTTTCAGGACCCAATTTTTCTTGTAGGCAGTCCATCAGAAAAGTGTTTAAAGCACCTCCCCCGGTAACAAATAAGCTTCTATTTGTTTTATTATTCTGAGTATTTACCTGTATGGCTATCTGATCACAAATATGGTGAATGGCAGTGTGCAGTAAATTTTCAATGGAATCCGAAGTGGAATCCACTATGGGTACTACTTTCTCCACAAACCATTCAAAACCTATAGATTTGGGAAATGGCAATTTATAGAACTCCAAGTTGTTCAGACGGTCCAGCATGGGTTGATTTATTTTTCCCGTTCGTGCCAAGGAGCCTCCTTTGTCGTAATTGAGTTTTATTTTTTGGGTGATATGGTTAAGGATCATATTGGCGAGTCCTATGTCGTATGCCCGTCTCTTGCCGTTTTGCTCAAAAGAAATATTACTTATTCCACCAAGATTAAGGCAATAGTGATATTGCCCAAAAAAGAGTTGATCGCCAATGGGTACCAAAGGTGCACCCTGTCCTCCCAATGCAAGGTCGTTGGTACGGAAGTCGCAGATCACCTTGGTGGCACTTTCGTTGGCCAGGTGTTGGCCAGAACCTATTTGAAAAGTAAGTCCGTTTTGGGGTTGGTGGTGGGTGGTATGGCCATGGCTGGCTATAAAATCGACTTCCAGCCCATGAGATTCTATAAATTCCTTGGTTTGTATTCCCAACCAAGTTCCATAGGAATTATGGAATCGCAGCAATTGGTCTGCTGGGAGGAAAATTGAATTTTTTAGTTTTTCCTGCATTTCTTCGTTATACGAAATACTATGGGTCTGTTTAATTTCAAAATCCCAAGCGTTGGAGGTCTCCCATATATGGCAATATGCAAGGTCCAACCCGTCCAAGGAGGTGCCGGACATTAACCCTATAACTTTATATATCTTCATCTTTAACCTAATAGTGTTGTTTTAGTTTATAATTGGGGCATTTTATTACGAGAGTATAAATATTACGGAAACGGGTTTGTTGTTATCGTTGTTGACTTCTTGACATTGATGTAATTGAAGTCCGGCTTTCTTGAAGACGGACATCCATGATTCAAAAGTACGGGCGTACCAAGAGTGGCCTTCTGTGAAATTGCCGGGAAGTCCTTTCCAGGAATCGTTGATCCATTGACTTTTGTACCCCAAATCATTTTCTAAAAGGAAAAAAGGATGAAGGGTCTGGATGGCGATATAACCATTTTCCGATAGCGATTTTTTTACTTGCCTTAGGAGTTGGCTGAGCCCTTCCCTTTGATAAAGGCAAAAGTTGAAAACAGCTGCATCATAGGGTGCTTTAGGGATAGGGTTTTCCAATATTATTTCTTCGTAGGACATTTGAAAATAGGTTCCTTGACCTTTGTTTTTTGCATTTTCCAATAATTGGGGAATGGCATCCATTCCTACTGCAGATTTTCCCATCCCCATCAAGGTTCTAGTGAGCCAACCTTCGCCACAGCCCATATCCAATATTTTAATTGCAGAAGAATTTCCTAAAACATCCAATATGGCTTTATTGGTGAATTTTCTGGATTCGATTTCGGCATTGTCAATTACCTTGATCCACTCAAGGGCATTTTTATTCCAAGAATCGATTGTGTTTTTTTCCATGTCCATTAATTCTTTTTAGGGTTGAGAGAAACAGCTAGGCCTCCCTTTGCTTTTTGATTTCCCATGAAATGGGCAAAGGCCATATCCTGAAATTCCGAAAAATTTTGATAACCCAATACTATGGCTTCGGCCGATTTATAATTGATGAGGTTGAGCACATAAGGGTTTCCAAACACATATAGAACAACTTTTTTTATTTTTAGCAATTGCCGAAGCAACTCCAGTTCTTCGGTTTTGAGGTCAAAATTGTTCTGGGGTTTTACTTTTGGTGGGTAAAGGGCTATTAAAATGTTATTCTTATTTTGAGGTCCTTCACGGGCTATTTTGGCTACCTTTTCTGCAAATATTTGATTGGCTGGTTCCCCAAAGACAAGACAGGAAAAACCATCATTTTTAAATGTATGTACAAGGCTCTCACTACCGGTAAATAAGGTGATGCTCTCCCTGGCCAATCTTTTATTTAGGGCAGTGGGAGCTTCCGTGCCAAAGTCAATTGGTTCGGGGGGCGTGAAGGCATGCTCCTTTAATCTCCATATCCGTTTAAATCGAACTTCTATTTCAGCAGGGTCTGCATTTTCCAATATTTTTAGAATTCCTTCCACCGTGTTCTCTGCAAAACAAAGGATATCGTTGCCAGCGTCGAAAGCCTGCCATTCCAGTTGCCCTTTTTCGGGGAACATTTTGCTAACGCTGTGCATGTTCAAGGCATCGGAGATGACCACACCGTTAAAATTCAGCTCTTGGCGTAAGAGTCCCTTAATTATGGTTTTGGAAATGGTGGCCGGTACGCCTTCTCCGTTATCCAAAGAGGGAACGGATAAATGACCGACCATAACGCTATCCACTCCATTTTTTATGATCTCGCTAAAGGGATAGAGTTCGTTTTCCATCAGGGCTTCCTTGGATTTTTTAATGATTGGTAAGCCAAGGTGGGAATCGGTTGCGGTATCCCCATGTCCTGGGAAATGTTTGATGCAGCTTAAAACACCTACACTTTTAGCTCCTTTGATAAAGGCAATTGCTTTTTTGGTAACGTTTAATTTATCCTCGCCAAAAGAGCGGTAACCAATTACTGGATTATTGGGATTGTTGTTGATGTCTACCACTGGGGCCAAATTCCAATGTATACCGGCTTCCTTGCAGTCGCGGGCTATTTGTTGTCCCACTTTAAAAATAAGCTCATCGTTGTCTTGAATGGCCCCTAGCGTTATAGCATAGGGGTATTGGGGAGTGTTTTCTATGCGCATGGCCAATCCCCATTCCGCATCAATACATATGAGCAATGGATATTTTGCCGCTTTTTGATAGCGTTGTATAAGGGTTTTAAGGGTGGAAAGGCTTTGTTCGTTATATACGATTCTCTTTTTGCCTTCAAAATTAGTGGCGGCACTGGCCCTGCTATGAAAAAAACAGAGTCCACCTACATGCTGTTCGGCAATAAGGTTTTCCAATTCCCGAATCTCCTCCTCCTTATCATTGATGAAGGCGGCAGGCATAAATAGTTGCCCAAGTTTTTCCCTTAGGGAAAGCGTGTTGGTTGCCGTTTTGTATGAGTCTATATTAAATAACATCGGTATTCGTCTTTTTGCCGTAATCGGCTGGGTATTTAATAAATCTTAAAAGAAAAAGGGCTGGTAGGGCAGCAATAACCACCCAAACAAAAAAACCACCATATCCGAGCCATTCCTGAATGTAACCGCTGATCATTCCGGGCAGCATCATACCTAGGGCCATAAAACCGGTTGCAATGGCATAGTGCGAGGTTTTTGAAATTCCCTCGGCAATATAGATGAGGAAGATTAGAAAGGCGGCAAATCCAAACCCATATCCAAACTGCTCCAATACTACCGTTGCAACCACAGCTACTATACTGGTGGTTTTGGTCAGTGCAAGAATTGCATACATGGCATTGGGTACATTCAAAGACAGGACCATGGGCAGCATCCATTTTTTTAGTCCATCCTTGGAAATCAAGATTCCTCCGAGGATACCTCCCAAGGACAACATAATTACTCCGACCGTTCCGTAAATGGTCCCGACCGCCTCCGTGGAATATTCCAATCCTCCAGCTGAAGTTTTATCCAGCAAAAAGGGGGCAGCCATTTTTACCAACTGGGATTCTCCAAGACGATAACTTAAAATAAATGCCAAGGCAATTCCAATATTGGGTTTCTTAAAAAAGGAAATAAATACATCCAAAAATCCCTCAGGTTTAACATGGACAATAGCTTCGGATGTTTCATATTTTGGAGTGACAAAAAAGTTGGCAATGGTCAATATCAACATTAAAACGGCAGCGGCGATCATAGTAACGGACCATGCCTTGGTATTGTCCCCGTAGTAGTTTTCCAAAAATCCGGCAAGGATAACAATGAGTCCTTGGCCAGTAATCATTGCCAACCTGTAAAAGGTACTTCGCATGCCCACAAAGAAGGCTTGTTTCTTCTCTGTAAGCCCCAACATATAATATCCGTCAGATGCAATATCGTTGGTTGCGGAAGCAAAAGCCGCCATCCAAAAACAGGCCAAAGTAGTGGTAAAGAATATGGATGAAGGAATGGTTAGTCCCACTCCCAAGATAGCAAGGGAAATTATTAATTGCATGCTCAAAAACCATTTTCGTTTGGTGCCATTGAGGTCCACAAACGGACTCCAAAGGGGTTTCAATACCCATGGAAGGTAAAGCCAGCTGGTGTATAAACCTATATCTGAGTTGCTGATACCCAGTTTTTTATACATTATTACCGAAACTGTAACTACAAGTACGTATGGAATGCCTTGTGTGAAGTATAAAACAGGAACCCATGCCCATGCCCACTTGTCTTTTTGAATCATTTTGTTGGATTTTTATTTTCTAAAATTGATTTTATTTTGTTGTTCATGAAGATATTATATCTTCTTTGACATTAATTTATTCTGATGATTTGGGGTTTACTTTCCTGTCCAAAATTATTTATAAATGTTAAGGCCAAAAGTTTTTTTCCTTTGAATCCTGAACTGTCAAAACTGAAATGTTCGGAGTCCGAAAGTGGTATTTTTTCCACTAATCTATCCGTGTTTTCCAGACTTAATTTTGATTCTTTTTTGGCAAGATACACCAGCGCATATCTTAAATTTTGTCTTTCCGTGGATGGTAAACTGAAATGTAGAAGTCCGTCTTTCTCTTCAAACTCGGTTTCTACAATCTCATTGTCAAATACATTTTTTTGAAGGGGCGAGGTAGGGGGCAAAGCGATATTGTTATAGTATTTTTTCTTCAATATTTTGAGCACATCCTCTTTGTTGGACATTAGGGATTTGGCACTGAAAAACACATTGCCGATTACGTTTTTATTTTTCCTGGCAAATCTTATTTGGTTGGGAAGTTCTTTTTTCCTGTCCCAAGCTTTGTCACTATTGTTTCTTATTTTGTAAGGTCCGTTGCCAATATATAGGTTGGTGTTATGGCTGTTTTTGGACCACCAGTCCACAATTTTTTTATGGGATGCCACGGGTAGATCCATGCTCCAGTATACCTGGGGTACCAAATAGTCTATCCAACCCATTTTCATCCATAACAACGGATCGGCGTACAGGTCCTCATAAGTGGTCTGACCCGCTTTGGTATCGGATCCTCGCGGGTCGGTAGAGTTGTTTTTCCACACTCCGAACGGACTGATGCCGAACTGTACCCAAGGCTTTATGTTTTTTATGGTTTTATGTACGTTTTTTACCAGACTGTCTATATTGCTTCTTCTCCAATCTTCCATGGACTGTTGTGGTTGTGCGTATTTGGAAAAGGTTTCCGTATCCTCAAAAGTTTCATCCGTTATTTTATAGGGGTAAAAATAATCGTCAAAGTGAACGGCATCTACATCGTAATTGGCAACTACTTCTCCCATTATGTTTGTTAAATGCTGTTGTACTTCCGGTAGGCCAGGATTGTAATAGTATTTTTTTCCGTATTTCAGCATCCAATCTGGATGTAGGTTGTAATCATGGTCCTTACTTAAGATTTCCAGTTTTTCGTCGAACGTGGCTCGGTAAGGGTTAAGCCATGCGTGAAACTCCATTCCTCTGGCATGAGCTTCCTGTATCATCCAATGTAATGGGTCGTAATAAGGTTCGGGGGCAGTGCCTTCATTACCGGTCAAAAATCTTGACCAAGGTGAGTACTGGGATGGATAAAAGGCGTCACCAGCGGCTCTAATTTGCACTATTACGGCATTAAAATTTAAATCTTTATAAAAATCAAGGATCTTTAAATAGTCGAGTTTCTGTTTTTCAATATCGTCAAGGCCGCTTTTTGGCCAATCGATATTGACTACGGTGGCTATCCATACCCCCCTGAATTCATGTTTGGGTGTTGGTATGGAGGGTTTGAATACCGAGCAGGAGGTGAGTGCTAATGCAAGTAATATGGCAATAAAATTTTTAGGCATAGGTTAAAGTGAAAAATGGATTAAATCACATAATAAAAACTAAAAATAGGTTTTTATTATGTGATTTAGGTATAAATAACCAATGTCGATTATGATGGTTTGGTATATTATTTCAGATATAGTTTGGGTCAAGTTTGATTGTTTTGATATCAAATGACGTATTTTTGTAATAGGAATTAAAAAAAAATCACTAATGTTTAAATACCAGAAAATAACCGAATTACCATCAAATTATACGGACCTGGAATTGATGGATACAGCAACCATCCTGAAGAATATGAACAAGGAGGACCAATTGATAGCCAATGCCGTAGCCTTGGTTATACCGGAAGTGACCAAACTGGTGGATGCCCTTAAGGAAAGATTCGATAAAGGTGGTAGGCTTTTTTATATAGGTGCCGGAACCAGTGGCCGTTTGGGTATATTGGATGCCTCGGAAATCCCTCCTACTTTTGGATTGTCCCATGATCATGTCATTGGACTGATTGCCGGTGGTGATGTGGCGATTAGAAAGGCCGTTGAAAATGCCGAGGATGATACCGTTCAGGCTTGGAAGGATTTGGAAGCTTATGATATAACCAAGAACGATACAGTGGTAGGAATAGCCGCATCGGGAACTACCCCATATGTTATTGGAGGGGTAAAGGAGGCGGCTTCCCATGGATTACTGACCGCATGTATCACCAATAATCCAGGATCTCCCTTGACCCAAGTCGTTGAAATCCCGATCGCAGTAAACGTAGGGCCCGAATTTCTTACGGGAAGTACGCGGATGAAAAGTGGTACATCACAAAAGTTGGTACTCAATATGATTTCCACAGCTTTGATGATCAGGATTGGTAGGGTGAAGGGCAATAAAATGGTAAATATGCAACTGACCAATGAAAAGTTGGTGGATCGTGGAACCCGATATTTGGTTGAGGAATTAAAAATAGGTTACACCGAGGCCGAGAAACTATTAAAGAAATATGGTTCTGTAAAGAATGCCATAGAAGCGGGTAAGGGCTGAACTATTTATTCACATTGATACTAACCTCTTCAGGGGTTACTATGCTGTCACTTTTATTTCCCCAAGAGTTTAGGATATAGTTCATGACATCTGCAATTTCCTCATCTTCCAATCCCATTGGGGGCATAATGTTGTTATAGGCTACTCCATTTACCAATATATAACCTTGTTGGCCGTATTTTACACCCCTAATACTTTCTTCCCTTTTGTTTAATAAGAAATCTGATTTTGCCAATGGAGGGAATGTTTTTTCAACACCCTCCCCATTCGCCATATGGCAGTTTATACAAAAGTCAGAATAGATATCCGCACCTCTCTCAATGCTTTCCTCCAATTCCTTGTCTTGGAACATTAAAATGGTTAACAAGGAAATAGATGAAATATAAGTTAAAAGCAAAAGCTTCATGTGTTACTTTTTAGGATAATGATATGTGAGAAAGAAGTATTATTTTTTTGGTGCCAGTTTATAGATTCCCTTGCCTTCCACGGCCACGTATATGAAACCGTCCGGGGCTTGTCTAACGTCCCGAATACGTCCCAAGTTGGGCATTAGTTTTTCTCTGTAAACAACTTTATTGCCCTTTAGCTCAAGCCTTTCCAAGTATTGAAACTTTAGGGAGCCAATTAATAAATTACCTTTCCAATCAGGGTATTTTTCCGAGGTAACAAAAGCCATACCACTGGGTGCTATGGATGGCACCCAATAGTGTATTGGCTGCTCCATGCCTTCCATTTCGGTCTTGTCGGTAATAGGGGTGCCACTGTAGTTGATACCGTAGGTAATTACCGGCCAACCATAATTCTTTCCTTTTTCAATAATGTTTATTTCATCCCCGCCCTGTGGACCGTGTTCGTTGTCCCAGATTTCCCCGGTCATTGGGTTTTTAATCAGACCTTGTGGGTTTCTATGTCCATAGCTATATATGGCAGTTTTTGCCCCTTCGGTGTTTACAAAAGGATTGTCGGAAGGAATGCTCCCGTCCGCGTTTAAACGATATATTTTACCGCCATCCCTGGTAATATCCTGGGGGTTAACGTCCCGGTCTCCACGTTCTCCAATGGAAAAGAATAGATAGCCCTTATCATCAAAGGTGATTCTGGAACCAAAATGCTGACCTTTGGTAGTGTTGGGGGTGGCCTTGTACAATAATTGGGTATCGGTAAGGCTGTTGTTGTTCAACTTTGCCCTAATAATGGCCGTATTCCCCCCCTTTTCATCACCTTCTTCGGAAGCATAGGATATATAGATCCATCCATTGTTGGCGTAATCGGGATGTAGGACAACATCCAACAGCCCTCCTTGGCCCCTAACATATACCGGAGGAACATTGTCCACTATATTTTTTTTGCCATCCTTAAAATGGATCAATTGACCAGCCTTTTCCGTGATGAGCATACTACCATCCGGAAGAAAGGTAAATCCCCACGGTAGTTGTAGTTCATCGATTATTAGCTCAGTGGTGAACGGTGGATTATCTATGTTATTTACCTCATTTTCAGATTGTTGTGCACAAGATAAATTCAAAAACATTAAGGCAATGATTATAATTGGGATACTATTTTTCATAATTCAACGTTAAATAATTAATAATGTAGCTTAGAACGATAAAGATAAATATAAAATATAAGTTTAAACTAATACACCAAGAATATACTTAGACTTCCCCAAGTCCAAATGTATTTTGTAAAACCTACTTAATCTATGCTCCCGAAAAAACCACGGCATGTCTATTATGCCTTACTTCTGTTAGCACTAAGCATTGTGTTTAGTGCCTCGAAGGCCAACTCGATAGTTTACGAACTTATCGCGGATGTGTCATCTGCTGTCGAGAATATAAATTCGACGGAAACGGTAGTTGAAGAACGTCAGGAGAATAACGTACGAAATGATTCAAAAATAAATGCCGACAAAGAGGCTGAAATAGAAGCTATTTCAAGTCCAATGATGTTCGCTACAATCATCAATGGCGCCAATGAAGAGGTAACCTGTACCAATGACGGTAGTACTTTGGCTAAATTTTTCCTATGTGGAACTGGTGATGATAGAACTATTTCAGTAAGTGGTTCTGGCACCATTACCTGGCAGAAACTTTCTGCCAGCTGTGTTTTTGTTGGAACGGATACCTGCCCTGTGAAGGATAATAGTTGTTATGGGCCGGCAGTAACAAGTGCGACATATTTCCTTGATGCCAGTGATCCCGCTGTTGCGGGAGAATATCGTGTAAGGGTAGGATCCGGGGCCTTTTATTACTTTAGGGTTTCTTCAAACCCATTGAACCCCCAACTTAGTACCCAAAACATTATCTGTGGAAATCCAGGTAGGGTAGAGGTTACCAATGTTCCTGCCGGCTACGAATACAGCCTTAATTCTGCTGCAGGCCCTTATCAGGACAATCCGTATTTTGATATAACTACACCTGGTAATTATCAGGTATATACTCGCTTAAAAAATGCTTCCCCAAGTGCCTGTGTTTTTCCATCCCAAACCGTAACCATAAGTGCAGTGGATATGACGGTAGATGTTTCCAAGGTAGATATCATCTGTAGTGGTGATAAGGGAAGTATTAGCATCGACATTTCTGGGGTACCCGGATTTTATAGTTATAGGTTAATTAGAAATGGTGTTACCATGAACACCTTTGGACCAAATGGTTCTAACACACATACCTTTAATAATCTCGGGGCCGGTACCTATTCGGTATCTGTTCAGGCGGGCAGCAGTTGTACCCAAACCATTAGTACTATTGATGGCAATCCAATTACCATAGGTGCAGGACTTGTTCCTGTAGATGCTACGGCCTTTGCCACAGACAGTTTTGGCTGTGGTGCTACTTCTGTGGATATTACCATTGATGCAAGTGGTGGTACGGGACCGTATGAATATAGTGTTAATGGAGGAGCCTTCGGAGGAAGTTTTGCTACTTCCACCACACATACGGTAAATAGTCCCGGTACGTATAATATAGTGGTAAGGGATGACAATGGGTGTACTAAAAATGCTGTTGTGGATGTTGAGAATATTCCACCCCCAGTATATAATATTAGTTCTATAGACGCCAACTGTGGAGGATCCAATAATGGTAGTATTACTGTAAATGTAACGAATAGTAATGGTTATAATCTGGAGTACAGTATTAATAATGGTGGTACGTTTCAGAACAGTAATGTGTTTTCCAATTTGGCACCAGGGAACTATGATATAGTAATAAGGTATCAACAAGATACTTTTTCATGTACCACACCGGCGGTTAGTAGGACTATAGCGACCCCTTCAACTATTTTAGGAAGTGCCAACGCCACCCAAACCCCAAGTTGTTTAAACGAAAGTGGGGGGCAGATTACTTTTACAGGAGTTAGCGGAGGTGTAGGTCCATATGAGTACAGTATTGGATCTGGCTTCATTCTGAACAATACGGTCTTTAATGGTATTTCTGCAGGAACCTATTCCCCTCAGATACGGGATGCGAATGGCTGTGTTACCACCTTACCGGCCATTGTTTTTAATCCGTTGGATAAACCTACGGATATCGATTTTGCGGTATCCAGTATAGATTGTGCCACAGGTACGGCATCCGTTTCCCTTGCGGTAACAGGTGGCACGGCTATAAGTACCTATGAAATTATAGCCCCGACAAGTGTAAATAATGGTGGATCCAACACCTTTACCGGCTTAGGGCTTGGTAGTTATACCTTTAGGGTAACCGATTCTGCTGGTTGTAGTTTTACAGAAAGTTTCGCTATAACCGATATAAGTTCTATTGGGGTTACAAGTCAGTTGCTGACCAATGTCACCTGTTTTGGCGATAGCGATGGGGCAGGCCGTTTTATAGTGGACGGATTTAGCGGTACCTATGCGTATCAAATAGATGCCGATCCTGTAGTTACCGGCCAGACTTCCAACATAGTTTCTGTAAGTGGATTAAGTGCTGGTTCCTATACTATAACGGTAACGGATGAAGATACCAATTGCGTTGATACGGCAACCTTGACTATTTCGGAGCCATCATCATCCTTGACCATAGCTCCCATATGGACGGATATGAGTTGTCAGAATAACAATAGGGGTGCTGTTAACGGGAATGCCTCCGGCGGGTGGGGCGGATTTCAATATACTCTTACCCGGCCTAACGGAAGTACTGTAGGCCCTAGGAGCAATCCAAATTTCACAGGTTTAACAGATGATTCAGGACCATACACCATAAGTGTGGAAGATGGCGGTGGTTGCACCGCTTCAGCTAGCTATACATTTACCATGTTAACAGCACCAACATTGGTATTGGACACTGGAGCCTCTGATTTTTGTTTTGATAGTACCAATGCCACTACCATGGTGGTCAATGCCAGTGGAGGAGATGGGAACTATGAATACCGAATAGACAATGGGCCTTGGGCAGCAGGTGGTGCCAGTGCAAGTTTTAGTGGTCTTAACCCTGGCAACCATACTGTTGAGGTTAGGGATGGAAATAAATGTATGGATTCGGTGGTTAGGAATATAAGGGCACAGACTACTTCTACGGTCAGTATACAAAAAGAACTTACTTGTAGCCTGGTACCTGGTGCAGGTGATGCGGATATCCGAGTCAATATCGGAAATGGAAATCCACCCTATGCCAATTATGCAGTCAGTTTTAATGGAGGGGCATATGGACCTACTACACCTATTGCAGGAAGTAGTTTTATTTATACAACTCCAAGTGACGGTACTTACCAGTTCCAAATTACGGACGGTAATGGTTGTGTGGTGGAAACCAATGTGGTTACCATAAGCCCAACTGATATAATAGCGGCAACCGCCGATGTTACCAACCCACGTTGTAATGACCCCAATACCGGGATAGTGCAATTGTTACCTGATACTACGGTAGGGGTAGCTCCGTACGCCTATAGTATTGATGGTATTACATATACCAATCAAGCTGTTTATGGGAACCTTTCACCAGGAAATTATACCTATTATGTTAGGGATAGCAGAGGGTGTTTTATAGATGTTGATTTTACGATTGGAGCACCAGATCCTGGGGTGGACGCCACAGTGGTGCCAAATGATGCAGTTTGTTCGGGGGTGGCAACTTTTGGGTCTATAGATGTTACGGCAATTGCCAATGGCGTATCACCTTATACCTATACATTGGTGAATGCCGCAGGAGTTGTTCTTAATACCATTGGTCCAACAGCCAGTACCTCCGAAAACTTTCCGAATCTGCCACAGGGATCATATACCGTAATTACAAATGATGCCGCCGGTTGTGAAGATCGTGATGAGGTAGTCATTGATCAAAATACAATCGATTTGGTGCCTGTTTCAACAACAGACCCACAAGATTGTACTACTACTTTTACATATATTGTAGATATTGTAGGAGGAACACCTGCATATCAAATTGGTTTGGTTGGAGGAGCCTTGGGGGCGCCCAATATTGATGGGGATACCCATGATTTTACCGGACAGATTCAATATGGAGTAACATATTTTGTTGAAGTTATTGATGCTTTGGGTTGTAGGTATGTTGAACAGATAGATCCTATTCCAGGACCTTCATTAACTGTAAATGCTACCGCAACTTCCGCTTCGTGTGATGTTGCCGGTAATGGAACCATTTCCTATAACGTTACCGGTACCTCTGGGGTCAACGTAGAAATCACAGTATATGATACCGATACAGGAAATCTAATTTTGGCACCTACAATTATGCCATCTGCCGGACCATATCCTGATCTAACAGCTCTTAACCCTGGTAATTATCAGATCTTCGCCGAAGACCTAACCAGTGGATGTGTGGGTGAGGCATTGGTATCCATAGTTCAAGATATTCCAAGCGTTAGCATAGATAGTAATACCAATGCCAATTGTATTGATCCGGATGGTCATTTGGTGATACGGGGTGTAGGGGGAACAGGGCCTTACCAATTTTCAGTGGTACCTACCACAACGCCAGTCGGGGCTTATTCGGCAACAACGGACTATGATCTGTCTCCAGGAGATTATGATATATATGTACAGGATGCCAGTGGTTGTAGTTCTTTCACAACTGTGACCATTTCAGAAGATCCTGGAGCTGCGGTACCTGCTATTGATGTTACCAATCAGTGTTTTGTAGTGGCCTCCTATAATGTAGAAGTTACCTCGCCACTAAACAGTGGGCCGGCCCCGGAAACTACTTTTCAATACGATATGGGCAACGGATTTCAAGATAGCCCGCTTTTCATTGTCCCCAATCCAGGGACTTATACTATGACGGTAAGGGATGGTAACGGGTGTACTGCAACCAATACTTTTGAGGTGTTCGACTTTTTTTCCATAACCGCCAGTGCAACGGCGGAGCCTTCCTGTAATAATGCAGATGGTTCTATTACCGTTGTAACTTCAGGTGGTAGCGGGGATTTTGATTATGTTTTGGACGATGGTGCCGGTTTCGTGGTAAATCAATCGGACGATCCAGTGTTTACCGCCTTACCTCCTGGGAATTATACCATTACCGTAACGGATAGAAGTTCTAATACTACACCGTTATGTGAGGATACCGCGGTAGTAGAAATTATTACGGTAGATCAGCCAATTATTGATTCAATATTAACCGAGGACATTTCGTGTTTCGGAAGTGCCGATGGCAGTATTTCGGTGGATTTGGTAGCGGCTTCGGCTACGGACGGACCTTTTGTTTATAATTTGTATGACAGTGGAGGAGGTTTGGTTACGAGTCAGGCCGATGCAATTTTCGATAATTTGACGGCTGACACCTATGAGGTTGAGGTAGTGTCCAGCAGAGGGTGTACATCGCCGCGTGTACCTGCTAATATTTTGGAACCGACGGCATTAATGGGAGTGGCAACAGCACCACCATTTACCTGTAATCCGTCCAGCAATACTTTTAATACAACAATAATTACAGCTTATACCGATACCAATGGCGACGGATCTGGTACATTGACAGGTACGGGTCCATACACTTACAGTATAAATGATGGAACTGCCGTATTTGATGGAACCAATTTCCAGAGTAGTAATACCTTTGAGATTATTGATAATGGTGGTCCCCAAACTATCATTGTAACCATAAGGGATGACAATGGTTGTGAAATTACCGACACGGTCAATTTGACTCCCCCGTCCGGGCTAAGCTTCAGCTTTAACGAACTTAACCCTATTACCTGCGATGCTTCGGGATCTGGTGTAATGGCAAGTAATGTAGAGATAATTATAGACCAAGGGCCAGGAAACTATGGCATTGAAATATTGCCTTTGGGTTCACAGCCAGAGCGACTCACCGGTGGGGCCGATAGGATTGTTTGGGATTTGGATACACCGGGAGACTATATATTTGCCGTGAGGGATATTGCAAACGGTGGCTGTTTATTTGTTACGCCAACTTATAATGTTCCGGACTACAACCTTATAGAGGCTGTTATTAATGAGGTGAAACCAGTAACTTGTTTTAATGGATCTGATGGGGAAATTAGTATTGAACTAAATAATTATACCGGTATTTATAACTATGAAGTATTTTCCCGTGATGCCTCAGGTGTTGAAACCAGCACAGGGGTTACCGGTAGTTTCGATACGACCAATCCTATAAATACCCCTGAAATAATTACAGGCGTACCCGCTGGGAACTTATTGGTGAGGGTAGAGGCTGTAGATAGTCCATTTTGTGATACCGTTAGTAACACAACAACGGTACACGGGCCTGATAGACCTTTGGATCCCACTCCGGCCCAAACTGCGGATGTAACTTGTTTTATCCCGGGTAGGGGTGAAATTACGGTTTCGGGCGATGGCGGCTGGGGAGGCTATGAATATCAGTTGGAATTGGAAACTGCTCCTGGGACTTATCTTATGATTGCTTCCTTTTCTGTCAATAACGTATTCAGCGATTTAATAAGCGGTACATATCGTGTAGGTATTCGTGACTCTGGAGGGTGTGTGGTAATGGAGGATTTCATCATTAGTCCACCTGTACCGATTGCTGCCGATATTAGAATTGTACAGCCTTTACTCTGCCCTGGATCAAATGACGGAATAATTGAAGCTTACAATGTAAGCGGTGGTGAGGATACTAATGGGGATGGCGAGGAATATCTATTCCAGTTGAATAGGTTGGATGCATTGGGCAATATTGTAAATACCAGTGGTTTACAGGAGTCTGCTGTATTCCCTAACCTTCCAACAGGAAATTATACTATAGTGGTCTATGACGGTTGGGGATGTAGTTTTACTACCCTACCGGTCTTTATCCAAGATCCATTGCCCGTAGATGCCGATCTTGTGGAGACTTTGGCACCTGGTTGTGGGGATGAGGGCCGTATGGAATTGACTATTGCAAATCCAGTTGCTGGAATGGAGTATTTCTATCGTAGGTCGGGTACTACTGATCCTTTTGTTTCTTTTGGTGGAATTGATGTAATTACCACTGAGATTATTATACCCGATGTAAATCTTAATCCAGGTCCTTATCAATTTGATGTACAAAATGGCAATGGTTGTCCAGAACAGAAATCGAATGAAATTAACCTTGATCCTGCTTTACCATTGGTTATAGCCCTTGATCTGGTAGATGCCAATATTAAATGTGCAGGACAACCCACCGGTATTGTGAGATCTGAGGCTTTTGGAGGGGTAGGGAACTACATTTATACGTTGGTAAACAATGTATTGGATAGTGGAACCCCTGGAGTTCCAAGGCCCCCTGTTGCAGCTGATATTGTGAGGGGAGCTCAAAGCTCGGGTATATTTAGGGATTTGCCACCGGGATCGTATTATGTCTATGCCACTAGTTTGGGATGTACTGCTATTTCCGAGGAAATTTTGATAACTCCCAAAGACCCTTTGATTTTGGATCGTTTGGAAATGGTACCTGTTAGTTGTTATGGGGATGTAGATGGTCAGGTCATTATTGAAGCCAGTGGTGGTACAGGAAAGATTCGTTTCTCCATCTCCGATACCTTAAGTGAGTTCTTTGAAGGGGAAGATCCTTTGAATCCAAATTCCTTTACTTTTACGGATTTACCTCCTGGAACCTACGAGATAATAGTACAGGACGAGTTGGGATGTAATATTTTGCAGGAAGTAACCATTACGGAGCCGGAGGAATTGGTGGTAGCCAATGTAGATACCACTCCGGAGACCTGTATCAATGCAGCTGATGGTTCTGCACAGTTGACCATGATGGG
Organism: Arenibacter flavimaris; assembly: GCF_030291335.1. Classification (NCBI taxonomy): domain Bacteria; kingdom Pseudomonadati; phylum Bacteroidota; class Flavobacteriia; order Flavobacteriales; family Flavobacteriaceae; genus Arenibacter; species Arenibacter flavimaris. The sequence continues at coordinate 40,037 of NZ_JASWIM010000043.1, forward strand.
TGGTACACCCTTTGTGGACATACTTACCGGAGTGGAATATTATGAGACAAGGATTATTGGGCCAAACTCTGTTGGAGATGAAGTATTTGAGAGAAACGATACCTTGTTTTTTGATAATTTAATGGGCGGTGAAACCTATGTGGTCTTCATTCGGGATGCTATGGGGTGTGAAACAAATGTTGTTGTCCCCATTATGATAGGTGTTGACCTAAGTGCAGAGCCTGTTGTAGAATACGGTTGTGAGGGAATATTCCCAAATAGCACGGTTACCATTCGAATGACGGATACTAGTTTAATGCCTAGATTGCTCTTTTCCTTGGATGTGGACGATATGACCTTGGCCAATACCCAAACTGTTTTTGGAGATTTGCCGGCAGGCGATCATACTGTTTACATATATCATGAAAATGGTTGTGCTACTTCAGTTGACTTTACTGTGGATGCGTATGAACCATTGACTTTGACAGCCATAAAAACAGGTCCAAATGAGGTTACTGCAACAGCGACTGGAGGCTTTGGCGATTACGAATATTTTTTCCAAGGGGACTCATATGGTGCAGTAAATGTGTTTTTGTCCAACCAAGATACCAATGTTACGGTGAGAGTTGTAGATCGTATGGGTTGCGAGGCTACAATATCCATTCCGTTTAAATTTACGGGTATGTTGGTAGTACCAAATTTCTTTACTCCGAATGGAGATAATATGAATGATGAGTGGTTTCCCGACAATAGGGACTATTTCCCTAATTTGGAGGTTAAGATTTATGACCGATATGGTAGGGTAGTGGCTATTTTGGACCAGGTATCCGGGTGGGATGGTAATTATGATGGCAAAGCCTTACCTTCTGGGGATTATTGGTATGAAGTGAATGCCAATGACGAGGATAAGCAGCAGTTTATGGGCCACTTCACCCTGTATAGATAACGGAATTATTACCTGTATTTTCCATGAAAAGGGCACTAAAAATATTAGTGTCCTTTTTTATGTAACATATCTTTTTATTTCCAAGGATTATGCTATATTTGCAGTCCCAAAAAATAGGATTGAATTTTCCCATTGAAATATTCGGTTCTATTAAATGTTCTTGGTGTACCACGCTGATGGCGTGGCAGGTGTGGCCCGGCTTGCAAAGCCAAAGGCATTGTTATCGCGCCGCGTTTGGGACGCGGAGGTCGTCACGCTTTGGGCGTGACCACCCGAAGAAAGATAGTACATATGTTCGTTTATATTTTATATAGCGAGAAACGTTCAAAATATTACGTAGGTCAAACTGCTGATATTGAAAGAAGATTAAAAAGACATAATCAAGGAGTAGTTCCTTTTATTAAGAGTGGGACGCCTTGGAAATTAATTTTGCAAATTGAAGTTTTATCACGATCTGAGGCATTGGTCTTGGAGCGTAAAATAAAAAAGAGAGGAGCAAAACGTTTTATAGATGACCATTTCGGGGTGTACCACGCTGATGGCGTGGCAGGTCTGGCCCGGCTTGCAAAGCCCAAGGCATTGTTATCGCGCCGCGTTTGGGACGCGGAGGTCGTCACGCTTTGGGCGTGACCACCCGAAGAAAGATAGTACATATGTTCGTTTATATTTTATATAGCGAGAAACGTTCAAAATATTACGTAGGTCAAACTGCTGATATTGAAAGAAGATTAAAAAGACATAATCAAGGGGTAGTTCCTTTTACTAAGAGTGGGACGCCTTGGAAATTAATTTTGTAAATTGAAGTTTTATCACGATCTGAGGCATTGGTCTTGGAGCGTAAAATAAAAAAGAGAGGAGCAAAACGTTTTATAGATGACCATTTCGGGGTGTAGCGTAGCCCGGTTATCGCGCCGCGTTTGGGACGCGGAGGTCGCAGGTTCGAATCCTGCCACCCCGACGAACCTAGAAATAGGTAGTAGTAAAAACACTGTTAATCAATTGATTTTCAGTGTTTTTTGTTTTTACACATTTTCTTTGATATCAAATGATATCATATGTGCACACCTAATTCGGTGTGCAATTCGGTGTGCAACGGTTCACTGAAATTGTAATAACTTGAAAGAACTTTAGGGTAGTATTTGACTTTTTTCCTTAGTGATCATTGTCTAACTAAAGCCGTTTCAAATGAAAACAAACCAGACCTTTACGGTAATCTTTTTTACGAGAAAATCAAGAAGTGTAGCAAACCTTCTATCCATTTATGTACGTATCACCATTTTGGGCAAACGTGCGGAGATCAGTTTAAAGCGAAATATCGATGCGGGCCAATGGGACTGCATCAAGGGCAGGGGCAAGGGCAGGTCGGAAGATATCCGTAACCTTAATGCCTATCTGGACCAGGTCCAGGCCAAACTTCTGCAGTGCCACGGCCAACTTGTCCAAGAGGACAAGATCGTGTCCTCCAACGCCATAAAAATGCGTTTTCTGGGTGAAGATAAGGTAAGCAGGACTTTGATGGACCTTATCGAATACCACAACGGGAACATGGTCCATGTCCTGAAGCCTGGCACCATGAAGAACTACTATACAACGGAAAAATACCTAAAACGGTTTTTAAAGAGCAAGTACAAACAGGAGGATATCCACCTGAAGCAGCTCAACTATCGTTTTATACTGGACCTAGAACATTATTTAAGGAGGTGCACGGACAAAAAGAAACAGCTGTGCCTTAACAATAATGGAGTTATGAAACATTTGGAACGGTTCAAGAAGATGGTGAACCTTGCCGTGAAACTGGAATGGGTAAATAAAAATCCTTTTGATAGGTTTCAATTGAAGTTCAACAAATTCGACCGGGTGTTCCTGACCCAAAGGGAATTAAGGCTGATAGAGGAAACGGAATTCAAGCAGGACCGATTGCAGCATGTAAAGGACTGTTTTGTATTTTCCTGCTATACCGGACTTTCCTATGTGGATGTAAAGGAGCTTACAAGGGAAAAGATCACCAAGGGGATAGATGATAGGAATTGGATCTATACCAAACGGGAAAAAACGGACGAGCTGGTCAAAATACCTATTCTTCCCCAAGCATGGGATATTTTGGAAAAGTATAGGGATTACCCTACCCACCATGGATTGCTTCCTATATGCTCCAACCAGAAGGTGAATACCTATCTCAAGGAAATAGCAGGGGCATGCGGAGTCCGTAAGAATATTACCTTCCATGTGGCCAGGCATACCTTTGCTACCACGGTAATGCTGTCCAATGGGGTACCCATTGAAACGGTCTCAAAGCTTTTGGGCCATACCAAGCTATCGACTACCCAGATATATGCTAGGGTAGTGGAAACCAAGATAAGCGAGGATATTGGTAACCTTTTGCTAAGGTTTAAGGAAAGGGAGAACCACAGAGCTTTTGAAAAGAAAGAGAGAAAAGGGAGGCAAGGAGTAAGAACAAAAGATCCCAAATCTTACCATAACTTAACTGCGCATGGATCCTAATTCGATTTTATAGTGTTCGGACTGATAAGCGTTAATTAAAATCGAATTAGGGCGCAAGGTGCTTATGGTGAAATGCGGTATTTCCTAAAAAGGGTAAGGCTACAAAAAGCGTAAGGCCACAGGTCGAATTCTGTCATTCTACTGCACCTAACGTATCCATCCGAGCAACTACACTAGTTATTGATCTTCATATTCTGTAGTGAATTCAATATCTTTTCCTTCCGCTCTTGCCCGGAGCACCATTTGTTGTATGTTTTCGGGAAGGTTGTCCAGG
>NZ_JASWIM010000044.1:0-39525 GCF_030291335.1 Arenibacter flavimaris
CAAGAGCATACCTCCTGTCCAAAAATCATGATCGGGCATAAAAAAATGACCCTAAATAAAATCTAAGGGCAGTTAATATTCTATGTGTTCTACAAAATTAAGCTAACTCCTGAAAGTGCCTTTGTTTGGTCGGGATGACCAGTGCCCTAAAACGTTTATTAATGGTACACTTATCTTCTTGAACAATCCCAAAATCAGTCCCCCAATAAATTGTTCCGATCAATCAGCTTAAGGAATTCGTCCCGTTTATTTTTGCTCACTACGGCAATTTGATCTTTTAACCTTACCATATTACCATCAATACTGTCTATATGATTTATATTGACAATGTGCGAACGATGTATCCTGTGAAAATTTGCAGGAAGGAGTTCTTCTAATTTACTCATTGACTGCAACGTCATAATTTTACGATTATGAACGGTAATTAGCTGTACATAGGGACCCTGTCCATTAATGACGATTATGTCCTTAAATGCAACGCTGATGATTTTACTGTCAGCTTTAATAAATAGTTTGTCCGTAGGCTGGGCTGGTGATGAAGTTAAGGGATAATCGACTTTTGAATCTTTTAAGGAAATAACTTTGGTGACCGCCTTATAAAACCGATCAAAATCTATTGGTTTTAATAAATAGTCCACAACATCGAGTTCATAACTCTGAACTGCATACTCGGAATAAGCAGTAGTAAGTATGGCAGCTGGTCTGTTCGGTAAGATTTTTAGAAAGTCAAGACCTGTAAGATCGGGCATTTGGATATCGAGAAACAAAACATCTATATGATCATTTTTAATATGGTTGAGCGCTTGCAGTGCAGAACTACAGGAAGCCACCAGTTCCAACTCAGGGACTTTACCAACATAATCCGAAAGGATCTTTCGGGCAATATTTTCATCATCGACAATTAGACATTTCATTTTCATAAAGTAATCTTTAGGTCTAGTTGATACACATTATTTTCCTTGGTGATATCAACTTGGTGTTTCCCTGGGTAATTGGCCTCTAAAAGTTTTAATGAATTTCTAAGCCCTATTCCCATATGCTCTCTTGCAACTTCCTTGACTTCCTCTTTAAAGGTATTTTCTGTTCTAAAACTAAGTTCGTTTTTTTCCACTTCCAATCCAATCTTGATCCAACCTCTGGGATTGGTTTCCAAATCGGAGTGTTTAAAACAGTTTTCGATAAAATTGATTAGGATCATAGGCGCAATTTTATTGTTATCCCTAATTCCTGCATGATAGAAATCGACATTACGGGAATCTTCATGCTTAAGTAATTGTATGCTCAAATAGTGCTCTATAAGTTCCTTTTCCTTATTCAAAAGTACTTTAGGCCGATCACAGTCATACAGTAAATAACGCAACAGCTTGGATAGTTTTGAAATCATTTCAGCAGCTCTTTCATCTCCCAGATATGCAAGCCCATAGATATTATTCAATGTATTGAACAGAAAATGAGGGCTTATTTGACTTTTTAACAATCTCAGTTCGGCCTCGGCTCTTTCCGCTTTATGTTCAACTTCTTGAACTGCATTAAGATAATAAACATGTGCTACTCGAATACTGGCCACGAAAATTATTCCTAATAACACCATTAAAAGCCACAAGGATATTCGAACCGATTTAGGGGCATATTGGTCACTGATCTGGTTTAACCCCAATATTTCCGCCATGATGGTATGCGCATAGATCCCGATGCCAAAAAGAATGATATTGGTAGTAATCAACCATCCCAATCTGCGATTGATGTTCCCTTCCCTTGCCAGGTATTCGGGAAAGAGTTTATATCCAAAAAGCCAAATTATCAAGGAGCCAAAAAATACATAGGTAACCAAATAGTATATAGTATCTGCAAGACTTCTTTGATACGCAAGTACCAAACTGATGGCGATATGTATCCCAAACCATAGGATGTAGGGGCCTACTTTAAAAAATCGCTCTGTTTTAGACAATGCACTGCTCATAGTGACAATATTAGTATCATCTTCTAATTTTTCATAATCAAATGAATGAAATGATGATTTCATGGCACGAATTGTTCGTTTTTATAATTAAAAGGCCTTGTTGTCCTCAACAACCATTTGGTTCATTAATACAGGCGTTTGGTAAATTTTTTTTGCTACTGCTGGGCGGTCAAAATAGTTTCGCCCCGTAATCAAAATATATAATCATGAAAAATATGAATCAATTAATCACAATTGCCTTTTTTGTCCTATCCACCAACTTCTTTGCACAAGATAAGCAAGATCAACAAAATGAAATAGTTGCTGTTTGGATTACAGCAGATGAAACAAAAGTAGAAATTTATAAAGAAGGTAATGTATACCTAGGCAACCCAATAAATTCGAAGGGAGAGCGAAACACGAAAATAGAAGTACTCAGCTTGGAGTATACAAATGGTAAATGGGTGGGCAAGATTTATTCCAAAAAAAGAGGAAAGCTGTTGGATGTAGAATGTCTGGTGGAAGGTGACAACCTTCTTCTTGAGGTAACTACAAGATTCATATCCACAGAGCTGGAATGGAACAGAGCTAAATCTTAAAACCCCGTTCCAGTTTTCAGTTTCAATTTATCAAGTATTCAAAACTAATCTTAACATGAAAAAATATATTTTTGTAATCGCTTTTTCCATAGCCACAACCATTGTCGCCCAAGAAAGCAACTATTATTTTGGTGTTTCTTATGGAAAAAGTTTTCCATTGGGAGATTTTGCGGCCGATGATATTGCCAATTCCAATTCGGGTTTCGCAGAAAGCGGAAACAAGTTGGATGTTTATGGGGGAGCTGCCTTAAGCGAAAAGCTGAATTTTACATTAACCTTTCGTTATCAGAATTTTGACACCGATATCTATGCATTGGTAGAAGAATCGAAAACAACAAAGGTAGAAGCAAAAATTGTAGGTAGTTCCGATGATTGGAAAACCTATTCCCTTCTTGCCGGGATTGAATACAAAATAAATATTGGAAGAAAATTCAGTATCTATCCCCGAATCGGATTAGGACCTATACTGGTTTCCAATCCACCGTTTACAATAGCGGTTACGAATGAAAATGCCAATACTGAAGTAATTCGCTCTAGTGAGACCGGTTTCGGTTTAGGCTACGAATTGGGTATTGGACTTAAACGTGACATAGGAAACTACTTTTGTCTAATGCCCACTTTTACTTTCAGTGGTGGTTTTGTTACAATCCCCGATGTTGACACCACAATTGACAATCTGCGCACCACTTTAGATTACATGCCCAAAATCATCACATTCAATTTAGGACTGTCACTAGCCTATAAATTTTAAATTAACAATAAAATGAAGTTAATGAATACTTTAAAAATGCCCATCTTTCTTGCGGTATTCTCCTTTACAGTAGGTATCGCCAATGCCCAGGACATAGCATCCCTTTACAAACAAGTAAATACATCTGTTGTTACCATTCTTACCGAATCCAGATTATTTGAAGAAAGCCATCAAATGATTGTTGATGAAGGTATCGGTTCAGGGGTTCTTATTTCCGAGGATGGAGAAGTATTAACGGCCGCCCACGTCGTCAATGATGCTGAAAAAGTCACCGTTAAATTTAGAAATGGGGAAGAAATCCCTGCTAAAGTTATTAGATCGGCACCCGTAGCGGACATTGCATTGTTGAAATTATCGTGGATGCCCAAAGACTATAAAGTGGCAGAGATAGGTGACTCGGACAAGGTCTCGGTTGGAGAACAGATTATTATCTTAGGCGCCCCATATGGTTTGGAGCAGTCCCTTTCCTCAGGCTATATTAGTGGCAGACAAAAGCAAAAAACGAGGACCTCTGGGTTTGTAATCAATGAATACTTTCAAACAGATGCATCGATAAATCAGGGTAATTCGGGTGGCCCGATGTTTAACTTGCAAGGAGAGGTCATCGGAATTTCAAGCTACATCATTTCCGAATCTGGAGGCTTTCAAGGCTTGGGTTTTGCGGCTACTTCAAACTTAGCCAAAAAATTGGTTGTTGACGGCAATAGAAGATGGAACGGTATTAATGGTTTTATTCTGGATAAAGAATTGGCATGGATGTTAAATGTTCCTATTAATGGCGGCTTGCTGGTTGAATCTGTAGTTCGCTTTTCACCTGCTTATTTTGCCGGAATCAAAGGTGGATTTGAAACTATTACCATAGAAGATGAGCATTTAATTTTAGGAGGGGATATTATACTATCGGTAAATGGATTTCCATTGACCAAAGAGGCTTTTGAAAATGTTGATAATGCAATGGTCAATAAATCGGATTTCTACAAAAAGAAAGAATTCGTGCTAAAAGTACTGAGAGGTGGTAAGGTAGAAGAGCTCACAATCAACTTTAAAAGCTAGGAGCTTTGATTTAGAACCTTGAATCACCTATTGGACTCTTACTATATATATTCTGAAACTAAAACATTCAATAACTTAAATCATACAAATCATGGAATTAAATACAAACCAATTAAAATTTTTAAAAATCTACCGATCAAGCGAATCATACAGTGTTTCTTTAGTGGACAATGATGAATTTGAAATAACAAAAGGGTATGGTAATACCGTAATTGAAGCTTTGAATGATATGCATGAAAATTTAATCTAGCTGATGTCTCGAATGAAATACCTTTCCTATATATTTGAATCCCTACTATTTTGGACATTGGCTTTTGTGTTTTATATATTCATTAAATTCTATGGCATCGACAACCTTGAGTTAGAAGTAAACAATCACATCACCTTTAAAAATCTTCTATTAAACGCTATATATATAGGTGTTTTTTTAGGCATATTTTTTGCATTAATTGAAATTGCTTTTCAAAAAACAGTCCTTAATAGGTTGGTACTTTGGTTACAGCTCCTCATCAAGTCCTCGTCCTATTTTGTTATCCTTGTTGCGCTACTCACCGTAGCTAGGAAACTTATTTTAAATGATGGCAATGAGCCTTTTTCCAGTGAACGATGGTGGTGGTTCCAAAATAAATTTTTCAGAACTTTCATTGTTTACTTTTTGTTTGCGCTCATTGTATTTTTAATGATACAAATGGCCAACGAAAAGTTTGGGAAAGGAATTTTTATGAAGATGCTTTTGGGTATCTATAAAAAACCTCTACAAGTAGAACGTATATTTATGTTTTTGGACTTAAAATCATCGACAACCATTGCCGAAAACTTAGGCAATTACAAATACAGTCAGTTTATTCAAGATGCCTTTATTGAACTTAACGAAGTTGTATCTAAACACAGCGCTAGCATTTATCAATATGTAGGCGACGAAGCAGTACTAGTATGGACCTTCAAAAGTGGATTGCTGTACGATAATTGTATAAAAGTCTTTTTCAAGTTCATAGAACAATTATCTGGCAAAAAAGACTATTTCCAAGAAAAGTATGGGTTTCATCCTGAATTTAAGGCTAGCGTCCATGGCGGAAAAGTCATATTTGCAGAAATAGGAACAATAAAAAAAGAACTGGCATATCATGGCGATGTGATTAATACAACAGCAAGAATACAATCACTTTGTAATCAATATCAACAACAATTGCTGGTTTCTGAAACTATATGGAATGTAATCAACAGTAAAAAACAATATGATAGTCAGGTATACCTGGATGCTTACTTAAAAGGTAAAAACGAGACACTTACGCTATTTGGGGTTCAAAAAATAGGCGATTTGGTTTCGTAATCTGCTTTTTTTAATCAAATAAATTGCCAAAGATCAGACTAAAACAATATGATGTAGTTATCACTAATGGTTTCATATAGCAACCAGAGTTTATATTCCCCATTTAGGCCTAATTTAATAAATCTTTTTATTCAAATATACGGCTATATGTGCTTAGTGGCTCCAATCCTATTTTGCAGGGTATTGGTATCTCTATGAAGTATAGTCACACCAAGGCAAGGACAGATCACTACCCAAGGTTTATGCTTCTTTCTTGGCATTATATAATGGGAGGCACCATGTGGCTTAAAACACAAAACGGTCTTAAAAGGCCGCTTATGATATTAATATTTTGGGAAATTAAAGGGTTGTGCTGAGGTTACTCTGATTGTAAGCAGTTATTAATTCTGTTATTTTTTAAATTTTCCAAAATGCCATAATATTCCACAAGGATCGTGAAGGAAAAACTCGTTTCCCCATTCGTTATATACTATTTCAGATAAGCGCACATCCTTATATTTTTCAGTCAACTTTAAATTCCGTATGTATTTCAAAGTACTTTCTAAATTTTCAACTTCAAAGAAAATCATTGAGTTATCAATCCAATCCTTCACATAAGCATCTTGTAAATAAAATCCGAATTCTCCAATATGGAAATAAGACATTTTTTCCGATGTAACTATTTCTTTAAAACCTAGATCGGAATAAAAATTTCTAGAAACATTATAGTTTTTGGAACCAATAAAAGTCCTGATAGATTTCCCTGATATTTTCATTATTTTTTTTTAGGTTTACAACGCTGGCAATATTACCCGAAAAGTATTGCGGAGAACGTTGTTTACAAGGTACACTAAAATTGAAGTGGGGAAGACCTTGGCATTCCACTAAAACCCTTTTCGGTTCTATAAAATGTTATGCATTGGTTTTCCTTAGTTCCTAAGTGTTTTCGATTTTATTTCCAACAATACAAACCTAATTAAGTATGGGTCAACTTGTGTAATTTTTTTAACATTTAACACATACTCATAACCTTCTTCAAAGTTGAACCCTTCAATGGCGGGGAGAGTCATCCAATTATCTGACCCAGTCTTCTTTGTATGTAAAGCATTATAAATCTTTGGAGATTGATCATCTTCAAATTCGGCAGGATATTTAGGTGTAAATTTGACAGTTTCAGGGGATACAAAAAGTTCAATGTTCTCTTCACTATTTTCAGTAATAACTTTCTCTTTGGAGAGAAGTTCAATATAAACATACTTAATCGAAGAGACGTCTTGTAGCGGCTCATGCATCCACACTTTTTTAGCACTTAAGGTATATTTATATCCCCTTTCATAGTCAATATCGAGACCTTCAAAAATTATATCAACCAGCATTTGTTTTTGATTGTCATCATTGTCAGAAAAAATTAAAGGTTGAGTCCAAATATCACTCATTATACTTGCCCCATATCCAGTCTCAGGGTAGATGGTTATTTCCACAATTTTTTCTTTATCATTCTCTTGGTCTTTGAGACAACTGGTAAAAAATAAGCAAAAAACAATAAAGGCGATAAATAAATGTAGTCTACTCATTTCTTTTAAAATTAATGTTATCAATAAACCATAGATGTATAAACTTCGAATTAGTTGCGTTGTAGTATAATGTTCGTTAAAGCACATAGTCTACCCAAGTTTATGCTTGGCCTTTACATTAAATTAGTCTCTAAGCCTGTTCTTTATTTCTTAAGTACTTTTATCTAAGAAACCGTATCAGTAAAATACCCTCCAAATTGCGTTACCCATTTCCTGGATCCCCACATATTTCCCATTAATGTCCGGGTCACGTATACCCCATAATAGGATTTACACCGTACAGATTCAATATAAAACAATAGTTGAGCTTCTTAAGTTGGATATCCTCTTGTTTGAACTTATTCTTTAAAAATCGCTTTGAATATCTTTCAGTGGTATCATAGTTTTTCATGGTGCCGAACTTGAGGGTATGGACCATGTTCCCGTTGTAGTATTCGATTTGGTCCATCAAGGTCCTGCTAACCTTGTCTTCCCCAAGGAAACGCATTTTTATGGCATTGGAGGAATTATCTTATCTTCTTGGATAAGTAGTCTGACTTGTTCTCATTTGTAAAAACTTTGGTTAAACAATAATTTGTAAAGACGAAAGTTAAATCTTACCCTAAAGTTCTTTCAATTTACTACAATTCCAGTGAACAGTTGCACACCGATTTGCCCACCGAATAAGGTGTGCACATTTGATCTCATTTGATATCAAATAAAATTGACAAAAGCAAAAAAAACACTGAAAATCAATTGATTAACAGTGTTTTGCCACCACTTGAAAAGTGGTTCGTCGGGATGACAGAATACAACTACTTGTTACAAATAATTGATTATCAGTATTTTGCATGTACTTATCAAAATCAAATCCCTTTAAGGACACTCGATTTATAAATAGCTCAAGAACGTATTGATTATGTGTTATTTACGAGTTAAAATTACAAAGAAAATCAGATATCATCAAATATAGAAAACTCCAAGATTAGCTAGGTGTCTTCATTTTTAGCAAAGATACCCACCAATAGTAATGCTCAAATTAAAAAATGATCCTAAATAAAGTTCTTTTTACAGAACCAGGAAAAGAAATCAAGAACTACCCTAACTATTAAGCTATTAAAAATCATGACACTAGTGTCTTATCTTTAACCATGGTTATCTATCGGCCTTCTCTTTCCTATTATCCTTCATAGCTACAACCGTCACTTTGCCTTTATTGAAAATGTAATAAACAGTTGTGTTTTTGTGAATGACCGCTCGCCTTAAAAGTTTTTGACTTTTTGATTCAGGATATAATGTAGGGAAATTAGATACCGTTAATTCAAATTGCCGAAGCAATCTTTCAAATTTAACGACCTCCTTGACAGTGAACTTTTGTATCAGGTAATTTTTAATGGCAATGGCGTTTATCAGAGACCTTTTTGTCCATTCTACCCTGTAAGGTTTATCCATTGGTCAAACCGTTCCAGAATTCATTGGATTTCATAGTTTCACCTTGTTGATAATCCCTGATACCACTTAGAATATTAACCCTATCACTTTCTGTAAGTTCTTCCCACCAGTCGATGGATTTGCCCTCACTGGATAATTTAACGGAACTAAGCAGACTTAAAATAGAATCATCGGTTAAAGATTGGATCCATCCAACAAGCTCCTTTTTAGTATTGTTCAATTCTGCTGTGCCCATATTATCATTTTATGGTAAAGTTACAAAAACCGTACAATTATGAATTAATTCAAAGACGAACTTTTTTTTTTACCGGGTATGTGTCCTTGCCTATCCTTGTATTTGAACTTTCAAATTTGCTTTATGAAGATAGAGATAAAATATTTGTGCTATAAATCGTTGGTTTTATGATACTAGACTTAAAACAAAAAGCTGGACAATTTATATTAGAATCATACTACTATGTTTTATTACGTCCATGAAAAACAGATTTATTTCTTACTTTCAGACATATCTTAGTTCCCTAAAGGTTTTTCCAATCGATACTTGATAAAGTGTTCATTCCCAACCTCCAATTTGCTAACTTTCTTGAATCCCAGGCGCAATAGGCCCTTGATCCTTGTTCTGGTAGGAGGGAACAACACCGTGACCGACTCCAATCCCATCTCGTCAAAGGCCTTGCTTATTATCTGTTTGTATAAGATTTTGCCCAAACCCCAATAATCCGGGTGCAATACCAATGCCAGGTCAGCTTCTCCGTTCTCTGGCTGTAATCCGCCCCAGCCGGCAAACAGGCCATTTACAATAAACGCCCACGGGCCATAACCGTGTTCAGTCCATAACAATTCTTTGTCGGCAATAAACTTGTCACAAAGGCTTGCATTAAAGTCGCCCTTCAACAAAGGCATTTGTCGTCTCACCAACTGATTGTTCATCAACACAATGATTTCGGACCTTTCGACCTCGGTGAGTCGTTTGAATTCAATATTCATTTCTTAAAAACTGTATAAGTTAACACTTTAGTCGTTATAAATCCCTTCAGATTTCCGAATAAAAACGCTTTTTCCATCCTTAATCTGGATTAAGATTTTCGTTTCTTTTAACTTTCAGGAATACTACGACTTGTCTTACTATTTTTTTGTTCTTCCTTAACCGGACTTTTGACAAATACGTAAACAAAAAATATCGAATAAAAGCCATATGCCATCGTAATAACCAATAGACCCTTAAAATGTGCTTCAATAACTGGAAGTATTTTTAGCAGTGTTAAGGTACTGACCAAAAAGTGGGTAAGATTGCCTAGTATTAATGGCTTGTTATAAATTCCTCCGATACGGCTATTTTTCATCATCCAGTTCAGCATACCGAAACCTAGGTATTGGGCACCGATCATTTGAAGCAGCAATACAGTTATCCGATCTCTGCCAAGGTGCAGGTACATAACTATTTCCATTGGCAGGAAAGTTAATAAAATGCCCAGCAACCCTAAGAATAAGGCACAAGACGTTAGTACAATTTTAGTGTTCATTTTGTTTGGATTTTCCCGTTTAATATTCCTTGAATTAAAAAACCCTGCCCCAACAAGGAAGGGACAGGGTGCCTTGGTCAATTAAGACTTGGGACTTCGGGAAAATCTATCGGAACCTTCGTAATCCCACGGATGTAGTTGGTAAAGGTCACATCCAAAATGACCGCTACAAGATCCACCAACTCCTTTTCACCAAAGCCCTGATCAAAGAAATTGTCCAGGTTGCTTTGGGAGGGCTTTCCTTTGCTTTCCACAATATTGGCGGCCAGGGCAGTAAGTGCAAACAGCTTGGGGTGCGAGCTGCTCAAGTTGCGAAACGATAGTGCATCCTCATCTGAAAAGCCGTTCATTTTGGCTATTGCCGTATGGGCTGCAACACAGTAGCTACACCCGTTGGCCTCGGAAACGGCCAACCGGATGGCCTCCTTCTCCTTCATCAAAAAACTTCCTTTTCCAACCTTATTGGTCTGCTCCATATGGTCTTCAAGGGCTTCCGAAGAATAGCCCGTCACCGCATAAATATTGGGGACCTTTCCTAATTTGGCATTTAGACCGTCAAAGATCTTTTGGGCCTTTTCATCTACTCTGTCCCTCGTGGGAACTACAATCTCTCTCATAATACATCAATTTAATTATACGTACTTTTTAATTTGTTCCAGTTTGCATCTGCCGTGGACACTAGTTTATTATGGTTCTTTTCGGCCAGCCATAATTGCTGTGCATCCAGCTCCAGGTTGTAGAGGAATAATAAGTACTTCCCATCCTTAACAATAAACTTGTTGGGATCTGGCCTGAACTTTGCTCCCGCGTACACCCCAAAGGCGCAGAAACCGCCGTATGCAGGCAAATATTTAGCCGGGTTTTTGTCGAATTCGGCTTTTTGCTCGGCAGAGGTGAAATAATAGATGATCTTATCGTGTTCCGATTTATATTCCTTTACACCTCTTTGGGCAATCCCTAGATCTAGATAGGATACGGGACTATAGCCCTGCAATGCAATATTGCTGTTGTCAATGTTGTTCGCTCTTTTGTCCTGGGCAAACGTTATCGTGGCCGTAAATAACGCCAGCATTAAAATTGAAATGTTTCTTAAATTTTTCATTGTTTTAGATTTTAAAAATTAATTATTGTTTAGTCTCACTTAAGGAAACCACCAAAAAGACCACCGTTGCATTGAACCAATAATAAACAGCATCTGTTCCTGTAAAACCGAAGGCGAAGGGCGCAATCATGAAAGTCACCGCTACCGCCAGGTCCAGGGCCAAATGCCCTTGAAAGGGAATGGTACGAAATAAGCCCAGTCTGTAATTGGTGAACGCACTCGCTATCAATACCGCAAAACCCGTACAAATGGAGAGCCAATAGGCAAGGTCCATTGTAGTACCCAAGTCCAATAGATTTGGGACCAGAATCAATCCCAACCCCGCGGTATAATCGGCCACTCCATGCAATGTTGGTGTGATAAATCGCAATTTCATCGCTATTATTTTAAGCGTTAAAATATTCCTCTTGTACCACTTCGCCTTTGTCGCTCCAGATACGGCGAATGATCTCGTGCCAATAGATTGCACTGTTGTCCTTCATCGTAAAATCGAACGTGAATTCGGAAGCGGATACATTACCGTCCACTATGGTATGGTGGTGCTGTATGCCGTTCACTTTTGCTATGGCATCTGCAAAACCTTCCATTTTCTCTACCATCTGTGCCTTGTTGGCGGTAGTTACCTTGTTGTAGTCCGAAGTCTTGGCCCCTGGCGCAAAGAACTTCTTTACAGCTTCTACAATGGCCCCTTGGGCCACAATGCTGTCCATTTCAAGTACTTTTTCCTTAATATCCATTCTTTTAAATTTTTAATGATTAAACAAAAAATTGATTTGTAATTACATTGCAAATTTCAGAACGAACCGGCCGTATTGGCCTACGAAAAAGGAGCTAGAAATTGTACTTTTTGATTTTTGAAGTCGGATGGGGAAATCCCTGTGTGGTGCTTAAAGAAATGTGAGAAGTGGTTGGGTTCTTCAAAACCCAATTTAAAGGCTATATCCTGTATGCTGGCATCGTCCCCCAACATGGCCTTGGCGGTATTTACCAATTCAAGACGGATAAGCTGCCCGAGCGAAGCGTTCATTTTGTCCCTTGTCTTTTTGGAGATTGCCTTGACCGATAGGTTCATCTTATCGGCATAGAAGGCAAGGGATCTTTGTTCCTCATGGTGATCGCGAAGGAGTTCAAGAATATCCTGTGTAAATGTATCACGGTTGGAATAGTCAAATTCTTTTCGGAACTCGGCTGGAGTTTGGCCAGTAGTGTTTTTAAAGACCCTGTTGAAATAAGCGGGATCCTTGTATCCCATGTCGTATGAAATTTCCTGAATGCTCCTATCGGTAAAGGCAATTCCCCTTTTGCTTTCTAACAGCCGCTTTTCGCTTAAAAGTGATTTTACCGAAAGGCCTATTTTATCCTTGAGCAATGCTTGTGCCTGGGATCCATTTTCGTTTATCAACCCAACAAGTTCCTCGTTCGTCAGGTTGTGGGCATAATGTAAGTCGACGACCTCTTTGATATCGAATATCACTTGGTACTCGCTCCTCTCCGCATTGAACGGATTTTGCCAGTACCACTGTTTCGAGGAAACATCGATAATCGCAGAAGTGTCTTCCGAAAAGGCCGTATTGGACAAGTATTTTTTGCAATCGGCGCAATCGTTGAAATTGATATAACCCAGTGACACAAGATGTTTAAAAAGCACGCGCACCTCTTTGTTACGGAAAACTTCCTCATTGGGGAATTCGATTCTTCTCACGTAAAAATCATCGGAGACAAACTTTATGTACTGGCCTTTTTCGAGATAGATGACTTTATCCTCCCAATCAATATAATTTTTAAAATCTACCTGGATACTTCCCGAACCGGAAAGTATCTGAAGCAGGGTATATTGATTTATAAAATACACCTTGTTGATCTCTGGATTGAATTTTTCAACCATTTTTTGGATTTGAGTTTAAGATTGGTCGTGCGTTTTAAAAAAAGTTTACAATGTAAATGGGATGAATGTTCCCATAATTCATTCTTTTTTGTATAAACTGGTCGGACAGATTACCTTAAATTTAAGGTACAATTTAGAAAGCCCTATAAAACGGCCGATTCACGTGACACTTTTCACAGAGCGGAAAATCTTGGACGGGCATGTCCAATTTCTGGTCTTTTTTTATAGTTTTGTTAATTGAGCTTTCATGGGACACTTTTGGGCATGTATGTAATATGGCGAGATGTCTATACCAACGACAGATATGCTGAATATGTCGAATTTTTTGAGTTTTATCGACACACTTAACATGTAGAAGAGCTAGCCATCCATAAATGCCGCTGCCATTAATTCTTGCTCCGCCCGTGGAATTCCGATTTCATTGGCAATCTTTTTCCATTGACTAACCGAGGCCATCACTTCTTCAATAATAGTATCCATTTTTTTATCGTCCAAACGAAAATACTCTCCTACACTTTTTGCCAGCTCCAAATCCAAAGCATTGTTATCCATATCAATATTAAGTGCCAATCCATCTTTATCTATAGACGGATTTATGTCATAGGCAGGGGAAAGTTTCCAACCTTTTGAGGTTAGGATAAAACCATGGTTTCGCAAATGATCATCCGTATTGGAAACCGCGATATTAAAAACAATCCTACGCCATAATTGTTGTAGGTTTCTATCAATGTTTACCCCATTTGTTTGAATGAATTCGGCAATGTCCAGATAACTTGCTGAGCTATCACGGATAGTATCCTCATTATTGCCGGTCATGGTCATTGCAAAGGAAAAATGGATACGCTCTTTCCTTATCCTATCAAAGCGTTGTGTAAAAAAGGTATGATAGTTACCAGTAATATTTTCAATTCTAGAGGGTGCCATTTCAATTCCACAATTTATTGCCAAGCGATATGCTAAAAATTCCCATGCCCCTTTATCTATAGTATCATTCTTTGAAGGAAATTTTGCTATCCAAAGATTTCCATATTCATCCAAAATATTGGCTTTGGGTCTGGCACCTCCCAAAGAAGACCCAGGTGCCATAAGAATTGCCAACCATCTTTTTACTTCTTCATTATCGGTGTCATTCTCGAAGTGCTTGGCAGCTTCTTGAAGTTCTCTTACAGACGACCAAGGGGGGGTAGGATTCTCTTCATTATTATCCATAAATGGTCCGTCACGTTCTGTTTTAAAACGTAAAGCCCCCATCCGGCTTTCATCATATACACCTAACAAGTAATCGATCTCATACAAAGTCGGAGCCTTTTGATCTTTCTCATTAGCTAGTTGGGCTGCCCGTCTTTTCATCAAGGTTCTTCCCCAGGTGTCTGGCATGCTATCTAAAAAGACACCAAAGTTTTCCTTCTTATTTGGGTATTGTGGACCCGAATAAAACTGGATATCGGGATCTAACAATAGTTGTTGTTCTGATTTTATCCAACCCTTATCATATTCAAAACTGAATGCTTTCTTTCCTTTAGCATGATGTGCTGCCAAAACACCTATGATCTTAGCTTCTGGCATTCCTTGCCAATGTGCATAAACGTATATTTCAAATTTACCTTGTGCCATTCTTCCCTGTTATAATAAATCTAAGTCCTGTAGTTTTCTTCCGAATTCGTCATCTGTTGCCAACTTCAAGAAATCATCTTGCAAACCTAGTGCAATCAGAACATTAAAATATGAACCAATCGCTACCTTTGAATTTCCCTTCTCTATCTGATACAAAGTCTTTCTATCTATACCAGCTCGTTCAGATACTTGAATAGTGGTAAGCTTTCTTCGTTTACGGGCAAGCTTTATATTCTCTCCTAATTGCCCCATTATCCTCTGGTATTTTGGAAAAAGGACCGCTTTCTTATTTTTCATAATGGGTAATATTTTCCCCAAATATAACAATTATGGGGATATTAATACTCATTTTAATCTAAATTTATTTTCAAAAAAAATAAGTAATCATCTTTTAAAGCGATCTAAAAGGAAAATTTCCACGATTATTTCTAAGAGTGAAATAGTAATCTTTTTCAATTTTTTGTAACATAGTCAGGGTAAATTTCAATATTATTTGTAACAAAGTCAGGGTAAATCAAGTACTAAAATTAGCCTAGCGTGCTGTACCAAAATTAGCCTAGCATGTAATTTTCTATAAACTAGTTTGATTATCAGTATTTTATACTTACCATACTTATATATGAATTGAAGCAACCCTCATGAAATAAAACGCTATAACCCAAAGCTATTGGCATGTAAATTATTTTCACCAAGATAACTTTTGGAAACAATGATTGCCAGCAAGAGAAAACAGTTTAAATCCCATTGAATTTCAGTACCAGAAGTACCGAAGTTCAACTATTTTTAAACTACTATTAATACGCCTACATATGTTGTATGTTGAATATACAAAGTATCTCGTAAATCTATAAAACTCGGATACCACATACTTCTAATTGGTTAAAACAATTAAAATCTATGCCAGCAGTCTTTACTCTTTAGGTAGTTTAAGTCCTTTAAATACTTCCTTCAATAATTCGCAAGGATCAATATCTATTGCCAAGGCAATCAAAAAGAGCTCATCCGCCCGAAGTTTAGTAGTTTCATTAGAACTTAATTGACTCAAGCGAGATTTACTCAACCCAGTTTTTCTGGCAACCTCCGCCTTATTATTTGACTTTGTAGCTAGGTATAAGCTCAATTATTACCCATACTCATCAGTTTCTTTGGATATTCCGGCAAACCTCATTCAGAATCATTGAAATTACTTCCAATACAAAACAAGAAAACCATAAGCGATTCGTCTAATGTAAAATCACTTATGGTTTTAAAATTCAAAAGTCTCCGTTAAAAACAAATTATTTTTTGCTCAATAGCTTCTCCAAATAAGAAATCTTTTCCTTTTCAGCATCCAACAAACGTTCGTAGAGCTTTTTATTCTCCTCATAGGCCTCTACCAATTTATCAAGTGGATTAAAGGTACAGGTATTATTATGTCCAAAATTACTACTTGACACAGTTTCGTTAAAAGTATTAAAATAATTAATGGCCAATTCTTCAGAAAAATTTTCAATAGCTTCTCTTGTTACTCCCAGAACTTTGGCTACATGCTCCAGTTTGTCTTCTTCAATAGTTTCACTTTGCTCCATTAAAGAAACGCTTTGTTGGCTTATGCCCAGTTCCATGGCAAGGGCTTCTTGCTTCAATCCTCGTAATTCCCTAATACGGCTAATCTTCCTTCCTATATGGCTTGGTTTTGTTGCTGTGCTCATGAGTCAAGTATACTACTTATTATATTTTTCGATTATTAAAGATAGTGGAAAATCCCCAAATGTCATTGGTAAAATACCAAATTCAATTGGTAATATACAATCTCTATTGGTTCGGTACAATATAATTCCAGAGTTACTTTATGAAAAGTAAATGAAAATTATGTAACTAGACGATTACACATTTTAGAATTATTCGAAGAATTAGGAAACCACATGCCTACCTTAAAATAAGCCTATGAAAAAGAAAAAAAGAAAAACCCTGAAAGACATTCATAAACGGCATCAAAATCTAATGGTGTTATTAAAACAGGATTCAGGTAATCCCGTAGGAAATCCAAGGGTATCCATAGAGGTTAAGGACAACAGTGATCTGCTTTTGAACATAGCGAGCCTTCTGGAAGTATGTGTATTTGCTCTGGACGGGAACGGAATGCTATTGTCCCCGAACAATCAAAATGTAATCAAACATGACAGCGTTTGCAGGGTGCTGGAATTGGTCCTAAATATACTGCCACACAGTCAAATGGATTTTATGGACTACGTAACAGAAAAGCTGAACGGTTTGGACAATGCCAAAACAAAATCATCTGAATAAATATGAACTATGAACCCGAACGAAGAAAAACTGATCAATAGCTTAAAGCATCAGGCTCTGGATCACCACCCTACATTAAAGCCGCACTCCTTCTTTAAAAACAAGTTTGAGGTCAGTCTCTTCTATGTAGATAACCACGTAGATTTATTATTGACAGTGCGTGCTATGCTTTACTTAGCCATGAAGACAATCGACCCGGAATTGTACGATAACATCAATGACAGATATGAAAAGGAATATATCCGTCAGGTACTTACAATTGCCAATAGGTTATTACCGCAAGGGGAGGAGGCACTTTTGGACGACCTTAACCTTTATTATAGGGAAGAGAAACTAAGAGAGGGTTTAACATAATTGTAAAATACAACCATGGGAATAAAAAAGAAACAATTAAAAATGTTGAAGGAATCAGCAAAATACAAATTGACCACCTTGAACAATTCTGATATACATAAAGATAAATTTAAACCTGCTTTCCTCCAGTTTGATGGCTATACGGATCTGTTCAGCACCATAGAGTCCTTGATAAACGTTTGCATTTTGGCCAGCTATGTGGAAGGCGATTTTAACGATCCAGGACTAGATATCCGGAAAACGCTGGAATTGGCAAATCAACTTTTGCCTTTTGATGAGGGAGAATTTCTGGATGAGGCCTACGGCCTTTTTGTTCAGAAAGACTAAGCTCCCATGCTCGCATAATAGTGAATTGTTTTATTTGAAAAAATTAGTGAAACGAGAATTGTCGGCAAGTTCATATGAATGTTGCTCAAAACTTTAATCCCCAAATCCAAAAACTTTTCGCATGGATCCTGTCCGGTTTTTGTAGTGTTCCGATAAATAAGCGTAAAGCAAATATCGAATAGGGCGCACCTGCTTATCTAAACTTGCAGGAGCTAATTTTTATTTGCCGAAAATTTTTCAATATTTATAAGAGTTGTGGGGGAAAGTTTCATCTTCCATCAATTCCGCTTCGATCTGGTCAAACAAAAGCTTATCAGCTTCTTGAAATTTAATCACTAAGAAGTTTCATATGTGTTTTTAGTAGTAAGGCCCATAGATTATCCTTGTGAAATGATACTTTCTCCATCTGTAAATTGATGATAAACAGTGTTGGTTCTGCTTTTAACCTTTATTTCTGTTGTTTTATTGGCTTTCAATTCTTCAATATTTGCGATATAACCATCTTTAAGCATTTTATGTAGATAACCTATATCGAATTGCAAACCATGTAAGTCAATGGGCGGATATTTTCCACTCATAACCAATAATTTGCCTTCTCCATTATTTTTGGTTAAATAATCTAGTTTGTCTTTATTTACAATTTTAAACTTAAACTCATTAAATTGTCTTTTTAACTGAATCTTATCAATATAAGCAATGATAGTTTCAACGAAATTTTCCTTAGGCTCTCTAAGATCAATTTTTGAAAACCTTACATCAAAATGTTTTTCTATTTTTTTAAGTTTTAAAAAATACTCTTTTAATTGTTTTGCACTTAAAGCGTCTTCTTCAAACTTTTTGTCAAACAAATAGGTGTAGATCAACTTATTGTTTTCAAAAGCTTTGAATTTTTTTTCAGCAACTATTCTAGTTAGAATTTCGTAAAATAATATACCCTGGTTACAAGATTTAATGTTTTTTTCAGGGGCTATATTGATATCAAGTTGAGTATAGTCGCCACTTGTCTTAAATTTGATAATAATTTCAAAACCTTTCACTACTATTTTAAGATGATGTTCAAAATCACTTGGATCAGCTCTATACAATTCTATTTTATAATTATCTACTTCAAAACCATCATCAAAAACTATATCTACTAAACCACTGTAAGATGGTAATTTTTTTATTAGGAGGTTTTTTATATCGTCATAATTTTTTATCCTGAAGTCTTTTACAATATAGTTGAATTCCCCCAATGCATCTCCTTCCAATAAAATATCATTAAAATCTTTTCCATGAAGCGAGTTTAAAACATTATCTCTTTTTTCATTTGGAAGATGTATTTTAAAATTAATTTTATATGAATTATCCCCGTCGAGGGATTTTACATTATTTATTATTACGGATTTGTTCTTTTTGCTTATTTCCAGATGGAATAGATTGGAATTAGCAAAATTTAAAGCTGTGTCAGCAGTGCCATGTCCTTTGTCAAGATTTGGAAAATAATTTAGTTTTAAATCCTCAAAACATTCTTTAATAAACTCTTCACCAGTACCCCTTAAAACGGTAATGTTGTTCCGTTGCAAATACTTTTGCTTTGGTGCCGATACTCTTGGAGCAATAAAAAACATCTCCTTTCGGTTTTCGCCCAATTGTTTTACTATTTTGTCGAGCATGACCTGAATATTTGAATCCTCCATAGAATATCCAATAAAAAGCACATGGTTTGAAGCCAATTTATCTTTTACCGCATTCCAAAAAACCGTATCCTCCTGTGCAGAAGAGAAATAGTTGTTGTAATCAGAGTTTGTCAAAATGATTCTTTCCGGATCACTAAGATCCCCATGAATTTTAAACAGAAGTTGTTTTTTGGAATTTGCAAGCGGATAATCTTTACTTCTTCGTATAACCTCGACATTTTTATTGAAGGACTCAATAAGCGTATCGTAATTGGTTGTTATGATGGTTTTAAAATGAGGGATTTTTGCCAACAATTTATGTGTTTCAGTAGAAATTGGGTCTCTTTGAAACTCTCTTTTCAGTATTTGAAATAGGTAATTTTTATTACCTCCATTTAAATAGTAAATATCATTGGCTAGTCTAGGTAAATCAGCCGTAAACTCTATATCACTTTTTTGATCCTTGGAAAGGTTGTTATAAAAAATTTTAGAGAGTACTGCACCTGAAGGATAACCGGCATACATAGACATGCCCGCCCCTACAAACAAGACTACTTCTTCTTTTCGAATAAGTTCAAATATCCTCTCCTTACCCATAGTAAATCACTTATACTTTCCCCGTTACCAACTCGTTGATCAAAACGGTGCGGTATTCGGTCAATAACAAATTAGTTTTTGTGTTTTTATTTTTTAGCTTCTAATTCAGGGCATTCAATTTCTATATATTAGACATTGGATACTTGTTCTCTTGGAGTTGGATAGGGAATTTGCAAATTTCTTCCCTTTCACGGGAATTCACATGGAACATCTTACCTATTTTAAAATACTGTCCACAAAGTAAGACATTTTGCCGACTTTTCTTACCAAAATTACTAGATGCACCTAGTATTTTTCCTCATTCAAGAACGATTTCAAATCGGCTTCATTAGGCTATGCTGTATTTATAGCTTAAACATTTTTCCCAAATCTTACCAAAAAACTTTGCGCATGGATCCTATTGGATTTCTTTAGCGTTCGGGAAGATAAGCGTAAAGAAGAAATCCAATAGGGCGCAACCCTACTCCCGATTTGGAACACTGTCCTGCTTTTGGGCCCATTTTTCAAAATCCTTATAGATGATCGGATGGTCCTCAAAATAGCCCCTTGCCCTACCCAAGCTTTCCTTTTTTACTTTAAAAACCTCAGCCTTTTTTTCCTGTTCATAGTTGATAAAATAATAGCCCATATAGCCAAATGCCATAGTGTTTATGCAAATGAAGATGTATAGCATCAACATCTCCCATTTTGGGGTCCATCTAGATTTTTCTATATTTTCCAAGACATTATCCATCCGCTTATTATAAAATTCCAAGTTGATCTTTTGCAGCCTAAAAAAATCTTTTAGTTGAAACTCCAAATGAGAGGTGTCCGCTGTTATTTTTAGGTCATCAAATTTTGTGGATAGTTCTTCCAGTTTACCAATAGAGTTGTTAAACCCGGATATTTCTTGGGTAAGCACTTCCATAATTTCGTCCAGTTTTGCCATGATATTATATTTCCATTCCCAGTCCAATTGATTTCTTAATCGCAATAGTTACCACCTTTCTTGCAATAGTTGCCGCCAGGTTAGGTGATAGCCCAACAGGCTTGCCCAGTAGTTTTACAGTATTTTCCCTAGCCATCTTTTGGGCTACATTTTTATCCCATTCCATATTTCCCGCTATGTTTCCCATCGACATGGAGCGATGTACTTCGCTCCCCTTTAAATTATGCCCCTTATATTCAAATCGGAAACCTTGGAGTTGGTTTTGCTTATTGATACTGGGAATAACCTCCACACCTTTTTTGGCCATATCGCTGATGTACCTGTCAAAATTATTTGGCTTGTCCTTTTCCATAACCTTATCGTGTATCTGTTTTATTTCTCCTCTTACTTGTTGAATCTGGTTCAGTTTTTCCTGCTGCACTTCTTTTACTGTGGTCAGACCCATTTGCTTGGCCACCCTTTCCGCTGCTTGCTGGCTCCTCTTTCCTATAAAACTATCCTTATAGGCATTCCCATTGAAATCGATACGGTTTACATATACGTGGACATGGGTGTGTTCTTTATCCCTATGCACAAAGCCGATGGCCTGGCGTTCCTGTAGTTTCATTTCCTTAAGGAACCTATCAACGATTTCATTGAGGTCTTTGTTCGTCACTCCCTGCCCGTCTTCAATCGTTGGGCTGAGTACAAAACTCAAGGTATTCTTTTGGCAAAGATGGTTCTGCTGCTGGATGACCTTGAACTCTTGAGTGATTTCCTTAGGATTGTCTCCCGATAAATGTTCGCGGTAGACGACTTCTGCCTCCTTTTCCCCGTTCCAACCATAACCCATGGATGCTCCGGTATGCGATATGGATTTTCCCATGCCTATCATTTCCTAAAAGATAAAAGATGTCCACGTATCTCACTGGCCAATTCCACCACTTCATTCGCTAATTTAGGATTGCGTTTTCGAAACATATTTCCGATAAGCTTAAAATTTGTTTCATACTTCGACAGCATCTTGTACATCTCTATTTGTTCTTGGGTCAAACGTTCTATTATCCGATCATCAAAAGCCGCACGACGACAATATTCACTTATGGAAAGTCCACTCCTATCGGCCTTGACCCTTAGCAATTTCTTCTCATAAATAGAACATCTAAACTGTACAAACTCGTTCTTCATTTTTGCATTTCTGAATCCTTACCCTCTAACCCTTTATAAAATACCCATTGAAACTCCATCTGTAATCTCATATCGAAAATCAAGTTATTGGTTCCTATTCTTTTGCGACCCATCGGGAGCAAAAGCAAGATTTGTCATGACAATGACACATCTTGAATTCTCACTCAATCGGATTTTTTACGTCTAAATTCCGTTTCATCATTTTCTACCTATCCAGATACTTTTTACTTGTTAGTACTATTACTAATTAGCTTGTAATTATAGAAATACTACTTCTTTTTTCGTGGCAATTGCTTATTGAATTCCCGATCCAAAAAGTCATCTGATAAATTAGGTTCGCCTAATAACCAAGCATCTATAATATCCTTATCAAAAAATTTCTGGCGGATGTGTTTGTTACCTCCCATGGGGATTAATCGTAACTGGGTCAGTTTGTAGATCTTGCTTTTGGAGAGTCCTGTGTAGGCAACAAGATCATCTACGTTCATCACTTTCTTTTGATGCGAAAGAAGTCCCTTAATATCCCTTAAGAGATCTACCATGTCATTTTCTATTTCCATAATTCTCGCTTTAAAATAGCCGCAATGCGGTCTAACTGTGTTACAAATGTTCGAAGCAAAGAAAGGAGATGCAAGCGGGTGAAAAGAAGAAAAAGGGGAAATCTACCCCATGAAATATTCAAATGTCCCCCAAGAAATCGAAGAATGAATCTATCTGTTGTTCAAATTCATAATTGGGCGGAAACTCATTGTACTTTTTTGAAAGTATCTCTGCCGATATCAAGTTACCCTTATGGTAAATTTTTTGGGATCTTTCAAAGGATTTTAAGCTAATCCCCTTTTTAAGTTGTTTGAACTTATCTAGAATATATTTCAATTGCGGCTGGGTACAGTTAAAATGCAGCACCGAATCGTGTTCATCAAAATCCAGGACCATAACTTCATAAAAATTGGAGAAGCTTGTTAGGTTCTCGTCCAGATATTCATATTGGGTCAAAGAACCATAGATCCTTCTAAGGACACGCTCATTGAAATCCATATTAAAACCTACCAGTTTCATTCGTGAACTTCGGCTTTGATACTTCACTTTCTCTTTATAAGCATCAGAAACCAAAATACCAAAGATTAAAATAACGGAAAACCATATCGGAAGCAATGCCAACCAAAGGTTTTCGTAGGTTTCATAAAGATCGAACGAAAAGTAGACCATAAGTATTCCAAAAAGAATAAGCCCAAAAATCAGTCCATTATAACCTCCTCTCATAAAGGCATTAATGTTCTGGTGGATTTTGTCTTTTCTCCCCTTTACGGCGACCAACCAATTGGCGATATTTTCGATTATCTTTTTCATTTTACAAAAAGCTGATTTCAAGATAATTAAAAGAATTTAGACCTTTTTATATTTTCGATGTTTTGGTTCAAAAAATGGATAGGGATTTACCAGATTTTGTGGGTAGGGGGAAGAAAGGTCAAGCGGCCCTTCGCCGTTTGTTCTTTCTTGCGGCCGAGGAGGTCGGAAAAACCTGCTTATGGCGGCAGGTAGGCCAGAACGGAGGGACTTCCCTTGTGGACCGGCGAAGCGTGTCCGCTAGGGGAGCACTGGAGTGGAAGGGTTTTTCGACTTCCGCAGGGGTTTGGAATATAGAAAGATAAAGAAACACTCTTTTCTCAATTCATAATAAGAAAAATTATGGAACAAATGTATTGTGCGCAATTTCCGTATAACTGAGAAAATTAAACTATTATCCTTCCATTTTGTTAATCCTATCTCTTAAACCTCTCAATTTATTCATTAGTTCGTCAAATGGTTCTGTTTTCCCATAAAACATACTTTCTTGCATTGCCACATAATCCCTTTCCCAATCCTTCATTGCCCGATCAGGCGGTATAAAATCCAATGTTCTTTTAGCATGTTTGGAATAATCTACCCAAGATACTTTAGTGAAAATTTTGCGATGTTGAATGATATTGGAGTATAAATGACTATCTATTAAAGCGCTTTCTCCAAATGGAGTATCCATCAACCTAGAAACATCATATAGATGCCTTGTCATTCGTTCACTAAATATTTCTCTATTTTCTGGCTTTTGAAACTCTTCATGTAAAAGAAAAAGTTTTTCTAAAAATGTTCTTGTGGGGAGGACTGTTGGCACATAAATTATTTCATCCGCAAAAGGTTGTCCATTATACTTTGCACCAATGAAAGAGATGATACCCTTATTTTCAAATGGGTCTCTTAACGACCTTGAACTAATTTCCACTAAAATTCTCGGTACCAAATAGTCTATATGTTCAACAAGCGATTTGTAATGTATTTCTATTGCTAAGGGATCAGTATCAGATAGTACAAATTCACGAACTTCTATTGAAAATTCTCCAACATTTTGTGCATGAAGAGTTTTGGCTAATTCCCCGGGAAACACTTCGCTTGCAAATTTACAAGAAGCCTTTCTCAGGTGAGAAACTTTAGTGCGATTAAGTGTACCACTAAAACCAAAAAAGGATCTGTCCATCGCCAAATCAATATCTTCAGAGAACCTTTCAATTACCCCCCAGGCTTTACTTAAGGATGTACCGCCCTTAAAGACAAGGTGTTCCGCATATGTGGTACTGAAGATGGCACGCAAAACCGTTACAACCCACCAATCCTTTTCAATGGCTGCAGCCGGTAGACCTTTGTCTATACTCGTTTGTATTATAGCTTCTCTCCGGTCGCTTACCGACAGACTAAACCACTCCTTCATTTACTCATTATTTTTTAGTATCTCTTCCATTATTTTTGAAATCCATACCGGTGCCAATTTCATGTCATGTTTGATAAGATCCTTATCGACCGTTTTTAGTACGTCCTTAATTTTTTCAAGCTGATTTCCATCCAAGTTTTTTTGCCCTATTTCTCGCAATGCCTGTATCACCAAAATATTTGTTTCACTTTTGGCCGAAAGAATTTTAGGAGATGCAATTTTATACTTTATAGTGTTATTTTTAATTTTAACAGTTCTAGGAGATCCATCGGTTAAGTATACAAGATTCATAGGAACCTGTGTAGATAATCCCAGTTTATTAAGGGCTTGGATTCCCGTTGGAATTATTCTTGCTTTATCCCTCTTGGAAATCGCCAAAGCAATTTCCTCTAATGATGGGTAAAGCAGCCCCAATTGTTTATGCTCTTTGGGATATAAGTAAATACCTTGTGCCAGTCGAACCAAAAGCCCTTTTTCCTCTAAACGTATTAAAGCTTGCCTGATTGCTGTAGAAGACCCAAATTTAACAAAATTATTCGGGAAAAATATTTTTCCACGCTTGTGATTCAAAATTGCATTTTTTATAAGTTTTTCGGTAGGTACAAGCATTTTAATATATATATTTCGTCACAAATTTAATGAAAATTTGTGACGAAATTACATTGAGATAATAAATAAGATTTTATGGGTACAAAAAGGTATTATAGTCTTTCTAAAGATTAAGCGATGGAAGAACGACAATAGTTCCAAAAACGACAGGCCCTACAATCAGTCCATTATAACCTCTTCTCATAAAGGCGTTAATGTTCCTGTAGATTTTGTCTTTACTCCCGTTCAAAACGACCAACCAATTGGCGATATTTTCGAATATCTTTTTCATTTCTCCTAAAAGCTGGTTTCAAGATAATTAAAAGAATTTAGACCCTTATACATTTTCGATTTTATGGCTCAAAACATGGGTAGGTTTTGCCAGATTTTGTGGGAAGGGAGAAGAAAGGTCAAGCGGCCCTTCGCCGTTTGTGCTTTCGTGAGACCGACGAGGTCGGAAAAACCTGCCTATGGCGACAGGCAGGCCCGAACGGAGGGACTTCCCGAGCGGACCGGCGAAGCGTGTCCGCCAAGGTAGCACTGGAGTGGAAGGGTTTTTCGACTTCCGCAGGGGCATGGAATATAAAAGGATATAGAATAATTCTTTACTCTATTTAACATATGAAAAATTAGGTACATTTTGTATTATTGGTTTAGCCAGTGGCTGAAGTAATAATCAAGAAAGATGGAGCACTGGCGAAATTCCACAAAAGTCATATCTAGTGCCAACTGTAATTCCATTGTGTAAAATATCCCTGAACACATTGTCATTTAAGCGAATTACAAGTTCATGAAACTAATTATAGGTTTGCTACGCAGAGTTTGCTTGCATATGTGTCTATATTTGACCGTTATGCAAAATAGCCGCATACCAACACTTGTTGTTAAAAAAATCAATCCCCCATATGGTAGATTATACTTTACTCAATTCTCAGCGGCTTTGTCCCTGCCATTAAAAGCTCTGCTTTTCGACACTAGTGAGACCTTAATTTAATTGGAAATTCTGGAAAGAAAAATTTCTCTAACTGTTCGTTAGCCCTCCGCTAAATCTAAAATTTTCTCTTATACCAAAATTCTTAACACTTGCTATTAGTATCCTTAGGTTCAAGCTTAACTTTAATTGCTATTAATATTTTGTAAGTAGAAATTAAACTTTGATATTCTTGTTTTCATAGAAGTGCGCTTTGTTTCCGCTAAATTTATAAAAATATAGAAAGTAATTCATTTTCAAATTATTTGCTGTATTCCGATTTTTATAAGAAATTCCTGCTAAAATTATAGTAAAGCTATGTACGAATTAGAAGTTTTAAAAGAAAAATTCCCGATAAAAATGGGTCAACCCCATGTCTTCAGATTTAGACAAGCAAATAAATATACTCTCAGCGAACTTGACGAGGGATATATTTGGTTTTCAAGTAGAGATTCACTGAACGACCCTTTGGACTCAAATCCTGAGTTTGTAAAACTTTCGTCAGATTTTAAAGAACAAAAACTACTTTATGACACCATTGCGGATAGTTTGTTAGATGTTGGAACCAAGCGTTACTTTGATGAAAATATGGATGCTACAAGGTTAATAGAGTTCGCTCAAACGAAAGTCGAGCCCTTTGTCAATAGTTTTGGGATAGCATGTTTTACCATGTACCCAATGAACGAAAAACTATGGGAAATTTATGCAGGCAACCATTCCGGATTATCTTTGCATTTTGACATTAACTTAGATAAAAAGTTTTTCCACAATGTTCTTCCTATTTACTATATTCCGGAAATTCGGACTCGTGAATACAATCCAATCTCGGAACCCGACCATATTGTAGATCTTTTTTATAAAAAAACAGAAGATTGGAGTTATGAAAAGGAGCTAAGGCTTCTTAAAGATCGTACAGGCAGGATACCTTTCAATAGAGAGTCTTTGCAAAATATTATAATTGGTCCAGATACCAAGAAGGATTTCATGGAGCAGATAATTGAAATCGCCAAAGAAAAATACCCAAACGTCAATGTTTATCAAACAGTTAAACCTGTCGTAACCAACAATTTTAAATGTAATTTATTACATGGTAGTGTGTAAATATCTGATATATCATTATGGGATTATGGTTTCCTAAAGTCAACGTCATAAAGATTCTTTCACGCGATAGGCTTTCTATCTTTTTTCTTGATAAGAAAGATACAAAAAATCAAGAAGAAAATATACTTTCACACTCTCTATGTGCCTTGTGACTCTGCCACTTGGGCATTTCAAGCCCTAATAGAGAGCCCTGGGCGATAGCTCTATGTGCTAAGCCACAAATTCATCCGATCTCCGCCCGCATTTTCTTCCGACTCTTGCTCCATTTACTATTGTTTTAACCAAAATATTATGAGTCTAGACATGCTATTCATTCAAAGAGCAAAATAACCTAAATTGAATGTAATTACCTATTTTTGAAATAATTAACATTCTTTTTGAATATGATATTAAATCAACCTAGTGAATTTCAATCCCTCGATGATCTTTTAAATGCTACCTACGATACTATACTTAACAATGGAAAGTCTATTAATAGTAAAAGAGGATTAAATTTAGAAATCACTCAATATGCAGCTACCTTATTAAATCCGAGAGTTAGAACATCAATGTCGTTAGACAGAAAACTCGTTAGAAGTAAATTTGCTGAATTTGCTTGGTATTTATCGAAAGAAAAGGACATTAATTACATAAAACCTTACATTGCAGCATACGATTTAGAGGAACAACAAGATAACAAAATATTAGGCGCTTATGGCCCTAAAATATTTGGTTTAATTAATGGTCAAAAATCACAATTTGAAAGAATTGTAGAACAAATTTTAAAGAGACCTACTACTAAACAGGCATTTTTGACTATTAGCGAAATTGAAGATTACAAATTTAGAAATGACAAATTTGCCAGTCCACCCTGTACAATTGGTTTACATTTTTATGTTCGGAATGATAAGTTAAATCTTTCTACATATATGAGAAGTAATGATGCCTACCTTGGATTACCACATGATTTATTTTGCTTTACTATGTTACAAGAGATAGTATCTTTTCGAACTAATTTACCGTTAGGCAAATACACACATTATGCTACATCAATGCATGTTTACGAAAAACATCGAACTAGAATACGAGAGTATCTTGATGAAGGATTGCATGAACCTATTGAAATGCCTATAATTAAAAGTTGTAGTATGGAAATGTTAAATTTGGTTTCTAAAGAGTTTGATTTTAATATTGCTGAATCAAATTTTGAAGAATTAGATCCTTATTGGCAGGACTACGTTTTATTTTCTAACAGGTATAATAATGATAATATTGAAACGATGTCATGGGAAAATAAATTTAGAAACAAGAATATGAAGTTAATAGCAAAAAATAGTATTGGAAAATAGATGGATATAGATGAGATAGAAATTTTATGGGGCAAAGCAATCAAAGAATTATTAGGTAGTAAACTTGACGGAAATACATTAAGTATTTTAGCAAAACAAACATACGATAGCATTAGAAGAATTGAAATTTATAAATCTTATAAATTAAGAGCTGCAAACGCAGTTAAAGAAAATAAAGATTTTATTCATACATCCAACCCATTTGTATTAGCTCAAAGATTAGATCTAAACCTTCATAATAGATTGTGGGTATTGTATTTAGCTACGTATTTTGGAAAAAGTAATAGGTCCAAATGGACACTATTTAATAGAGCAACTTTTGACCATAAAAATTCAATTATTTTGTTCGATGAAATTAAATTGGACATAAATAAGTATTTCAAATATCTATCGGACTTTGATTTTTTTGAAGGTAGTGCTTACTCAAACCATAGAAAATATACCGCTAAGAATTTAAATGGAGACAAAGGCGTATTTAAAAGTATGGAATATTTTGCTAATAACATTGAGCAGTACCATTCTAATAAACAGATGAAGTTTCATGAGTTGTATTTGTTATCACAAAAAATTCCGAATTTTGGTAGATTAGCTAGTTTTGATTTTTCTAGTTCTTTAGTAAAATGCGGTTTCAATGTCAAAGAACCAGAATCAATGTATGCAGATCATAGTACTGGGCCATTACAAGCAATTGGTCTTATATTAAGATTGACTAATAATGATACATCTGCGAATTCTAAAAAGAAACTAAGTTCTGATTTGGTCAAATGGTTTTCTAAAAGCAGTGATATCTTTATGATAGGTCAAGTATTAGAAGACGCGATATGTAATTGGCAAAAAGATACGAGAAAATATATTAGATATACAGGTTAGTTTTTTTCAAAACTCAACTCTTCTATAAACTTTTCTATACCAACTATAAGGAGCGAGTTTTTCTCTATGTATTTGGGCTACTAGGAGCGCTGCTGAAATATCATAATTAACAGCAAGCGTCAATATATCAGTATAAGAATTGCATTGCCTAATATGATGTTTTACATCTTCTGGAAATAAAAGTGATTCTACATAATTATTTGCTTCGTCTTCCTCATAAATATTATTCGTTTTCAACGATGCCAGTTGGAATTCATCATCGGAGTAATGTATTAAAGGAAATCTGAGATTGTGTAAAATACAATGAGATAATTCGTGAAGAAAAGTAAACCAAAATGCGGCATTATTCTTATATCTATCTGTCACAACAACCAGTCGATAATCTTTCAAAAGGCGTTTTGTGAAACCAGATACACCATATCCAACTTCGCTAGATTTAAACAAAACCACCACTCCATTGTTGAAACAGATTTCTTGAATTTTACCTAAAATTTTTTGTAAATTATTAACTTTGGTAAAAGCGACAATATTTAGTAATGCATCATTCAACGATTCAGCCGAAAATATTCTAACTCTTCCATCATATATTAGTTTTTCGGCTTCTTTCTCACAATCTCTTATCCAATTTGCTATATTAATAGGAGATGGTTCAAATCTTTGAGTTTTACTATATAAAATAATAGGATTCTCAAAATAATCCAGTACCAAATGTTCTAACGATGAATATTGAAAATCGCTAAGTAAATTATTAATGTCAGTTTTCCTTGATGTGCATAGCTCATCTAATATTATTTTATACTCTGAATAAACTTGCTGATTTGATTCAGTTATTTCTTCAATATAATTTTTATACCGATTTGACCAAAAAATTTCTGTTCCTCCTAAAATTTGGGAAAACTGGTATGCAAGTTTGTCACTAAATTTTAGTTGGTCATGTATTAATTTACCAAAATCCTCAACAGTAAGATTTAATATATCTCTGAACTTTTTTAAATCTATATTTAAATCTGATACTCTTCTAAGTATGGTTGCACTTGGAGGTGATATAATTTCGTAATCGTAATTCATTGAAATACTACTTAAAATTATGCTTTTTAGTTAATTCTATTTGTAATCCAACATTAATAATTTTGATGATCTTTATTCTTTCAATTTTATCATCAGTTGGGTTTTTGTGGGTGCTAATTATTTTACAAACTATTTTAAAAACCCCATATTCAATATTGATAATCCATAATTCTTTATCAATATTATATTTGATCGGTGAATCAATTAATTTAGGTGCTGCTTTTAAATCAGCTATAATCGCTCGTATTTCTTTTATTTCATCAGTAGTAAAACTCGAATTCACGGACGCAGGCCTCAATAATAGGCAACATTCTCTGATTTCATCATTTTCATATGATATAAACATTGCATAAAGTTATCATTTTTGAACTAGAATATCCTTATTAATTTTGAAATGATAAATATAGATTCTATTGCATTCCACTCCTCTCCCTATGGTTGGCTCGTATAATCAGCCCGCCAGTTCCTAAGCAGATACCTACCTGAAGGTTATGGGGGCATTCAGGCGAGTGCTTATTATTTATATAAAGATATTCATAAATCTTGAATGTGATTGGGCTAACGCCTAATCTCATTCTTTGATTTCATTACCTTTTTAACAAAGAGTCTGTAGAAAAAAAATTAAAGAAAGTGAAGTGCAAAATACTTGGCTGTACAAATTAAAGTTTCAAAGCGCAGAACCTTAGAGTACAAAGTATAACAACAGAATTAGTTTGAGATAGAGTTTTCAAGGAAAATTTGCAACTGAAAAGCCTGTCTCTCAAATATATAAAATTTTAACAAGTAATAATTTATAGAAAGCTTTTTGAAAATAAGAATATGTAGTATAACATTTATAAATAGATACCTTTCTGGCAAATTTTTTAATTAAATTTTTATGCAAATATCAATGTTGAATACTAAATATCAGATATATATAATATTTTTTCATAATTTTAGGAGTACCATCTAACCAACTATTATGAAAACTTCAAACAAAATAAAATTTGTAGGAACACTTTTACTCTTTTTCTTTCCAATCCTAATTGTTAATGGTGGTTTTCTAGGAGATTTAGGTAAGCCTTTTAAAAGCTTTGCTGGATCTTTCATGGGAGATGTGGCAGAGTTTTCTGGTATGGGCGGCTTTATATCTGGTTCTTTTGGGCCATCGATTGAAGAATTTCACGATGGTAACGAGAAGAACATAAAACTTTTAAATAGTTCGCTAGATGAAAGATTGAAACAATTCGATGAAATTTTAGGTGAAAATATTGAACAACTTGATTATATATTTTCTAGCTCTTTAGAATTAGCAAATATTAAAATTCGAGAAAATATAGATTTATTAGATGAGAAGACTGAAAAAAATATAGATAATCTAGATTCCGGTTTTACCTATAATTCTGTTCTGCTGACATCCCGAATATGGTCAATAGCGCAAGCATTTATAATTGGAACTGGGCTAGTAATATTATTGCTTTTTGTGTTTAAAATATTTTTTCGTTTTGAAAACAAAAAGACTACTAAGGAGAAACTAATTATATCCTCCTTATATGCTGGTTCATTTATTGTATTTGTTGTATTAGTTATATTATTAGCAAGTCCAAGCGGTTTTCTTAGACAGAGCTTTAATAAAGAATATACCTCTTTGTTAGATGTTTATTCCAAAACATATCAAGACCATTATGAAGCTCAGGATTATCGAAGTGCATATTTAATATCAAATAAATTAGCCCGCCTAGATAAAACAGAGGACAAATACGGCTATTACTTTCATAAGAGTTCTTTACTAAGGCATATACTACATAATGATAATCCCAGTTTTGCATACAACCTTGATAACTATGGATTAGCAGGAGAGGTCAGACTCTTCTTAAACAAATATGAATTAATTGCCGCAGAAGAACTTGATCCAGATTTTTATGTGATTTTAGCCAAAATTTACTCTCAAATCAATGCTAATAACAAAGGTGACTTCATTGCATATTATTTATCTACAAAGGCATATCGATGCTCTGATAAACGAACTACAGATGAACAGATTAAAAGATTTCCATTTACCTTAAAACCTATAGCATATAGCTTCATCAAAAAGTATGAAAACAGAAGATTGCCTCTTAGCATAGAAGATTCTATAATCAGAGATGCTTTCGAAGACAAGTATTACGATTATGGTTTATTGAAACCAACAAAAGAAGACTTCGTTAATGATAAAATATTTTATGAAATTATTGGCGAATACAAACCTGAGATACCGTCAAGATTAGATTACAACATAAAGAATTTTGAGGATATTTCTAAATTAACGACAATAAACCATACAAATTATTTGAATATTCTTCAAAGCAAACCAGAAGATGAAGAAAGCAAAGTAAAATATGCCACTAACATAGTAGAGAATTGGATTGAACTTTTGACTAAATATCAAAATTCTGATTCAATACAATTATCGATAAAAAATCAGCTGTTGGTCAATGATTATTATTTTTCATTTTCCGACAGCATTATTTTGAAGAATAAAATAGTTAATGCAACGCTTGACGAATTCAAAAACGATTTGGCAAAAAAAACAGATAGAATTAAAATTAATTTTCAGAACAGCGACAATAATCAAATCCAACAAGACATAGATAAGTTATCATTAATTAGAAAATACTTATTATTTCAATTAATTGACGAGCACAAAGAAATCATCTACGCAAATAATAATTCTGCATTCAAAAAATCTCAATTTTGGTACTTTTTGCAACTAGAATCTAACAGACACAAGAAATTACAAAGTCGATTTTATAAATTCGAACAACTCTATGAATTCATCCAACAAGCTGATCATGAAGGTCTGTCAGCCGAAAATTTCAATAAGTTTTATGAGGCTTCCGAACTTGCTTCTATTTTGAATATTTATGATTATGAGGTTTTTTCTAAAAAGGAATTAATAAACGCTAAAAATGGTTACTTATCTGTACATATTTTAGATAAACTCTACAATGAGAAAAAGGAATATTTAAAACGCTTTCCTCAAGAGAAACTAAAGTTTGATAACAATAAAAAAATAGTGCTAGGCAATCTTCTAAATCAAATGAATCTTATTAATTAATAAAATGAAAAAATTGATGTTCAAACCAATATTAGCTTTAATTGTAACTATTATTTTATTAGTTTCATGTGATGGTTGCAAAAACGGAAAACCTGATAAAAATGCTTATCAACAACCTTACCTTTTAGATAATAAAAAATGTGAATGCCCCTGTACTGATGGTTATATCTCAGGCATTGAATACCAAATTATAAATCCGAATATCCAAAGTGTAAACCAGGAATACGAAGAATACATATATAATTTGGGCAATCTTACTTTTACTTATGAAAAGTCAATAACAATTCCGGCTAAAGATACTATTTCATTAGGATGCCAAAAACATCAAAATAATTTTTATACTCGAAATTTTAAATTAGTTTATTAATTCCTGTTCACATACATATTACACTCCCCTCCTGTCGTCGGGTCGCGTAATAAGTGTCCTATTACCTTTCAAAAAGAACTATTTAGAAGAAAAATTCTAAAGAAGTGAAGGGTAAAATACTCTAGCGCACCAACTCGCTCAAAAAAGTAAAGATTCACAATCTTTACTTTTTAAACCGTACCCAAATGAATTCTTTTAAGCGGCTCACAACGTTATAGAACAACTCAGGAGATTTCTTCAGCCCTAACTTTCTTTAGCTTCAATGTGGCCATCAAATTCTGCATATCTTCCCCTACCTTCTTTTCAACGACCCTAGCATAAATCTGAGTTGTAGACAATTTGGTATGCCCCAAAAGTTTTGAAACCGTTTCAATTGGCACCCCATTGGAAAGCGTAATCGCCGTGGCAAAAGTATGCCGTGCCACATGAAAAGTCACTTTTTTTCTAATACCGCAGACGTTTGCGATATCTCTTAATGTACGGTTAATCATTTGGTTGCTGTAAATAGGTAATAATCTTCCATTTTCAAGCAGACTAGCATTGCTTTTATATTTATCAATGATTTCCATGGCCTTGGGTAGCAAAGGAATCTTCAAAGGTTCATCTGTCTTTGTTCTTTTAGTATATAACCAATCGTTACCGTCCATTCCTTTTACCAAATGGTCAATTTTCAGCTCGCTTACATCGATAAAAGATAAACCTGTATAACAGGCAAAAATGAACAGGTCCTTAACATGTTGGGTACTTGGAACTTTAAAGGTCGTTTCTTCAATGAGTTGTAGTTCCCGTTCGGTCAGAAATTGACGTTCTGTTTTTTCAAAACGCAGTTTATAATTGATAAAGGGGTCTTTTTCCAGCCATTCCAATTTTACGGCCAATCTTGACATTTTTTTAAGCCGTTCCATATGCTTCATGGCGCCGTTATTAGTACAACCCATTCGTGTTGCCGGTTTATACTTACGTATATATTGTTCAAAATCTACAATAAAACCATAATTCAGTTTTTTTAGAGGTATATCCTCAACGCCCATTTTCTCTTTTAAAAATTCCTTGATACAACGTTCCGTACTATAGTAGTTCTTCATAGTTCCTTTTCTAAGGACGCTGATCATGGAAGTATTGTGATAGCTTATCAAGTCGAGCAGGGACTTGCCCCTATCATCCTCTCCTAAATATCTGGCCTTTATTCCCGCAGAGGTGATGTCAACTTCCTCCTGCAAAAGTTGCCGATGTGCCTCGTGCAATCCCGTAAAAACTTGGTCCATATACTTGTTTAGCGAGATAACGTACTTGGAAAATCCTTTCCCTCTTTTACGTTTTTCGTCCCAAAGGGACACTGGCAATTCCCGATTTAGATTGAATTCGGCTCTTTTTCCATCTACTGTCACGCGGGCGTAAATCTTAATGGTGTCAATTTTAGAAGTGAGTTTCCTAACGACAAATACGACTGATAATCTACTGTTTTCTAACATGTTACATAGCTTTAAATTAGTAAATAAAATGGTAAAAACACAAGGTTAAATACCTACAAAAGCTACTTCAATGTACAAAAAATACTGTGGTTTCAAAATCCCTTTATGGACACCAGAGAGGTGTTTTCAGGTAGTTTGAAGAGGTTTCATCTGGACCCCATAAAAACATAAAACGTTGCAAATCAGGTGATTTGCAACGTCATGCCACTAGATGAAACTAGTTGAGTCGGGATGACAGGATTTGAACCTGCGACCACACGGCCCCCAGCCGTGTACGCTACCGGACTGCGCCACATCCCGAAAATTACTTTTCGTCGAGATATCGTTTGATACCCCTTTTCTTTATCTTTCTTTCCAACTGCACTGCCTCGATTCGATCGGTACAGGGAAAAGTTTTTATCAAAATCCAAGGCCTGCCCTTAGATGTATACTTTTTACCACCACTATTGTGGGTAACAAGTCGTTTTTCAACATTGTTCGTCTGACCCACATAATACCTGTCGGCCATTTCACTGAACAATATATAAACTACATAATCCATTATTTCAAACGACCATCACGCCCAAGGCGTGATACGCTACCGGTCTGTCCCGCTCCTTCGCGGGAACTGCGCCACATCCCGAAAAATTACTTTTCGTCCAGATATCGTTTGATACCTCTATTCTTTATCTTTCTTTCTCATTGCACCGCCTCAATTCGATCGGTACATGAATAAGTTTTTATAAAATTCCAAGGTCTGCCCTTGGATGTATACTTTTTACCACCACTATTGTGGGTAGCAATTCGCTTTTCAATATTGTTGGTCTCGCCCACATTATACCTGTCGGCAGTTTCACTGAACAATATGTAAACTATATATTCCATAATGTCAAGCGACCATCACGCCAAGGGCGTGATACGCTACCGGTCTGTCCCGCTCCTTCGCGGGAACTGCGCCACATCCCGATGCTACAATTTGCTCAATACTCAATATTCTTTTTCAGAACCTTCATTAAAAATGAATCCTCTGTGGGGCAGCCTGTCCTGAGCTTAGACTAAGGGCCACATCCCTAAAATGAGATTGCAAAAATAGGAAAGATCAAACAATTAAACCCTAAACTTTTGGCAAAAAAAATGATTTTTTTTGCTCACTACACTGATCGGGGTATATCAAAAGCATATCTCCCAAATTAGACCTGAATTAACTTGACGATTAACGCATTGGACCTGCATTTGTTACCTGGCATTTGAAAGATGTTGGACAATTAAAAAATAAACACTAATTTGAAATTTTTATTCATCAAACAATCAATCTGTAATAATCTTAGTAAAATCCACTTATGATGCTTAAACGATTAATCCTTTACTTGTTCCTAACGGGTTCCTTTGTTTCAATTGGACAATCCACCAATGAAAAATTAATACGACTACAGTACAAGGATACCACCAGCACAAAAGATCTGGCAGTTGGACTTTGGGCCAATCCCTTACCCATGGATTACGATCAGGACGGAGACATTGACCTCGTAATTTCCTGTACAGATGTTCCCTTTAACGGTACCTTTTTATTTAAAAATAGCACTAGCGACCAAAACGGAAATCCCATATTTGATACCCCCGTTAAAATTGGTGCCGGTATGCGCAATGTATCCATTTCATATGTGGAAGGAGAACCACGTGTGCTTGGGTCCGGGTTGGAATATGACAATTTCAGAAGATATGGATATACAAGACCCGAAGGCCTTTACCAGGCAGCCGAGATTCTTGACCTTCACAAAGAGAGATTTAACGATTGGAAATATGTTGATTATGACAATGACGGAGATATGGATCTCATTGTAGGTATAGAT
Source organism: Arenibacter flavimaris (assembly GCF_030291335.1). Lineage (NCBI taxonomy): Bacteria > Pseudomonadati > Bacteroidota > Flavobacteriia > Flavobacteriales > Flavobacteriaceae > Arenibacter > Arenibacter flavimaris. The sequence continues at coordinate 37,510 of NZ_JASWIM010000044.1, forward strand.
GATTGGAGCGAATATGGTTGGGACAATGCTTTTAACGAAAAAGGCGAATGGACCAATGGAGACCTACGCGGATACTTGTATTTATTAACCAATGACCAAGGAAAATATAGAAATGATGGTAAAATATTGGCTGGAAACCAGCCTATTGATGTATATGGCAACACCACACCCAATATTGCCGATTTTGATGGGGATGGGGACTTGGATATTATTTGTGGAGAGTTCGTAGATAGATTTACCTATTTTGAAAATACAGGAAACCGTAAAAATCCTACTTACGCCAAAGGAAGATTTTTGGAGAATACCTCTGGCATCCTCAAAATGGACTTGGAAATGATGAGGCCTGTAGCCTTGGATTGGAACAATGATAACAAAATCGACCTTGTGGTTGGTGACGAAGATGGCAGAGTGGTGTTTATTGAAAACACAGGATCGGTAAAGGACAATATGCCTATTTTTATGTCGCCGGTATATATTCAGCAAAAAAGTCAAAATCTAAAATTTGGGGCCTTGGTAACTCCTTTCAGTGTGGATTGGGATAATGACGGGGATGAAGACCTGATCTGTGGAAATTCGGCAGGTTATATTGGCTTTATAGAGAATTTGGACGGGAGTGAAAACCCGGATTTTAAAGAGCCTGTTTATCTGGAGGCCGATGGAGCAGTAATACGAATAATGGCCGGGGAAAGTGGTTCCATTCAAGGTCCGGCCGAACGCAAGTGGGGTTATACCACCCTAACGGTAGCCGATTGGGACGGGGATGGTCTAATGGATATTGTACTAAATTCCATTTTTGGTAGAGTTGAATGGTATAAAAATATAGGCTCAAAAGGTGCTCCCAAACTAACCAAAATGGGAGGTGTTAAGGTAGCTTGGGCCAAAAAGGCAGTTCCTAAACCTAAATGGAACTGGTGGAATCCAGAAAAAGACGAATTGGCTACACAATGGAGGACCACTCCCTACGCAATAGACTGGAACAAGGACGGACTAATGGACTTGGTAATGTTGGATCACGAAGGTTATTTGGCGTTTTATGAACGGTTCAAAAAGAGAGGTAAACTATATCTAAAACCAGGTCAACGTATCTTCAAAAATGCAGATGGTAGTATTGGCAACGATTTGCTGCGCTTAACGGAACGGGAAGCAGGAGGTAGTGGTCGTAGGAAAATTCAATTTACGGATTGGGATGGGGATGGGGACCTAGACCTTTTGGCCAATAGTGAGAATGTTGAATGGTACGAAAACATAGGCGTAACCAACGATAGTACTGTTTATAAGAAAAGAGGGAACCTGATTAACACCAAATTGGCTGGCCATACCACCAGTCCAACCGTGGTGGATTGGGACAAGGATGGTAAACCAAACTTATTGATCGGGGCAGAAGACGGACATTTTTATTATTTAAAAAATTAAAGTCGAATATTCTAAAATTGTGGCTATCTAGTCGACAGCTAAAAGTGGGATTAATTTAAATTGGATAGTTTTAGGGAATTTTACATACACATACATGTATGTATAACATCCACTTCCGATTGAGTAAAACCGTATTCCCAAAACATTTGATCGGAGAAAAAAATACTATTCCAGTAACCCCAACATATCCCACTTAAATAGGCTTGGCAAGCTAGACATATTATTTTTAGGGAAGAATCATGTTTAGCGTTGTTAAATGCGATAAAGTAAAAGCCTAGACATTGCTGCATCGGGATTTGAAGAAACAAAACTGGCAATGAAAATATTATTCTAAAACAAGGACTTTCGATACGCGATATAATGGTCTGGGAATTGTAGAGAATCCTAAAAATATCTGCCCGATTTCAAAACCGAACCTCTCTTCGCTATAGCTCCACAAGTTACATGGAGTTTTAAACTTTAAGTGGCGCCTTATTAAAAAGGCACCTTCAGAAGTAGATTAAACACTTGATATTCAGCATATTAATTCGTATTTTAGATAAAACAAAACCCCGAATATGAGTCTCCAGCTCTAAAAACGGGGTATTATCTTAATTACGTATG
>NZ_JASWIM010000045.1:0-35581 GCF_030291335.1 Arenibacter flavimaris
TATCGGTAGAAATCATAAGCAGATAATTGGTTAAATATTTGAATGTCAATAACTTAAATATACCAATTTTCTGCTTTTCCTGCAATATAAAACACCCATTTCTTAAGTCGAACTCACGTTAAAATAGTTAAAAGAAGGACCTATTAAAAATCATTAAAGGGGAAGGGCGTAAACGCCCACTTCCCCTTTATCGGTTATTTACCCAGCCACTATTGCCTAAATGAAGAATAGTAAAGTAAAAAGGAGTTCATTTATTAAACAACTAGAATGAACCTCTTAGGCCTATGGTTCCAGGACCCACCTGTAGTCTCCAACTAATTTTGTCCTTTGACATAACACCGGGATACCGCTCCTTGTTTAGGTATTTATCTATTGAATCCACTACCACTACACTTACTGCCACACTCAAAGCTACATCTGTAAGCCAATGGGCGCCACTCCAAAGCCTGGTAACCGGAGATAGCAACCCCAAAGCGTATAATCCGCCTTTGGCCCAAGGATTTTTAAATTGCTTGCCAATGGCATAGAATGTAGTAAATGCCAATATAGTGTGCCCGGAAGGGAAACTGTGATAGTGGGCCTCGTTACTGAATGGATTGAAGCTTCCCTTTCCTTCACTGGCGATAGGTCTTGCCCGACCTACAAAAGTTTTACTCACAGTTTGGATTAATCCTACCGCAGTGGCCGATGAAATTAAGAGCACCCCGGTTTTTCTGAATTTTTCATTCTTTGTGAAAAGCCCAATTAGATACACTCCTCCGTTAATGGAATAATTGTACAATGGTTTCCCAAGGTAATAACCTGTCTCCTTTAATACCCCAGGAACATCCTCTTCCTGCCTCCGAAACCAATCCGAACTATCTTCGTCAAACGCATATAGCGCCCCTGTTCCCAAGAGAATAGCCCCGGCAGTTATAAAATCGTCCTTTTTCCAGTGAAAAGGTCTGGAGTAAGCATGTTTTAACCCTCCAAAGGCACTTGCCCCATCATAGGCCAGCATTTCCCAAGAACTGATGGTATCCAGTGCTTGGGTTTGTGCCTTTAGCACAGGAAAACCCAATAAAAAGATAGGGATAAAAACTAAAAAATGGAATTTAAAATTCATTAAAACCCTGGTGTTGTTCATGGCAAAAATAACCAATTAAGGATTTAGTCCTAAATTTTAGTATATCTCTTATAGCTAAATATGTAGATATTTGTTATATGCCGAAACCACCTCTGCCATTAAAATGGTTCGACCATTCCCCTATTTCTTCCTATTATAGTCCTAGGACAGAACCAATTTATTTCCTCTAGTCGATCCTTATTGGAACATCTTATTTGAGTTCCAGATCTTGAATGCCGTTATTGGAATTACCTCTTATTTTTTCAAAGTCCGCAATTAATTCCTGAAGTTTTTCAGGATTGGATTTAGCCAAGTTCGTTTTTTGACTTGGGTCTTTTTCCAAATCATACAGCTGATATTCCTTTGAATTTCCAATTTCTATATTGACCGACTTAATAACTGCAGGCCCCTTGTAAGGTGGAATCATAGCCCAATTACCTTTTCTGAAGGCCGTTCTGGAGGTGGCTTCCAATACCAACTCTTTCCTTCCGTCCTTGGATTTTCCCATAAATACCTCCAAAAGATCTTCACTATCCTCACCTTTCTTATCACTACCCACCAAGGTGGCCATTGAGGTAAGCAAATCTATCTGACACACCAGGGCATCGGATTTACCTGGCGCTATTGTACCTTTCCAATAGGTGATAAATGGCACCCTAGTGCCTGCATCGAACAAACTATATTTACCACCTCTTAAAATTCCGGAAGGGGTATGATTGCCCAATTTTTCTACGGAGTCGTCATAGTAGCCGTCATTGACCACTGGACCATTATCACTTGAGAAGACGATCAAAGTATTCTCTAGGATTCCTTCGTCTTCCAGGGTTTTCATAAATTCACCTATCATCCAATCGGCCTCCAAAATAACATCGCCCCTTGGGCCCATTCCCGATTTTCCGGCAAAACGTGGGTGTGGTGTACGTGGTACATGTGGCTGTTGCAGGGCATAATACAAAAAGAAAGGTTTGCTTTTATGTTCTTTTACATACTGTTGGGCCTTGGCCAAAAAATGATCGGCCATGTCCACATCGCTCCATTTGGCAGCCTCCCCCCCTTTCATATAACCAATTCTCGGCACTCCATTTACTATACTGTTGTTATGACCATGGTGCCACTTCATGGTAGTCAGTTCCGGATTGTCCAAACCAGTTGGTTCCCCTTCAAAATTTTCCTTATAACTAACTTCTATGGGATCATTGGGGTCCAAGCCATCTACATAACCATCCGCAATGTACACAGTAGGTACCCTATCTTGGGTTGCAGCCAAAATATAGGAATAATCAAATCCAACTTCATTGGGACCAGGTGACACCCTTTCATTCCAATTCACATTTCCGCTTCCAAGTCCCAAATGCCATTTCCCCACAATTCCGGTGGTATAACCTTCTCCCTGCAACATTTTGGGCACCGTCATTTGGGTAGTATCTATAATCAAGGGAGCAGTTCCCGGTAATATTTTAGCATCTTTGTTCCGCCAAGGATACCTACCGGTTAAAATAGCATACCTACTTGGGGTGCAAGTGGCTGAGGATGCATAGCCATTGGTAAACTGTATACCCCCTTGAGCTAAAGCATCCATATTGGGGGTACTGATCTCGGTGGCCCCATAGGCACTCATATCGCCATAGCCAAGATCATCCATATAAATAAATACAATATTGGGCTTCTTAGTGGTTTCATCTGCAATGACTACTTTCTCTTCCTTGGATTTACACCCCACCAAAAGCAACACCATCATGGTTGCCTGGAACAAATTCCTTTTAATAATTTCCATTTTTCTATTAATTAATTTTAATGATTTTGGTTATCATAAACCCATATTACAGAACCCATATATTATTGATTCGTACCTTTTTGAATACTTTTATTTCATGCCCAATGAAACGTCGAAAGATCAAATTGATTACGTTTGGAGATCTGTCATGATAGGCGAATTGTTTTCTAGAACTTTAAACATACAGGTTGTGAAACAGCTATTTCATTTCCAGTAAATTCAAGGAGTCCTGTCTTTTGATCCACTTTAAAAACAGTTATGCTATTCGATTTTTGATTGGCCACCAATAAATATCTTCCATCTGGCGACAGGGTAAAATTCCGAGGCCAATCCCCTTGCACAGATTCTATCGTTAGAAGCTTTAAATTCCCACTTTCAGATACAGAATAAACAGCTATACTATTATGCCCCCTATTGGAAGCATATAGAAACTTTCCGTCCTTACTAATATGAATATCGGCACAGGCGTTGAATTCTTGGTAATCATCTGGAAGCGTACTCTTTTTATCAATTTTTGTAAACACTCCAGTCTCTTGATCCACAGATGCAGAAACAACGGTGCTGGAAAGTTCATTAATAACAAACACCCTGTTTTCTGTTGGGTGGAAAACTAGGTGTCTGGGACCATCCCCGGGGTCCAATTGCAGCCCTACTTTCGCCTTGTCCAATTTCTTTTCCGAATTTATGGGATAGGTCAAAACCTGATCAATGCCTAGATCTACGGCATATAAAAATTTTCCATTCTTAGAAAATTGAACACAGTGTGCGTGGGCTGAATTTTGGTTGGGGTGTGGACCACTTCCCGAATGTTGTATTCCTTGAGGAGCATCCAACACTACCCCCTTTTTATCAATGGGATATAGCACTATACTTCCAGAACTATAATTTGCAGCAGCAAGAAGGTTTTCATCGGGGCTTACCCCTACATAACAGGCCCCATCCCCTTTACTGGGGAGATTGGCCACTCTGGTCAGGGCGGTTTTATCTTTGTTCCATTGGAATGCCGAAACACTCCCTGGTTTGGTCCCATTTGAAGAATAGACTCTCTCCCCATCTTTTGATAGGTATAAATAGCCTGGCTTGTTCTCTTTGGCTACATGTCGACGATTGGAAAGTTCTCCTGTTTCCGTATTAAAGTCGAGTTGATAAATACCTTGTTCCTCCCCTTCGGCAAAAGTACCGACCAAGAGTTTTAGGCCTTCTTTCTCGATTTCTTGTTGATCGGCCGTCAAATTGGCCTTTTTGGGTTGATTTTTACACCCTACCACTAGCATCGATAAAATAATAAACATTAAATAATTTGAAGATCGTTTCATGACAAAATGGAATTGATTTTGTTAAATATATCCAATTGAATTTAAAAGCCCTTTACTTCTGCCCTTATTTTGGAAAAATGAACGGCCAGACCTTCAAAATCCCTTTCCCTTATCAACTTTTTATTGAAGAGCGAACTGCCCATTCCTACGCCCACAACACCAGCCTCAAAAAAAGATCTGATATTCTCCAAGGAGACTCCCCCCGTAGGTAAAAGCTTAATACTGTTAAGTGGACCGGAAATATCCCTTATAAATTGAACCCCAAGCTGGGTGGCCGGGAATATTTTTACAGCAGATGCCCCTAAGCTCCACGCCCTGTAAATTTCGGTTGGAGAATAGGCCCCTGGAAAAATTGGCACCCCTTTTGCCACAGCCGTTTTAATAACGACCTCATCTATAATCGGGGTCACAATAAACTGGGCTCCCGCAGCCACGGCCTTTTCATATTCTTCCATATTGCAGACCGTACCCGCACCCACATTTAGATCATTGAATTCACTCCTTAGTTTGGAAATCATCTCGGTGGCCCCAGCGGTATTCATGGTTATTTCAATGGTGTGCAGTCCCGCCTTGAGATATGCCTTGGCTATATCACGTATGACCTCCATGGATACTCCTCTTACAATACCCACAATGGGGGCCCTATTGTATAGTTCCCAAGAAAATGATTCTTTATTTAACATGTGTTTCTAAAATTTTTCGCTGGCCAACCAATAAGGCCGTTTCTATAATTTGTGGATCAAAACAAACAATTCGCTCCAAAGGCAGGAACGATTTCAAAGCCAGTTGGTACAATTCGTTCTGAATTCCGGCAACTGCAAGGTATACGGTTTCGTTCTTTTCCCTCAAGTGGCCCAACTCGGACCCAATTAACAATCCCGATAAATAGAAATAGTTTTCCCTACTGGAAATTTTATGTATCAAACTATTTGCCCTTATGGAAAAAAGTGAGGCCATCTGTTGGTTGGCAACGCCTTTTTTAACACCTTCCACAAAAACATCCATAAATGACGGGTTCCATCCTGCTTCCTCCACCGAAGCCGACAAAATACTGTGCTTGCCTAAAACCTCAAATAACTCGCCTGTCATATAGGTAGTGAAATCTATATATCTCCCAGCATCAAAATGGATATGCTTGCTGTGGGTACCGGGCAACAACAGAACCCCCTTTTCATCCCTAGGAAGGTAATCGGATAGCCCAATAGCCTGAATTTCCTCACCTCTCATCACATCGCGATCTGTTCTGGCTCCGGTAATTAAGAGAATGTTTAATTTATTATTGATCGATATCCATTTGCTAATTAGGTCTTCCCCACTAAAGGCCAAGGGCAGTTGACAGTACTCCAATTCCCGCATTCCTATGGAGGAGGACAGCATTCCAGAAGCCACCAAATGATAGTCTTCCAACCCGTTCAAACCCCACTTTCCCAGTTGCGCCAACAAATAATCGGCAAAATGGGATTCCTGGGACCGCACACTTTGCGCTGTAAATAATTGATAACACTTTTTAATCCCAAGATCGGTCCCAATTTCGGAAATTACCCTTAATGAATGGGTATCCACCAAACGGAGTCTAAAATTGGAGGTTCCCCAATCGCAGCTGATAAATTTTTCGGGTAGTCCCATGTTTGTCATAAGGCGTACGTTATGCTAATTTTTAATTAGATGAACTTATTGAAAATCCACTCCCATGCCTCTGGTTGTTATCCGTTTGTGTGGCTGGTAAATAAAAAAATGAAATTGGGTATTGTTCCCAAGATTCCAATATCTCCGAAAAATACATTAATTATTTCCATCCTTAAAATATAAATTGGAAGCAAAATAAGTATCGGCACAAATTATCCGCTAACATTTTGATGTCCGGGATACTCCAATGTAAATCTCTCCCCTCAATAGCCCAAACCACAATAAAAATGTCAGGAGAAGCGCGGAACCAAAAAAATCATCGATAAAATTTGGGGATTGGTATATAGAATCCGCGTTTCAATCTATTTCATTTAATTCTTGGCGCCCTTAGCAGGAAATTTGACATGAATTTTCATTTGAAAGGTTAAAAGCCATGAAAAAATATATTGTATTAACAATCCTTATTGCAGTTCAGTTTGCAAAAGGGCAAACAACGATTGATTCTGTCCAAAAAGTTTGGACTTTGGAAGCGTGTATTAACTACGCTCTAGAGAACAACATAAGTGTAAAGCAAGCCAAATTGTCCAAGAACATTACAGAAGCCAACTATCTGGCAACGAAATCCTTAAGATTACCGAACTTAAATGGCAATGCCTCCCAGAATTTCACTAACGGGAATTCCATAGACCCCATCACTAGCGATTTTGTTTCCCAACAGATCAATTCAACCAGTCTAGGATTGAACTCCCAGCTAACCCTTTTCCAGGGGAACCAGATCAACAATCAGATAAAACAGGGGAAGCTGCTTATTGATCAATATTCCCTTTATGAAGAAGAGGCCAAGAACAATATAACTTTGAGCATTACGGAAAGTTATATTCAATTGCTATATGCCAAAGAGAATATATTGATCGCTGAAAACAACCTTGAGGTATCACAAAAGGAAGAAGAGAGGGCCAAAGCCAGATTGGATGCCGGTTCCATTGCCATAAAGGAATATACCGATGCCCAATCGCAAACCGCCACAAACCGGTACCTTCTTATAAATACAAAAAACGATTATGCGCTGCAGCTTTTAACGTTAAAACAGCAATTGGAATTGCCGCCCAACACTAATTTTGAGATTGTAGATACAGATGAAATTATCCTAGACGTAGTCCCCGACCTAAATGAAGTCTATTCCGAAGCCTTGGAAAATCTTCCGGAAATAAATGCAGGCAAGATCAATGTTTCACTCTCCGAAAAAGATTTGGACATTGCCAAAGGAGGCTACCTGCCCACCCTCTCCTTAACGGGAAGTCTCGGTTCTGGCTACACCTCCACCCAGGATTATAATTTCACCGATCAACTGGACCTGAATTTCAACCAAAGATTGGGATTGTCCCTGAACGTCCCCATTTTTAATAGGAACAAGACCAAATCCGAGGTGCAAACGGCCAAAATCAATATTGATATGGCCAAATTGGAACTGGCCCAGGAAGAAAAAGACCTATACAAAAAAATAGAAACAGCCTGGCAAAATGCCATTACCTCCCAAAGTGAAATGGAAGCGGCAGATATGGCCAGAAATGCAGCAAAAGAATCCTTCAGGCTGGCACAAAAACAATATGAATTGGGAGCTCTGAGCACTACGGACCTTATCTTAAGCCAGAACACCTATACCAATACGGAACAAAATTATATCCAGACCAAATACCTTAGCCTGCTATACAACCAATTACTTCAATTTTATCAGGGAAACGACATTAAAATCCAATCTAATGAAAACTAAAAAAAGAATCATATTCGGCAGCCTTGCAATAGTAATACTAGCTATTGTAGCTTACAGCTTTATAAAAGACGATAACAGTGCTGCAATAGAAGCCAAGACCATTACGGCCAAAAAAGGTGAGGTTACCACCATGGTTACGGCAACAGGTACCGTAGAACCTATTACCCAAGTGGAAGTAGGTACACAGGTCTCCGGGGTAGTGGAAAAAATATATGTGGATTACAACAGTGTGGTCACCGAAGGACAACTCATAGCCGAATTGGATAAAACAAACCTTAGGGCTGCACTTACCCAGGCACAGGCAGCTTATGATAACGCAGTGAGCCAAAGGAACTACATGCAGACCATCTACAAACGTCAAAAAACACTTTATGACAATCAGGTGATCAGTAAGTCGGATTTTGACGACTCCCAATTTAATTTTGAAACGGCAAAAGGCACGGTGACCCAACGCCTATCCGACCTTGAAAGGGCCAGAACCAATCTAAGCTATGCCGATATTTATTCGCCCATAGATGGTGTAGTACTTTCCAGGGCCATAGACGAAGGACAAACGGTTGCGGCAAGCTTTAGTACCCCAACCCTATTTACCATTGCCCAGGATTTAAAGGAAATGCAGGTAGAGGCAGATGTTGATGAGGCGGATATAGGTGGCGTAAAAGATGGCCAAAGGGTAACTTTTACAGTGGATGCCTATTTAGGGGAAACGTTTGAAGGAACCGTAACCCAGATACGTTTGGACCCAACCGTAACTTCAAACGTAGTTACTTACACGGTAGTCATAAAAGCGGATAATCCGGATTTAAAATTAAAACCTGGTCTTACTGCCACCATTTCCATTTATACTTTGGAGTTAAAAAATGTCCTGACTGCCGAAGCCAAAGCCATCAATTTTAAACCTTCACCCCCAGTGATGATGGCCTATAATGAGCAACTAAATTTAACCGTTGAACCAACAAAAAGACAACCAAAACCAGATGAGGGAAATGGCACTAGGGTTTGGGTACTTGGCGAAAATGGGATCATTTCACCTAAAAAGGTCATTTTGGGAGCCAGTGATGGGGTCAACGTGCAAATTTTAAGCGGTATCGACGAAGGTGACCAACTGGTATATAGTTTAAAAACCCAGAGCAACCAAGAACTTGCAGGACCAGAGGGCGCAAGTGAAAGTCCGTTTATGCCGCAAAGACCGGGAGGAAATAAAAAAAAGTAAGCAGCCATGAGTAAAGAGATTATCAAAATTGAAGATCTGAAACGCGAGTTTACCATGGGCAACGAAACCGTCCACGCATTGAAGGGCATTTCGCTATCTATCAAAGAAGGTGAATTTGTTACCATAATGGGATCCAGTGGTTCTGGCAAAAGTACCTTATTGAATATTTTGGGCTGTTTGGACCAACCCACATCTGGCACTTATGACATTGATGGATTAGCGGTAAGGAACTTAAGTAAAAATGAATTGGCAACGATACGTAATGAAAAAATTGGGTTTATTTTCCAATCCTATAATCTGCTGGCCAGGACCTCAGCATTGGAAAATGTGGAATTGCCCCTTTTGTACAACAGTAAGGTATCCACGGAAGAACGTAAAGACCGCGCTATTAAAGCCTTGAAAATGGTAGGTTTGGGCGATCGCATGGACCATACACCTTCACAACTTTCCGGAGGACAACAACAAAGGGTGGCCATTGCAAGGTCATTGGTCAACAAACCTGTAATGATCTTGGCGGATGAGGCCACCGGAAACTTGGACACTCGTACCTCTTACGAAATTATGTCCTTATTTCAAGAATTGAACGAAAAAGGTATTACCATCGTTTTTGTTACCCATGAGCCGGACATAGCTACCTTTAGTAGCAGAACCATTGTCTTGAAAGATGGTAACATCATTAAGGACTACCTCAATAAAGAAATTCAATCAGCGGCTACTGAATTAGCCTTATTACCAGTAGAAGACCATTAAATATGAGACTACTAAATTTATTCAAAATAGCCTTTAATGCCATTATTCTGAACAAGGCCAGAACCTTACTTACCATGTTGGGTATCATTATAGGGGTAGCTGCGGTAATTGCCATGTTGGCCATTGGGGAAGGTTCCAAGGAAAGTATTCGCAGTACTATTTCCAGTATGGGCTCCAACATGATCACCATTAGTCCAGGTGCAGATATGCGAGGAGGGGTAAGACAGGAACGGAGCGTCATGGAATCTTTAACTCTTGACGACTATAAGGCTATTGAGCAACAGGCAGATCTATTAACTTATATAACGCCAGTGGTAAACGGGAACGGCCAAGTTATTAACGGCTCCAACAACTGGCCTTCTTCTATTTATGGAGTAAATCCCGACTATCTAAATATTAAGGTGATAGAACTGCAGAGCGGCAGTATGTTTACCGATGCAGAAGTGCAAACGGCCTCCAAAGTAGTTTTGATAGGCCAGACCGTTGTGGATAATATTTTTCCAGATGGTGGGGACCCAGTCGGCAAAATGATCCGCTTTAACAGTATTCCGTTTAAAGTAATCGGGGTATTGGAAGAAAAAGGGGAAAACACCTTTGGCCAGGATCAGGATGATGTGGTTATTGCTCCCTATACCACGGTACAAAAGCGTATTTTGGCCATTGACCATTTAAATCAGGTCATTGCCTCTGCCGTTAGTGAGGAGGATGCTCCGGATGCCGTAACCCAAGTAACGGAAATTTTACGGTCACAACATAAATTGACCGATAACGAAGACGATGATTTTCATGTGCGTTCTATGGAAGAATTAATTTCCACATTTAGTGCAACCAGTGAAATGCTCACTATTCTTTTGGTTGCGGTAGCAGGTATATCCCTACTGATCGGAGGTATTGGCATCATGAACATCATGTATGTTTCGGTCAAGGAACGCACCAAAGAAATTGGGCTCCGTATGGCCGTAGGCGGGAAGGGATCGGATATTTTAATGCAGTTTTTGATCGAAGCCATTTTAATAAGCATCACTGGGGGACTTTTAGGCGTAATCCTAGGGCTTGGTTCGACCGTGTTTATTGAAAAATTCTTACATTGGCCCACCGAGGTTGCATTATACTCCATCATAATTTCCTTTGCCGTTTGTGCCGTTACTGGAATATTTTTTGGATGGTATCCGGCAAGAAAGGCAGCAGCTCTAGACCCGATTACTGCATTGCGATATGAATAAGAACAAAGTAGATGATACTGAATAAAAAAAAGAATTTAATCCCTTTACTCCATCTTTTAACATGGGCAATATTAATAGGTTTACCCTATTTGCTTTCTGTGGGACAGGATCAGGAAAAAATCTTTAATCGTACCCTGATACACTCATGGATTCCCCTGTGCTTTTATGCCGTTATTTTTTACCTCAATTATCTTTATCTTATAGACAGGTTTCTTTTTAAGAATAAAACCTTACCGTTCATATTGATCAATTTTGCCATAATTGCCTTTTTCGTTTTTACCAACCATGAACTAAAGGGCTTTCTAATGGACCAGCTCCTCCCTAACCGCAACAACGACAAAGGGCCACCGAAAAATTTGTTTCTTTATGTGGACATGATCGCATCAATGGTGCCTATTGTATTTTCCGTAGCCCTAAAAACCACAGAACGCTGGTTCAAATCCGAGAACGAACGCAAAGAGGCACAGACTATAAAATTGCAGGCAGAGATTCAGCACTTAAAATATCAATTGCAGCCACATTTTTTCTTTAACTCCCTCAACAACATTTATGCCTTGGTAGATAGTTCCCCTAGCACTGCAAAAAAGACAATCCACAGTTTGGGCAAATTAATGCGGTACCTGCTGTACGATACGGATACCGAGAAAGTTGCGCTGCAAAAGGAAATCGACTTTATGACGCAGTATATAGAACTTATGAAACTGAGGTTTTCCAATAAGATTACTATATCGTATTCCTTTCCCACCGTTCCGCCAAATATTAAAGTGGTACCGTTATTATTCATTACCTTGGTGGAAAATGCCTTTAAACATGGTATTCCTGCCAGTAGTGAGGCCTCCTTGTCCTTTAAGATGGAAATAACGGATACCTTTCTTGTCTTTACTGCACAAAACCAAAATCTCCCCAAAAACGATTCGGATAAAAGCGGTTCTGGCATTGGGTTGGAAAACCTAAGAAAAAGACTGCAATTGTTATACCCAGATAGCCATAGCTTCGTTTATCAAGTCAAGGACGAAATCTTTACTGCTGTGCTAACACTTGAAATCTAATTGAAATGAACCCAAATAAAATAAGCTGTATAGTTGTAGACGATGAACCCATGGCATTGCAACTCATAGAGGGGTACGTTCAAAAAACGCCGTTCCTGGAGCTCAAAACCAAATGCGACAGTGCCATAGAGGCCTTAAGATATCTTGAGAAGGAGAAAGTTGACCTACTTTTTTTGGACATACAAATGCCGGACCTCACTGGGATTGGATTATCCAAACTAATCCCCAAAAGTACCCGTGTCATCTTTACAACAGCCTTTAGTGAGTATGCCCTTGAAGGTTATAAGGTTGAAGCTTTGGACTATTTGCTAAAGCCCTTCGACTACGAGGAGTTTGTAATCGCTGCCACCAAGGCCAAAGACTGGTTTGCCCTAGTAAAGGGTAGCGTCAAGGAAACTACCTCTGCCGACAAAAAGTTCCTCTTCGTTAAATCCGAATACAAGCAACTAAAGATCAATCTGGATGAGGTGCTGTATTTTGAAGGTTTGAAAGACTATATCAAAATTTGGCTTAAAGGTCAGCCTAAGGCCATCTTAACCTTAATGAATCTCAAAAGCTTGGAGCAAGAACTTCCAAAGGATAAGTTTATGCGTGTACATCGCTCTTTCATTGTTTCCTTACAAGCCATAGATGTTATAGAACGCAGTCAGATCATAATCGGAAACCAACGTATTACGGTTTCGGAAAATTATAAACCTGAATTTTTGGATTACATTGCCAAAAATAGTTTGGATTGATTTTTTTACTTTGAAATCTTTATGGATGCAATTCCACTTCCTAGTTTCCCTAAAAATAAAATTGGTCCGGGATCGGCCCTAGACCCCTGATTTTAAAGTTCTAATTAGATAAAACCTCTCGCCTGTGCTCAGGGAGATCGTAACCCATTTATCTCAATTTGTTCAAAATCCGATATGTATATTTCATTTAAACCGAACGCACCTTATTAAAACTTCATTAAGAACTGGCATTAGTCGGTTTTTCGTTTTTTAAACCACAGGTCCTCCAAACTCAAATTCAGGGTAAGTACATGGTAATTTTCCTTGACGAGTATATTTTCTATCAGTCCTGTGGAACCGTAGGAATAGGACAAATTGAGCATGGAATTATTACCACGGCCAATTGGAAGCCCAATCCCGGCCGTAAAATTATAGCCGTCTATTATTTGATCGTTAATGGATAAATATCCTGTGTCGTAGTTAAAACCAGTCCTATAACGAATACGCTGGCTAAATTTATAACTGGCAGCATTTTTTACGTATTCCAAACCAACCGCATAGATATCCTGATCTACGTATGTCCCGATATTCTCGGTCTGCCCGGTATCACTCCAGTAATTTTTTTTATAATCGGCATTTAAGGTAAAGGATTTTAAAAAGTTAGTGCTTAGCCCCAACCCCAATTCCAATGGCATATTGAAATCTGCCACAACATCACTTTCATCTTCTTCCACGTCCAATTCTACACCGTCCAGACTTTTTATTACAGAGCGCCTTACACTACCTTTTAAATTTGTTGGAAGTTGTACCGTACTTCCAATAGTGATTTTGTTCGAAAGATCGTATTGCAGCCCAAGACCAAAACGGAGGCCGTTGTAATTGGTATCCTCTGTGGAGACAAAACTACTATTGTAAAGCCCAAAGGACTCCTCCTCCTCAATCTTCCCAAACAATATGGAGAAACTGGCTCCAAATCTTAATTTATCAGTAATTCCATATCCTAGGTTAAGTTTAAAATCGCTCATCCCTCCAAGACCACTTACATTACTTTCAAAGGATTCTTCAGATCCCTCAATATTGGTTTTCACGCCTATCAAAGTATATCCTACATCGGTATAAGGTACCAGGGCAATACCAGCTCCAAGATTGTCCGCTATCCGGAAAGCGAGAGCCAGGTTGGAAAAGTTGAACGAAGTTTTTGCCTCGTCGTTTATCCTGTTGCTATAAATGTTGTGCTTTCCCCTAATACCCACATCATAAAAAAAGGAATTTTGGGGTGTTAACGCAAAATTGGCAGGATTTAAATTATTTATTTCCGTGTCCGACTTCAAAGCAATCCCAGAATATCCCATCCCATTGGTCCGCCCAATACTGGTCTGATTTATTACGCCGAGACCGTATAGTGAATAGGGTGAACTTGTGAGGCCCTCGGATTGGCCCAAAAGAGGAATTGTGGATAAGATTATTAAAAATAGGGCAAATAGGGATAGTTTATTCATCTTCATCATATATTGCATAGGTAAGTTCCAATTTCACACCTTGATCAGGGCCTTCTTTTCCCATTAAAACAAAACGGTCTACAGTACTATTGTAATTTTCTGGCAAAAGAATAATTGCATCTTCCGTTTCCCTTTCCCGTAGCAATAAACCTTCTATGTAGGTGGTCAGGGGTATTTCATAATAAATATCATTGAATTCTTGGCCATCACGGTTTAAAGTGGCTTGTACCGCTGCATTATCCACCCCCACCAATTGTTCGGTTAAATCGTTGTTCTGGTCTACTATAAAAAGTGATAGGTTGTCCCTAAGTGCCAGTTCATCATTATAGGACCCCAAAACCGGTCTTATTTTAAGAACAGCATTCAACAAGGTACCCTGACCCTGAATATCGAACAGGGTTTTTAAATTCGGAAATTCTATTTTGGTCGTATACCCTATACCGGACTGTATAAAACTTTGGTTATCCAATTCGGAACTGTTTAGGACCACTTCCCCATCCACTAGGGTCTTTAGGGTTTCGTTGGTTTCCACCACCGACATCTGATTAAAGAATGGTATTGGACTACTGGTCGTGTTTATTACAAAATCGGTAGTATATTGAGTACGACTATTCTCTTCAGAAATACTATAATACAATCTCATTGTACTGGTCGTAAAATTGAAACCTACTATAGAACCATCGTCATCGTCCCCGGGCTGAAAGGCAACCCCGTGAAAGTAGTCCTTAAATTCCTCGGTATTGGTAATATTCTTTTGTTGGAACTGTTCAAAAAGATCCAACCCCAAGGAGTCATTCAATTTAATATATAACGAATCGGTTCCCAAGGGTCTTGGGACAAAGGTTACAGATCCCAAATCTTCCTCAAAAAACCCCACCTTGCTGCTATTGTAAAAATCGCTCCCATCCGCCGGCTTTAAAAGCTCACTTAATTCCTTAATATGGATGGTATTGTTTTTTAGGGTGTCGTTATAATAGTAATTGTCATACTTCAAAAAGAAGGCGATACTATCGTATTCTGCCTCGGAATCTATAGAATAGCTATTGGGCAATAATTCTACATAACTGGAACTTTTTACGGCCCCAAAGACCGGGTCTATATATTTACCGACCAACATGCGGGAGGCCTGGGAAGTTATAAGGCTATCAAACTTCATGGTGTATGTCTCCACCTTCATGGTATCTATTTGCACCACCCGAATATTACTGTCTGTAAATGTCCCGCCCGCTACAAAGTCGGAATCATTAATAGCATCCGTGCTACAGGAGTCCATTAATATCAGCAAAGCAAAAAATCCAAGGAGTTGTTTCATTCGATTATTATTTAAAGTCAAAAGTAAAAGCGTTTCCCTAGCTCGGAAACCCCAATAGACCAACCCATTGACTTATAAGACCAAAAGGCGAATTTTAGCTATTAAATACCCTCTACCATTGGTAGATAAAATACCCGTTTACATATGTTAAATGGGTGCCTTTATCTATTTAAGTTTCAAACACCGGGTTCGCCATCTAGTTTTGAAAAAAAAATAACTGATGAAATACATTTATAACATGAAGGGAAGGATAAACCACATTAAAATGATAACGATGGCCAGCGTAACACTTTGTTTAATGGCTAGTTGTTCCAATGACGATGACGATGAGGATGACTTGGGCAACTGGACGGACAAATCCGTTTTTGATGGAAGTCCACGTAGTGGCAGTGCCTATTTCACCATTGGTAACATTGGCTATAGCGGTGTGGGTTATGACGGAGATGATTATCTTACCTCATTCTGGTCCTATAATATGGATGGTGATTACTGGTCCCAAAAAGCCGATTTTCCGGGTACTGCAAGGAATGCCGCAGTAGGTTTTGCCATCAATGACAAGGGATATATAGGTTCTGGTTACGATGGATTGGACGAACTGTCCGATTTTTATTCTTACGACCCTGCCAGTAATACATGGACAGAAATTGCAACATTCCCCTCTACCCCTAGGCGAAGTGCTGTCGCCTTTGGAATAAACGGCTATGGCTATTTCGGCACTGGTTTTGACGGGGACAACGACCGTAAGGACTTCTGGAAATACGATCCCAACAGCGATAGCTGGTCGGAGTTGGTAGGCTTTGGCGGGGATAAAAGAAGGGCTGCCACTACTTTTACCATAGGTGAAACGGTTTATATGGGAACAGGGGTATCCAATGGCATTTATTTGAATGATTTTTGGGCTTTTGACGCCAGTACAGAAAGTTGGACACAAAAATTGGATTTGGATGAAGATGATGATTATACCATTGTGCGCAGCAATGCGGTAGGTTTTACCCTAAATGACTATGGATATATTGCCACAGGAACCTATGGCGGCACCTTACAATCTATCTGGGAATATGACCCTAGTACAGATTCTTGGGAATCCAAAACAAGTTTTGAAAGAACCTCCAGACAGGACGCCGTGGTATTCTCCAATAACGTACGGTCATTTATAGGCCTTGGCCGTACAGGAAGTCTGTATTTGGATGATTTGGAGGAGTTCTTGCCATTTGACGAATACGACGACGAAGATTAGTGTTTTTAATTAGGTTTACTTATTGATTAGCAAAAAGAGCTGTGCTGTTTAGCATAGCTCTTTTAAAATTGAAAAAATAGATGAAAAGAATATTAGTAGTATATGTTTTTATGGCAATCTTATCCGGACTTCTATTTTTGGGCTTTTCCAATTACACCATCGGTGCAACGGAAGGTAACTTGTTGCTCCATTCAGAAATATTGAATTTGGAAAATGGTTATGGTTATCAAATAAAATTAGATAACAGGGTACTTATACGGCAGGAATACATTCCTGTACTTCCAGGAAAAAAGCCATTCGCAACCGCAGAGGACGCTCAACGTGCTGCCGATAAGATTATTCGTAAATTACAAAATAAGGAAGATCCAATTTTGACATTTTCCGAATTGAAGGAATTGGAGATTCCAGAATTTAATATTTACTAGGGAAGTATATGGTTCTTGATAAGAAAAATATTCCGCAATGGCTTGTTCACACACTGTTATGGTGTACACTGTCCGGTATATTGTTTTATCCCTTTTTTGCCGGGACCAGGAACCTTACCTATGGTCTTGCCGCCAAATTATTAATTGCCGTAGCACTTTTTTACTTCAATTATTATTATCTAGTGCCCAAATTTTTGCTAAAAGGTCATAGATGGACCTATATCATTATATCCATACTATTGCTTTTGTCCATTGCCTTTTTTACAACTGTCACATTCCCTCCGGTTCCTCCGGATGACTTTGTTCCAAGGGGAATGCATTTACGCCCCCCAAGGGAAAGCAGTTTAAGGGTAATTCGATTTACACTGATGACTACTGTTATCTTTGCCATTCCCCATATTTTTAGCACTATGCTAAAGCTGTATACGGAATGGCAAACCAATGAAGATCTTCGGAAATTGGTAGAAAAGGAAAAAATACAGTCCGAGCTCCAATTTTTAAAGACCCAATTAAACCCACATTTTTTCTTTAATTCCTTAAACACTATCTATTCGCTTTCGGTAAAACAATCCTTAGACACCCCAGAGGCAATCATTAACTTATCGGAACTTATGCGATATATGTTATACGAGGCCAATAAGGCCCATGTACCCTTAAACAAGGAACTGGAATACATAAAAAGTTACGTATCATTGCAACGGCTTCGAACGGCCAATTGTGAAAATGTAACCCTAAAAATATCGGGCGAGGAGAAGGGAAAATTTGTCCCTCCCCTTCTGTTCATTTCCTTTATTGAAAATGCCTTCAAATACGGAACCGATTACAACGGCAAAACCTATGTTAAAATAAACCTTTCCATAAACAATAAGTCCATAAATCTACAGGTGACCAACAAAATTGGGGCATTTAAAGCAAAGTCTGGAAGTAGCGGCGTGGGGCTGGAAAACGTTAAAAATAGATTGAACTATTTGTACCCGCATTCCCATGTTTTGTTGATCAATGACGATGGAAAGACCTATGAGGTAAACTTAACTCTAAATTTAAAAAACTATGAATTGCATAATCATTGATGATGAGCCCTTGGCTATAGATGTTTTGGCAGACTATTGCAAAAAAATAGATTTTACCGAAGTAGTAGGCACTTTTACCAATCCTTTGGATGCCATTAAAATTATTAAGGAAAAGAAAGTTGATGTAATTTTTTGTGACATTGAAATGCCGCAAATAAGTGGGCTGGAATTTATAAGCGCTTTGGAAAACAGGCCCTTATTTATTTTTACTACCGCCTATGCACATTATGCCGTAGAAGGATTTGAACTTAACGCCGTAGATTACTTGGTTAAACCGATTCCTTACCATAGATTTATAAAGGCCATCTCACGATCCAAAGAAATTTTGGCTCAGAAGGTACAACCCAAGGAGGGCAATATTTTTCCTTCAATTGGAGGACAGGGGGATACCCAAAGGTTCATTTTTGTAAAATCCGAACACGAGAACATCAAAATAAACCTGGACGATATAGAATACATTCAAGGCCTCAAAGATTATTTAAAGATTCATATTAAAGGTACCAACAAGACCATCTTGACACTTCTAAGCTTTAAGGACCTTTTGGACAAGCTACCCCAAAACCAATTTATTCGGGTTCATAAATCTTTTGTAGTGAACGTTAATGTCATCAAGACCATACAAAGGAACCGGATTGTAATCAACGATACCCGAATCCCAATCGGAGAAAGCCATAAGACCCAATTCTTCGCGTTTTTGGGATTGTAACAGGCCTGATCGTCAAGAATGGGGATAAGCGGTTTACACGTTACAAGTTTCCTGTTGACAGAATGAATGAAAAATGGGTGTATTTCTTCCTTGCTACCCTATTACTTATAATCGTTATTGCCCAATTCTTTCTTATTGTGGAGCATTTGTTTTTCTAACTTTCCCAATGATCAGCGATAATTTGATGTATTTCCTCATTGCCTTCGTCAAGATCGCCCAGTAATTCCCTTTGTTTCAGTATTTCGGCTTTCATTCCGGAAATAACATCCCGATATTCGGAATCGTTATATGCATTATGAAGTTCATTGGGGTCCTTTTCCAAATCGAAAAACTCCCAATATTTATCTGGTTGTTCTTCCTTGGTATACCCGTTTACTTTGAGTCCGTTTCCATAATAAAACGCCAGCTTGTAGCGCTCCCCTCGAATTCCGAAATGGCCTGGGCGATCCTTGGAATGGTCCCAATACCTGTAGTAACCATGCTTGCGCCAATCCGTAGGGGTATTTCCCTTTAGGTTCTCACGAAAACTGTGGCCTTGCATGGTTTCTGGATATTCAATTCCCGCATAATCGGCGAACAGGGCGGAGAAATCGGCATTTTCAATAATATCGGTATTTCGGGTGCCAGCTGGAATCTCCTTTGGATACCTTATTACAAAAGGCATATGAATGGATTCCTCATAAATTAAACGTTTGTCGAACCAACCGTGCTCCCCTAAAAAATATCCCTGATCGGCAGTATAGATTACTATGGTGTTTTCTGCCAATCCGGATTTTTCCAAATAGTCCAACAACCTACCTATATTGTCATCAATGGCAGCTCCGCAGCGCATAAAATCCTTTACAAATTTCTGATAGGTCTTCATCCGTGCCTCATCGGCACTCAAGCCCTCAACCGAAAAGGGCAATTCCGGATAGTCCATATAATCCTTTCTCAATGATGGATCGGCAGTGGCGGCCAAATACCGTTTTTGAAGGTTGTCTATGGATTGTCCTTTAAAGACCCGCCCAGTAGTTTCCGCTCCTTGATCATAAAAAGAATCCGGTACTGGAATTTCCTCATCGCGATACAAATGGCTAAACCGTTCAGGGTAATCATAAGGTTCGTGTGTGGCCTTAAAATGGCACATGGCCATAAAGGGTTTGGATTTGTCCCTATTTTCTATCCATTCCATGGTTTTATCTGCAATAATATCGGTACTAAAACCTTCTACGACCTTTCCGCCCCCATAATAATCTTCCCAATTGTCCGCTGTTTTTAATCTTGGGTTCCAATAATCGCCCTGCCCTGGAAGAACGGCATAATAATCAAATCCTGCCGGTTCCTGTTTTAAATGCCATTTCCCTATAATAGAGGTGGCATACCCTCCCTTTTGAAGTTCCTTGGCAATATTATTGTGCTTTGGGGATAAGCCTGCCCCCAGGGTAGTAACCCCATTTATATGACTGTACTGCCCTGTAAGTATCGTTGCCCTACTGGGAGTACAAATGGAATTGGAAACCAAACAATTCTCCAACACACAGCCTTCGGCCGCCAATCTTTTTATATTTGGGTTATGCACATAATCCTTGAGAATTCCCCCATAAATCCCCCATGCTTGGGCCGTATGGTCATCGGACATTATAAAAAGAATATTGGGTCTTTCCGACTGGACCCCTGATTTTTCTTCAGTCTTATTCTTACAGCTTGAGGTAGTTAATAATAGTACTGTAAGAATAAGGGCAAAAAAGTATTTTATTTTCATTAGGTATTTATTAGGGCTTAATATTAATAAAATTCGCCTTTAAAACCAATGAATATGTCCTTCCATTGAAACTATGGCCATAAAATCATCCCATTACTGCTTATTTTCATCTGCTAGATATCATCTTTAAAATACATCCTTGTCCAAATTTCCCATACAAGTTTCAGGATTTTAGCAAATAGGGGTATATCAACTATTCCAATTTTAAGGCTTTGATATCTGTAATGAGTTGGGCTATGGATGCCCTGTTCAACCCATTATAAATACCCCTAATATGTTTGTTTTTATCTATCAATAAAAAGTTTTCCGTGTGCAAAAAGTCGTTTATATCCTTTGGCACCCCCAAATCGTTCTCTACAAAATATTGATTTCTTCCCAGGTTGTAAATTTCCGTTTTGTCCCCTGTAACCAAATGCCATTTATTATTTATTACTCCGTTTTTTTCAGCATAATTCTTAAGTATGGGGACAGCATCTATAGAGGGAGTTACCGAATGTGAAAGTAACAATACCTCCGGATCGTCCTTAAATGCCTCCTGGACCTTTACCATATTCCCAGTCATCTTTAAACATATGCCGGGACAGGTCGTAAAGAAGAAATCCGCTATATAGATTTTGTTATCAAATGTCTTTTGGGAGACCGTATCCCCCAATTGATTTACCAAACTGAAATCCGGAATTTTGTGGAAACTCTTTTCCTCTTCACTATTGGGGGTTAACCAATATGGCGTAAAGGATTCATCGCTATAGTAGGGAAGATATTCCACCCTACTGGTCTCCTCTACTTCAACAGTCTCTTTTTTTACTTGATTCTTGCAACTAGTAAAAAATGCCAACCAACAAACCAACACCAACCCCTTATTCTTAATCCCTAACAACAACTTCATCTTCCAATTTATAACATGAATTAGCCCTGAGCATTCCAAAAATGCGTCCGTTTTTGGCCTCATAATTAACATATAATTTCCCATTGGGCAGCCAAGCCTTTTGCAATCCTTCCTCATTTCCCTTCACCAATTGCCTAACTTTGGAAAGTTGCCCAGTAGCATACCATTGTTTTTCTTCCCCTTGCTTTAGGCCATTAACGTAATGGGATTCTTCTGCCAACACCCCATTTTCCCACCAGCTTTTGTACACCCCCACCAACTTATTTTGACGATAGGTAGACTCTACCCTAAGCACTCCGTTTATAGACCATCTTTTTGCCACCCCTTCCCTTTTGCCTTTTAGAAACCCCCATCTTTCGGCCAAAGTATCATTTGGATGAAATTTCAACGAATACCCATTGTAAGGCCGGTTTTTGTAATACCACTTGCCTTCAATTTGGTTAAGGACCAAATCCTGTTTGAATACCTCAACATTGTAAATTTCTATGGCATCCCCCTCCACCCTTTTTATATCATTGGCGTCTTTACAGTTTATAAGGGATAAGGCAGTCACAATTAATAAAAGTAATGGTCGCCTAGTCCTTTTTTTTTAGTATCCCTGATATGGACCGGCAAAGGCCAAATAAGATCCTGTTGTTGAATACAATTCATTGATGATGTGATAGTGGTACTCCTCTTCACCATCTGTATATTGGGTTGCCGTAGTATGGCCTCCAGAGGAATCCAAATCTGTTGGGTAGGTCCCGGTGGAAGTACATTTTCTGCCATAAAGAAAAACCCCGTCCAAAAGTATCCCCACTAGATTCGCATCGTCATCGGTGAAGGCTTTGGGCTCCAAATGATAATGGTATACTCCAGGGCCTATATGGGCCCCCGTCCAGTCCAGACTGGCTGCAGCTTGGTTTAATGGGCCGCCTCCTTCCTGATCGTTAAAGATGGAGGCCCCGCTTACGGCAATACCAATAGTATTCAGCTGAGTGGATACGGTACTTCCCGTTAAATTGGGAGTGGCATCTACTGTAATTGTGGTGGCATTATTGTTGCTGGACATGATGCTTGGCGTTCTATCCACATCGGGTTCCTCTTTATAAAGGGCATTGCCTTCTCCCCAATACACGGTTTCATGGTCGGGCAGACCAGTAGTTTCTATAACTACATTGGAGCCGTCCAAAAAAATTGTGGTGGCGTCGGAATTGAATGCTGAAAATGCAGCGTGCAATTCGGTCACCGCAGTTTCTTCAGTATCCTCATCGGAAGCACTATCTGCACTACAGGCAATTAAGGTTGTTAATAGCAAGGCCAGAGCCAGTGCCATGGCCGCCATATTTTTTTTCAATTTTCCTTCTTTTTTCATATCTATTGTTTTAAAACGATTTTAGTTTATTTTGAACTTATGTTGCAACAAAGCTCGATTATTGGGAAACATCAAAATTTCCAAATCCATATGCACCCTTGACCTTTAAGTGAACGGAGGGTTTGTCCAGCGAAAAAAATCAGCGAACTATAGTCAAAGGAATTTCTTTTCGGCTTTTGAATTTCTTGAATAAAAATCCTACCCCCAAAACACTTACACCTAGAACAACTATAGCGGAAACACCCCATAAAATTATCCCTATATTGGACGAAAATAAACTTGCCTCATAATGGCCCGCCTCCACAAATTTATTTCCGCCAACCTCTAATGCCAAGGTATGATCATTGGCTTCATTTAAAAGAAATTGTTCTTTGCCAAAACCATCCTTAAAAAGAAATAAGGCAGTCTGATTTCTATGGATGTCCTTAAAGGCGCTATTTTTAACCAATACCGAATTTATTTCCGAAGGTATTCCGAAGACCTCGAATACCACTTTGGTTTCATGACCTAGTATAACCACTCCATTACTGAAAGAAATATCCCCACCTCCATTGAAACTGATATGGAGATTGTTTTTAATGTGTTCCAATACCATTTGCCGAAACTCATCTGGAGTTTCATAAGGTGTTTCGGAAAAATGGGTGCGTATTTCATGCTGAAAAGCGGTTAGGGAGGCACTAATCTGCAACACCCAACTATTGTCCGGTTTTTCCACCAGCATTGTAGTGGATAGATCTGCCTGATGGGCCTTAACCGCCATTGCCATAAATAGTAAACAAATGATGGAAATCCTTCTGTACATAATCCTATCTTTTATATAAGGAATCAAGTCTAAAACAAACAACTTAGTTTTGATCCTTCTCAATTAATATTAATTGGCGTAAGCCCCATTTAAACAATTAATAAAGCTATTTGATCCGGGTGCCGCTACATGATAGTGATAGCCCCTTGTTTCGTCCGAATGTCCCCTACAGTCATCCAGATCCGTAGGTTCCTCCCCATTGGCATCCAATTGGGCATAAAGGCCAAAGCCATCCATGGCATATCCTATCATAGCCGAATGCCCATCATCTTGTGCCAATTGGGTAGATACTCCGGTAGCGGCATGGTAATGATACCCTGCATTTAAATTTATATGCCCACCTGCGTCATCAAAGGGTGCCAAGGTATAGGCCCCTAAAATGGCGTCTGTAGGTGCCGGGGCATCAAAAACAACCCCATTAAAAGCCACGCCTCTTTGGGAAGGTCCGTTCCCGCCCATCCCCGGAGGGCCGAATCCGCCAAAATCCGTAGACGTCGATTGTTTAACAGGCGTAATTGGAATTAAATACTTCTGGGTTAAATCCGTAACATAGGAGGGTAAACATTCCACACAAAAATTTTCGTACTCCTCCCCTACATTAGGGTTGGCGGCATTGGCGCAATCATCTTCCGTTTCAGTGGTATATATGTCCCCATTGGCGTCGTACATTTTCCAGGTACTATCGTTATAGAAATTGGCCATATTTTCAATAAAGGCGCCGTCAACATCATAGACTTCACCATTTTCAAGCCATATTCCACCCTTATCCGCAGCATCAGAAATATTATCCGGACACCATGGTCCCATTTCATGGTCCGCGGGGGTACTGTTAGCCACAATCTGATAGCAGTCGGTAGACGTACCATCGGAAAGTGTACAGGGGACCGTAGTAACGGAAACGGATCCATTACTTGTTAGAAAGAGGGATGCATCAACATCTACAACCTTGGTCTCATCTGCGGTATCGCCATCCTTGGTTCCGTCAACAATATCAGCACTATCGTTACTGCAACTATTGCAGGAAATGAAAAGCACGGTGCAAACAAATAAAAGTGGAATTAGGTTTTTCATCATTTTTGTTTTAGAATTTTACAATTTGGGGCATATCCTAGTCGCGTTTCCTTCCTTTGGGCTTGGGAGCTTTTTCCAGTTCTTCCTTGGTGATGTAGCCATCTTCATCGGTGTCTATTTTTGCAAAATCATTTTTTAGAGGGCCTTTTATTTCCTTTTTGGAAAGTTTACCGTCCTCGTCCTTATCCATTTGCCCAAAAATTTCATCAACGGATGGCGGCTCTTTTTGCCCCTGTCCGCCCTGAGGTTGTTGTGCGTTAACATTCGCGCTAAAAAACACGGTTACCATTGCTGTTAATACTGCCGATTTTACTATCATTTTTTTCATTGTTATTGTTTTTAGAATTCACTATTTCGACTACAAAGATGGCCCATGGTTGAATACCAAATGGCTTCTTTCTGTGAACCAACGCAGGTTTTAAGCGAATAAAGTGTTACGAACGGTGAACTATAAATAATGGAGGGCCAGGAGGGCCTATTTTTGCATTGTGATGAAAATTAATTCCTTTAATTTGTAGCATGGACAGAACAAAACGATTTCTCTTTCACATCTTGCTATGGCTTAGTGTATGGCTGATGGCATGGTTGCTCATGACCGATGATGTACTTTTCCTTCAACGGAATACACTTCCATTTGTATTGCAATGTGTAGTTATTGCCGTATTGATCTATTATACCGCTCCGGCCCTTTTATTCAAAAAGAAATATATTCTATTTGTCATCATTTCCATAACTGTAATTGTATTGTGTTCAGCCCTGGTTTCAGAAACTCTTGTGGGAATTCTTGGTGGCCGGCCAACCCATATAGCAGGACCACCACCTGGAGTGCGGCCCAAGGCACCCCCCCAATTTTTAATCCATTTCCTGGTCCTGTCCATTGCCTATGTACTAGCTACTTTTGTGGAGACATTTTTGTTTGCCCAAAAGAAGGAAGAAGAGAATATTAGGAACAAGAATGAAAATTTGCAAACTGAATTAAAACTACTGAAGTCACAGATCAACCCACATTTTTTGTTCAATTCACTAAACAATATTTATGCGCTTTCGGTTACCAATTCGGACAAGACCCAACAAGGTATCAGTACCTTGTCCAATATGCTGCGTTATGTTTTGTACGAGTGTGAACAAGCTTTTGTACCCCTTGGAAAAGAGGTCGATTATATAAAGGACTATTTGGCCATGTACGTCTTAAAAAGCAGTAAAACCTATCCCATACAAACCGAATTTCAAATAAAAAACGATGCTGTCAAGGTAGCCCCCATGCTATTCATTCCCTTTGTTGAAAATGCCCTAAAACATGGTAATTTGGAAAAGATAACAGATTCTTTTTTAAAAATAAGTATCTTCTCCGACGATAAAAACATCAATTTTGAAATTGAAAACAGTATCCCCAAAGTACCAATGCAAAAAGACAACATTGGGGGAATAGGCTTGGAAAATGTAAAGAAAAGATTGGAAATACTATATCCAAAAAAGCATACCTTAAAGATCCAAAAAGAATTAACTACTTTTAAAGTTCAACTGCACATAGATCTGAATGGGAACCATTAAATGTTTAATTGTAGACGACGAAGAATTGGCACGAAGCCTCCTCAAAACCTATATTGCAAAAGTGAATTTTTTGGAATTGGTGGCCGATTTTGAAAATCCCTTGGACGCCATGAGAGTGCTTAAGGAGCAAAAAATAGATCTGCTGCTACTGGACATCCAAATGCCCGAAATTAAAGGTACAGAGTTTGCAAAAATGATTCCGCCGTCAACTCAGGTCATCTTTACAACGGCATACTCGGAATATGCCTTGGAAGGTTTTGAACTAAATGCCATAGATTATCTCTTAAAGCCTATTACATTTGAACGCTTTTTAAAGGCTGTCAACAAAATAAAGATCGACTCCCACCAGGAAGCCACAGTGGATTCAATAATCGTTAAATCGGGCTATGACCTGCATAAACTGAGGTATGGTTCCATTCTTTATATTGAAAGTGATAGCGAATATGCCATTTATCATACCACAGAGGGTAAAATTATGAGCAATCAGAGCCTTACGGCTTTGGAGAAAAAACTGCCTACGGAACTGTTCATGAGGGTGCACCGCTCCTTTATCGTAAACAAGAAAAAGGTGAGTGCCCTGAAAGGAAGGGATCTATTAATTGACAAGGTGGCCATTCCGGTAAGCGCCAGCTATTTTGAACTGGTAAAAAACAATCTCTTTTAAGCACTTTCCATTACATAAAACCAAAAATGGCAGTATTTGATGCAGTAATTTGCGTACAATTATCATGCACAAAAAGTATTCTTGAGATAAGCCAAAGATTTACTTTTGCGCCGATATCAAGTTTAAATACCGGCCCATCCAGTAGGGCAGCAACCAATAAACAGGTTCTTTTTCCTGGGCCGGATCGCCGCTATCGGCCACATAAGGGTTTTGATCCCATCGCATGGTTCGGTACTCGCTTGGTGGGCGCAAAGCCGTCTGCAGCTCCTCAAGTATAGGTTGCCGAACTACCTTAAGGTCTTCCCGTTTTGCATTGTCAATATTCCAGTCTACCAAGTCCAAAGGAGCGTCTTTTAGGAAACCTATGGAGCTATCCAACTCATCGGAACCTCCTGTTAGAAGATTATATGTAAAATTGATCATAGGGCTCTTTGCCCTTTTATGTTTGTTGAACCATTGCTCCAAATGGGCCTGATACTCCCTTTTCAATACCGGATCCTCTTCATAGTTAATTAGGGTTGGATACATATACAGCGATAAAAAGATATCAAAATAGGTCTCCCAGGAAGGATTGGTATTGTGCAAGGTTTTTGCATTGTCCAAATACCCCTCTTCCTCTATCAACTTCAAATATTCCTTTTGATACCTGTCCTTTTGGGTAATGTGATGGGCAAACTTCAAAAAAGCCAACAACTCCAATGAGTTCAAGGCCCTTTCGGGCGCCCAATCGGGATTGTGGTTCAGAATGTCCGGGGACCATACGCCCCATTTGGTATGGGTTCCATCCACATCTACCAAATTAAAGTCGTTTTTTATTAGATGGTCCATAATTTTGCTAAAATGATCTGCTATCCGTTTTTTTTCCTTGGCATCGGCCACTAGGTTATAATAACAATAATAGCCGAATAAATGCCCTGAGATCTCATCGCTACTGGTATCGCCCTTCCATTTCCATTTGCCGTCCTTGGAAACATGCCAACGTTTTTCTACTGGTTTTTGCCTTGGATTATCAATTATTTCATCGGCCAGTTCACGATCGGTGTAAGTGCGGTTCATATCATGGGATTTCTCCCATGTGGCCGGAATTATGGTTCTTGCGAAAAAGCCATCAACACCGGTTACTTCCCTTAAAAAATGTAAGAAATCAAAGGCTTTTTTGGCCCGTAATCTTGCCTCTGGATTTTGGGTGGTTGCATACCTAAAGGATTCCATGGCCAGATAATTGGAGGTAAACTCCCCGTCATTATCGTCATCCTCCGGTTGAATGGTGGTGGTATCACCTGGAACCACCAATTTGGATCGGGCTATAATCCATGGTTCCCTTACATGGCGCCGTATCAGTTTATCATAAAAAAAGTCGGCCTTATCTTCAAGTGTCATCTGTCTGTTCTTTATGGCACTTACTCCATTGGCCGTAGCGACCCATGCATTTCCCTGCTGATCGAAAGCGATATCCCTAACCTCGTTGGATACCAACCAACGTCTGCCCAATCGAACGGAATACTCCTTTTCTCCAGGGACAAATCTTGTAATTCCATATTGGGTTCCCACCCACATCTTCCCATCAGGCCCTTTTGCGACCGTAGTTACATTGGCATTGACAATCCCATCTTCCGGCCTTTTTTCACCAATTTTTTCGATTTTATTCCTAATGGATACCCCTCCCAAACCACCTATCCACAAATTTCCCTTTTGGTCAAAATCCATTCCCCTAACATAAGCACTGATCAAATCCTCGTTTCCCTGATATGCCGTTGTTTTTTCGGCGTTACAGTGGTATAGACCCACGTCCGTACCTATCCAAAGTCCGCCATTATGGTCAGACAGCACGGTCCGAATACTACTTGCAGTACTATAATCCTTTTTTGACCATTTCCTATCTTGGTACAACCATATTCCATAAGGCCCCAAGGCATATACACCCTCTTTTGTGGATACCAGTTTGGCAATAGGTGGCTTGGGACCTTCCATTTTCTGGATGTCGCCAGTCCCACTCCTATAAACTCCGTTCCAAGTGGCCATCCAAACATTTTGATCTTTATCAATCTCTACGTCATAGGCCGGACCTTGGTTATCCCCGGCAATGACAATCTTCCATTCCCTGGAACCATCTTCCTTTTGATAAATCCCACTTTTGGTAGCAATCCAGACACTTCCATCCATTTGGGGCTGTATGGCCCTAACATTGTTGGGGCCTTCACTGTTGTCGGCAACCATAAAGGCCTCATGATATTCCTGGACAAATGGTTTATCCACATAAGTAGTGCCCAGGTTTACACTTGGTTTGTGCCCTATACTTTTGTTTTGGGAAAAGGTCAAAATGGGAATAAAAAAAAGAAAGAAAATGGCTTTGTTCATATTAATTGGCTGACGGGTTTGGCCGTTAAAGTTAATCTAAGCTAAGGATATATGCCAGAATCAATTTAAACCTTCCAAAACGAATACCAAATATGGATGACCATACAACCTATGCAAAACTTGTTCACTAGTAAAGGAATAATAAAATAGGATTGAAACAGACATTGGAACTCCCCCCTTTAAAAATCACCCCACAGACTGGGCAACATTTATAAAGACAATTAAATTCCGCTCTTTAAAACCTCCTTTTTCTTTCTTGCATAGTATCGGCCTCGTTTAACGTAGTAGGACCCCACGGGAGCGGCATTATCTCCGAATTCCTTCCTAATATAGGTGAGGATCTGGGCTATTTCTTCGTCTTCCAAGTAGTCTACTGCCGGCATTACCCCGTCAAAGGACTTGCCATTCACCTCAATAGGCCCACTTAAGCCACTCAACACAACATCTATAAGTCTTTCCTGGTCCCCTTTGACCCATTCGGAACCGGCGATAGGCGGAAACCTGCTGCCATCTCCCATCCCATTTGCCATGTGACAGGATCCACAGTATTTATTATACAATATTGCTCCTGCCTCGGCCCTAAGCGGTGTAAGGTCATCCTTAATTTCATCGGGTGTTTTTATATGTGGTAAATTTTTGAGTCCTTCCATTTGAACAAGTTGGTCCCTACCAAAATTTTTCTTGTCCCCTTTGTACATTACCCTCCAAATTTTTCCATGTTCACTTTCGCTTATATACAATGAACCATCCGGCCCCATGGCAATACCCATTGGCCTGTACCCTGCATCGTCGGTATCAACTATTTTATCGACCTGTGTAAAGCCATCGGCAAAAACTTCCCATTCGCCAGCTTGCCCATTTTTAAATGGGACAAAACCAATAAAGTAGCCCGCTTGAGGAAAAGGAGCTCTAATGGTGGATCCATGAAAGGCTATAAAGGCGCCATTTTTATAATGCTCAGGGAATTGATCTCCCCGATAGAAATGTAGGTCATTGGGGGCCCAATGTCCGGGAAAACCAATAATTGGCTGCTCGTATTCTGCCCCGTTGCCCTCTTTTTTACCATCTCCCCCATATTCCGGATTGAGTAATTTTTTGCCCTGCATATGATCATAGTAATAATACGGCCACCCGGCATTGGCCCCATCCTTTACTTTAAGAAATTCCTCGGAGGGAAGCATGGCACTTTGCCATGGGGAGTAATACTCGGGCCAGTTACGGTTCATATTGTCCCTTCCATGCTGCAGTGCATACAAGGTATCATCGTAATGGTTCCAATCCATTCCCACAACACTTCTAATTCCAGTTGCATAACGGTATCCGCCCTTTTGTGTCTGGCCGGGCTTATTGGCGTCGAACTGCCATATACCGGCATGCCATTCCAATTCTGGACAAGGGTCCTGCCCAGGTGCTCCGGGCATTCTATTCCGTTCCTTTGATTGGCAAACATCTCCGGGGGAGCCGAAGGGAACATACATATGACCATTCCGATCAAAAGTTAGAGGTTTGGCGATATGGGAATAGCCATAAGGGGAATCTTGATAGTTATCCGTGAGCATGATTTCCGGTTCACTTTCCGGTATCAACTTACCCCTAGTAAGTTTTTGTCTATATACCGTACTGGCCGTACTGTAATATAAATAATCCTTATAGATCCGCATCCCGGTGGCATAATACCCACGTTGATCAAACACCCCAAACCGTTCCATTTGGTCTACTTTTCCATCATTATCGGTATCGCGCAGACCCATATTTTCACCTTCTTCATGGGCAAATCGCATTTTTATATATACATCACCGTTGTCATTTACCGCAAGATGCCGGGCAGGTCCTATACTGTCCACCACCACAACGGCCTCAAAACCTTCCGGAAGCACCAATCCCCCATTATCAGGATCTCCTGGTGGCAGCTTCTTTGTACATTGCATCAAAACGCCCGAAAACAGCAACATAAGCAAAATGCTTTTTAAGCGAAGGAGAACTTCCATTTCTTTATATTTCCTATTCGGTACCGAAAAATTTAAATCCATTTTTGGGAATAATTAATATACTAAGGATTGGATGACGTTAGATGTATCCATTTTTGCTTAAACTAAGCGCACATGAAATCTTTTTTTTTGACATAAATAGCTGATTCCCAAATCGAACAACTCCTCCTAAGCTAATCAAATTTGTTTAAATAATTAAGTGGCTTGAAATTATTTTTAGCGGATGATGGCAATTTTGGATTCGAACAACTTAAAATGCTTACCGATCCAGTGGATTGCAAGGAAAGTTCTGTATCCCTTGCTATTTTCACAAGGAGTATTCTTTTTAACCAAATAGGTTTGCTCAATAAAATAACATAAGCGGCCATTTAATTGAGCGTAAGACCGAGTTCCTTTGAGGCAAAACATCTCCCATTAAAAGTTTATCGGCCTGCATACCGAAAAGGCATTTAGGGGATTATCCAAAAGGGCAGGCAAGGCCTTTATAACCGGCCCAGGAACAGCCTATATCTTCATCTTTCCAGCTCACAATTTATCCTGAACCATTGTTGCCTCTCTTACCTCCCAAAATTTGGTCCACTTGCAAATGAAGGCTTATATCTGTATACTCCCGGAAGCATCCTTGACCAATCCAATGGCAGGTATGGCAATTTAAAACCGACCTAAATTATCCGTTATTTTTATAACTTTGTCCGTATGGATAAAATAACCCAAATTCCCGCTAGTTTTATAGAGAAAAACACAAATTTTTCCAGCCTCGTCAATGTGCTAAAGGCTGCATTTATGGACCAGGACACCATAGTGCCCATGAGACATCATCACGATTTTCCCAATCCTGAAGTAAAAGAGGATTCAACCTTGTTATTGATGCCTGCTTGGAACCCTGGAAAACAGGCTGGGGTAAAGATTGCCACTGTGAGCCCCAAAAATGGTCAGTTTAACCTCCCGGCCATTCAAGGGACGTATATTTATTTGGATGCCTTAAAAGGCAGCATCCTTGGGATTCTGGAGGCCAAGAGCTTAACTGTAAAGAGAACGGCCGCAGCCTCTGCTTTGGCATCACAATACTTATCCAGGGCAAATTCCAGTTCCCTATTAATGATTGGCACGGGTGCCCTTGCCCCCAATTTAATATTTGCCCATGCCAGTGTACGCCCATTAAAAACGGTGTATGTCTGGGGTAGGGATTATGCCAGGGCGATGGATATTTGCGAAAAGCTACAAAATGCACCCTTCCATATCCAACCTATAAAAGACATTGAGGATAAAATTTCTGAAGTAGATATTATATCCTCGGCCACTTTGTCCAAAACACCCCTTGTTTTGGGGAAATATCTAAAACCTGGACAACATGTGGATTTGGTAGGAGCCTATAAGGTAGATATGCGGGAGGCTGATGACGAAACAATTAACAAGGCGGAAGTATATATAGATACTTATCAAGGTGGCTTAAAAGAAAGTGGGGACATCGTTATACCATTAAAAAGTGGGGTTTTGAAAGAGGCGGACATTAAGGCCGATTTATTTGAGCTCACTTCCCAAAAAAAACACGGTAGGAGGAACGATAGGGAAATTACAATGTTTAAGTCGGTTGGACATGCCTTGGAAGATTTAGCCGCCGCCACCTATTATTACAACATGTACCAAAACAAACCATAAAGTTATAAGCATGCATTGGCTAAATGCAATGCCTAACAAATTTGTAAAGTATGTCCGTTTTTGATATTAAAAAATTCAAAAAACTACCTTCGTAAAAACGGCAATGAACAAGTTAACCTTTACGATCCTATTTTTAGCATTGGCACTTTCGGGCTTATTGAAAGCCCAAAAGTTACCCCTTCCTGCTCGTAGCAGTGATGCCATTTCGGGCAGCGCTTTTAAATATCAGATTGAAACCTTGAGCGTGGAGAACAGGGAAAAGCAAATTTACCGACAAATTTTGAACGGAAATGTACCTAATTTTTTACGTGAGCTGAGTCCCATTTCATTTTCTAGAGGCCTAAAGGATTCAACTTATATAGTTACCTATTTTGTACTGCCGGATTATTTGGCTATTGGCTCCGATACCGATTATTTCCTAACACCAATGACCCCTATATTGGCCCAGAGAATAGCAAAGGCCATTGGTTTCACCCTTCCTACCAAGCAGATGGTAGATCAAATATGGAGCAACGCTTCATTAAAATTGCCCCCGTCGCCCATTCCTCCCAGTCCACAAATGACAACAATTCCTGTAATGTGGGAACATAATATATTATTAAAAAGGCAAAGGAAGAAAGCCCTTGATCAGGCTCCTATGGGTGTTTTGGTGGCGGGACATAAAAAGGATGTTATTATCTCGAACAAAATCTATAAAAATCCGTCCCCGCCGGTTGTTATTTATGGCTGGCATTACCAAAATGGAACTCCCATCCAACCCGTTTATGCGGGTCACAGCGAAACATATGCCGACTACAGCCATGGTATCCGTTTGGTTCAGGACAGCGCCTTGATCAATAATAAGGTCCAACTTATAACAACTGTTCTTCAAGATGTTGACAGATATTCTTTATTCAGTGATGAAGGAGTAATGGAGAAACCATCCTACCCTTTGATAGAAGATCGGCAGTAAATTCAATTCCAAATATTATTGGGTTGTATTCATATAATCCTGCCAAATTACCAGGACATACTTGTCTTTACCCTTATCCGTCAATTTCAAAAAACCATATTCATAAACAAAGAGGTAGACGTCTCCTTTTTGGTTCTTCCAATAATGGGTGAAAAATTTTGGATCGAAACCTTCTTCCATAAGTTCGGATCTTCTAATAGTAGTATAGCCCGATCTGTTATATTTCTTAAGAAGTTTCCTATTTATTTTCAATTGCCTATCCACCTTCAGGTAAAAAGCTTCGGTTTGCTGTCGATTTTCATATTGGTTTATGGACCTGCATTTGGTGGAGCAAAATATCTTATCGGACCGTCCTTTTACCAAAATACTGCAGACAGGACATCTTCTCTCATTATCCATTTGTACGCATATATTATACACATAATATACGATTTAAATTTTGTTTTTTAATTAAACTTGCTACATGAATCCCTTTAAATCCATAACGCTTTACCATCTTATGATCCACGATCAAAAGATGATAGGCATTAAGTTTTCTCCAGACAAGCTTATACAGGGGTTGATAAAAAGTCTTCCCAACCCCAAATGGAGCGAACAGTATAATATGGCCTATATTCCCAACACCAAGGACAATCTTGGTATCATTTTCAACACTTTTAGAGGAGTCGTCTGGATCAATTACAACAGGTTCCTATCCAATAAACCGCTAAATACGGGCAATGAATGTGTTGATGTAGAGTGGTTCAGAAAAAGAAAACCCATCCCCGAATACAGGTTCTGTCCGGAAGAATATCTACTAAAACTGGAATTAAAAAAATATGCCAATAACACGGTTCGTACTTATGTGCATTTTTTTGAACTTTTCATCAATCATTACAAGGAAAAAAACCTGAACGCCATCGATGAAAGTGACATACGGGCATTTCTTCAAAAACTAGTACAAAAAAATGTTTCCAATTCCTATTTAAATCAGGCCATTAATGCCATAAAATTCTACTATGAGGTAGTGCTGGGAATGCCCAATCGATTCTATGAGATTGAGCGACCTAGGAGGGAATTTAAACTTCCCACAGTGATTTCGAAAGAAGAAGTACTTTCCATTATTGAAAACA
Organism: Arenibacter flavimaris; assembly: GCF_030291335.1. Lineage (NCBI taxonomy): Bacteria > Pseudomonadati > Bacteroidota > Flavobacteriia > Flavobacteriales > Flavobacteriaceae > Arenibacter > Arenibacter flavimaris. The sequence goes on from NZ_JASWIM010000045.1 coordinate 34,934, forward strand.
CCAATAACCTAAAGCATAGATGTATCATAAGCCTGTTGTACAGTTCAGGTCTCCGTCGCAGCGAATTGTTAAACCTAAAACTGGAAGATGTAGACAGTAAACGTATGTTGATCAGAGTACAGGGTTCGAAAGGCAATAAAGACCGACATACCCTTTTATCACAGACTGTTTTGGAAGATCTGCGTTTATATTTTAGGGAATGGAAGCCTCGCGAATATTTGTTCGAAGGCCAGAGAGGCGGTAGGTACAGTGCTCAAAGTGTACTTAAAATTGTTAAAGAGGCAGCATTAAAAGCTAAAATAAAACAATCCGTGACCCCACATGTTTTACGACATAGTTTCGCCACCCATCTATTGGAGTCTGGGGTGGATCTCAGACAAATACAAGTGCTGTTGGGACATGGATCCAGCAAGACGACGGAAATATATACCCATGTAGCAACAAATACTTTTAAAAATATAAAAAATCCACTAGATTAGTGGTGTAGACAAAATAGGAATATACACACTAGTGACTATATACAATTGTTGAACTAAACCTTCGGTAACCTTTTCAGCTAGATTTCGTAAATTATATGGATTAATCTAAATCTAAAATTTATGTATCAAAAAAAAGTGTGCAATCCTGCACCGAACTGGCAAAAAGTAC